>CAKONZ010000003.1 GCA_934098525.1 uncultured Bacilli bacterium | reverse complement strand
CATTAAAATTATTATAGGTGGTGGTAATTATGAAGATAAATGACGCGATTGCTAAAAGAATTAACGATTTATGTAATAATAAAGATTTAGCAAACAAATTAAATAAATCTGATAATCTATCAACAAATAAATTAGCAAGTTTAAGTTATATAACTCAAAGTACAGCTCAACACTTAACTGACGGTAGAAGTAAAAATCCAAAAATGCTAACTATTGCTAGAATAAGTAATGGATTTGGACTTAAATTAAAAGATTTTTTTGACGATCCAGTATTTGATGATATTGATTTAGAAGATTAGAACTTTTGATTAAGTTCTTTTTTTAATTGTCAAAATCTATGTTATAATATAGTTAGTCTTGCAAGACTAACTAGGAGCGTGTTATATGAATAATAATACTATAAGTAAAAGTTATTATAATGAAATAGTAAATAAGATTATAGAATTATCTTTAATATCATTAAATAAAGAATCAAAATGTTGGATTGATATTATATGCACTAAAATTAAAGTATGTGAATTGCAGAAACAACATTTAACAGAAAATAAACCTTTGTTTTTTCAAAAGAAAAAATTAGCAAATCATAATAAAAAAATTGATAATATTAACAAAGAAATATTTAATTGCTTTAAAAGTTTAGAAGAAGAAATTGATTTAATAGCAATAACTAATGAGGTTATTAATTATTAGATTATTATCTTTTATACATTAAAAATGTCAAATGTGTAAAGCAACGCAAAAGAATTTTAAAAAATATGATATAATAGTTATGGATACTAGACTTTAGTTAATAATTATTTGATTAAAAGTTTTATGAATTTGTATAATAGGAGATGATAGTATGAATAGCCAAGAAAAAACTTTGGAAAATTTAATTAAAGAAAAAAACACAATAATAAACGAATGGTTTAATGAAATTAATAATTTTGAAAAAGATGATGATCTTATATGGAGTCAAAAGAACAAAACATTTGCTGATAAACTGTATAATATTCTATATTTATTACAAAAAAATTCAAACAGTAATAATATCAAATTGCAATATGACTTAACAAATACTGTTGGTAAATATATCAATGAAAAGAATCGTGGTAAAGTTTTAAGCATAATTAAAAATCTAAAGAGTTTAGAAATATCTATGCAAGAAAATAATAATTTAGATATTAATGATATTGACTCTTATACTAATAGTATAGATAATAAGATACTTGAAATAGAAAAAGAAGAACTTGATGGGAAACCAGAAGAAGAACAAATTATATTAAAAGAAAAATGGCAAAAAGAAGATGAAGAATTTAAAAAAATATTTAATGATAATTTTTATGTAATAAATGATGATAAAATTACTATTACAAAAAAGGAATATGACCAGCTAAAACATTGTCAAGAAGATTTATACCAAATGGAAGAGTTTATTTCTCCATCAAATGATTTTTCAATTAAACTTAAAAGTGGTTCAGTTTTGCCAATGACACATCCTAATTATCACACTAATAGAATTGATATTGAGATTTTGGATATTGAAAAATATTCTATAAAAATAGAAAATAAGGAATATAGAATTAATTTTGATGTATTGAAAAAGATTAAAGAATTTATAAATAAAAATCTTGAAGTTTTAATAAAATATTCATTATCACAAAACAAAAAATTTATGTTAAATAATAGTCTTGTCGGTGGTGGTGCTAGAACAATTACCATTAAATATGGTAAATTAATAATTTCAATTGATGGGCAAGTTGTAGGTGAAATAGGAGAATTTTGTAAAAACTTTATGAACGAAATAAAAGAATTAATCATTAATGCAAATGTTATAGAGGTAACAAATGATAATGATACAATAAACTTACTTGTAGAAAAAATAAAATCGCTGCCTAATGGAACCGAATTTACTATATCCCAATTAGTTGATGTGGATACAGATAAAGTATTATCTATTTCTATAGATACTTTCAAAAAATTAGAAGAGCAAGGTATTAAAATCAAATCAAAATTTGATGAAAGTACTATAATGGGATTACCTCAAAATACAATATATATAAAAGTTAGTGATGATAAAGTAAAATCATATATGGAAATGTTTATAAATACTCCAACACCAGAGTTATCAGGTGAAGAAAAAGAATTTGATAAATATTGTAAGTTATATGAAGAAAGATTTGGAAAAAGACCATATATTCCTGAACCAAGTGGTACAAAAGAATTTGCTATCGAATGTATTAAAAAATGTTTAACTGAAAATAAGGATATATTAGATGATTTATACTATCCCAATTTTAAAAAAGATATGGAAAATGGTGTTTTATATTCAGAAACAAGAAATGATTTAAACAATGATAATTTTGATGATAAAATAACTGACGAAAGATTGAAAATAATTATTGAAGAAGTTATAGGAAACAATGATGGATATTTGAACACAACGATATATGATATTGTAAAAAAAATAATTGATTTACCATATGAAAATGTTGCTACAATAGCAGATTTGATAAGCTATAATCCAAATCAAGTATTTGTAGAACCTATTACACAAGGAAAAATAATGAATTTAGTAAAAGAAACTTGTAAAAAATTAAATATTAAACTAGAAACCAACAAAGATAGTTTTGGCGGTTTGGCCTATTATAGTCAGTTTAAAAAAATTAACCAGTTAAACTTAGTAGATAAAGCAACGCTTAATGGAGATGAAAAAAATGTATAACGATACCATAAAAGTCGCAAATAAAATAATTAAATCGGAGGACTTGTTTGATATTTTCTCTAAGATGCAAGAAAAAATTTTAGAATATAAGAAAACATCAGAGATACAGGAAAGAAAAAATTCTATATTAGAATGGTCTGATAGAAATTGGGACTATAAAGATGAGGGAAGCACTTTAACATTTGAAGTTGATTTCTATGATGATACTACCATAAAATTTGATAATTATAATAATTTTATTTCTATTTATTATCAAAGATTAGAAGAAATAAAAAGGATATATGTTTTCTTTGGAGTATCATATAGTATTAAAAAAATTGGAAATGGTGAAGATTATTTTAGAGAAAACATTAATATGTGGATTTTTGAAGGAAAAGCAGATATAGAAATATCATTAAATAGCAATTATAAAAAAATTGACGATGTTTATGAATTAATAAAATCAAAAATACTAAACGCACCTGTAAGATACGATTCAACCATAAAAAACAGAAGTAAAATTAAAAATATAGTTGGATTTACAATCGCATTTATTCCAGCAATTATAATTTGTATTTTATGTTTATTTGTCCCCACTATTAGAATGATGTTTTCATCAACATATATAGCATTCCCCATTGTTGTATTATTAATATCTTACCTATTAGGAACGTTGATTGGAAGTTCAATATTAGATGGACTATATTCTAATATAATTCCAGAAAAAGTATACGCTGGTTATGATGATAAAAATTATCAAAGTATTTATAAAGATGATGTAGAACAATACAAACAAACAAGCGAAATTTTAATAGGAAAAAATGTTGATAATTTAAAAAACAGAGAAAAAATTATTTCTTATTACAATAAATACAAAAAATTTATTTTACCAGAAATAATTATATTAATTGTATTTTCTATTATAGTTTTATTTTTATAAAATTATAAACAAAAATATCTATAAATTTTGAGAGGTGAATTTTATGAATAGAATAGAAAGAGAACAAGAATTAATTAACAGCGGATTAGTTGATTCGATAAAAATGCAATATAGAAATACACCACATAACATTCCAGACAAGTATTTTGTTTTAATAGCAGATTATATTGACTCTATAGGCCAACTTGATTATGAAGGCGGATTATATCTTGATCCTGTTGAAGTAGCTAAATCATTGCCACAGCTACTGAAAACAGTTAATGAAACAAATTTGGGAGGAATTCACGGTAGAACTAATGAAGATAGAATTGAAATGAATTTAAATATGGATTATGAAACAAATAAACTCTATTTTTTTCACGAATTAACTCACGCCTTACAAACTAGAATGGTTGAAGATCACGAAGAGTGTTCCTTTTATAATGGTAAAACTGGTATGTTTTTAACAGAGGGTGCAACACAATTTACAGCTGAGATTTTATATCACGTATCTAATGGTACAAACATACAATACAGACAACAACCGAACACTGTTAGAGGTCATTCTGAACACACACCATACAGTCCATTATCTGAATATCAATTAAATGGCAATATATTAATGTTGTTATCTTCTTCTTTGGGAATACCATTAAATCAATTATTGGCACTGGGATACAGAAAAGATGGACGAGAACAATTAAAAGCTATGTATGAAGTCTTCCCAGGCAATGAAGGAAAGTTTGAAGATTTTATGCTTGAACTTGAGAAAATATATTCCATTGATAAATTATTAATAGCCGGTTATGGAAGTCAATTACAAGGAAATCCACAAAATATTATTATGCAAAATGGACAACAATTTTCTGGAAATTTACAAATACAAGGAGATTTAATTAATAAAATTGAAAGGGAGTTGGCTGCTAACTTCATTGCCAACAATGATCCTAATTATATTATCAATAATTACCAAAAAGTATCAGCTTACTTAACAACGCCTAAATTACAACAGGATTTTATGAATGCAGTACAACAAATTCAAAATATGGAATATGAATCTACTCAACAACAAACTACTGGTGGCATAAGAAGATAGCAAAAATAAATTTATAATAATTGTAAAAATGTATTTTAGAACTAATTTAATTTCAAAGGAGAAATAGTATATTTTATGAATGAAGCAAATCAAAAAAAAGAATATAATATAGAGTGTGAGGAAATTATAAAAGAGATTTTGTCTAAATTGACTAATGATATAGAAGAAAATAAAAAATATTTAAGAGATCAGATGATACTATACAAAGATCATAAATATTCAAAACAAATACTAGATGCAATAATTAAAGCTCTTTATAGCAATTTTTACTTTAATGGCAATTACTCAAACACTTTAAATATTAATGGAATCGATGTCCCTTATATTAATTCTGATACAAATGATGAGATAATATATGTAAATTCCAATAAATTATTTTTAGCAGAAATAGAAAATAGTGTAAAAAAATATTTAAATATTAAAGAGCCAAATACTAAGATAGTATTGGACGCAAAAAACTTATATAGAATTATTTTAACTTGTGGTGAATTTGAAAAACCTTATGTAGATGAAAATATTATGGAAGATTATTTAAGCAATAAGGAACGAGTTATAAGTTTAATTAAAAAATTCCCATCTTTGAATTTAAATTATTTTAATAATACATTAAATTATTTGACTTTTGATTTAAATGATTACTCTTATGTATACCACTTAATAAGTATTTTAAGTAATTCGTTTATTAATTCTTCGAAATTTGAAGATATAATGAATGACAATTTTAAATACAAATTAGGAATGAGTTTAGATGAGGATTCATTAAAGCAATTAACTAAAGATAATTTTAAAGAAGTTAATACATTTGATTTTGGTTTTAATAATAAGTGCTATTCTAATGAGTTTCTTCAATTATCTTTTTCTAGTAATTTTCTAGGCAGTACATTACCAAAGTTAGATGTAATTACTATTTTAGAAAAAAATAATGTTAATTCTTTTTATACAGTGAAAATAAATGATGATAAACACAATGCAAGTAAAAAATTATTAAGCTATGGATTTATCACTGATAAAGATTTAGATTTTAAATTTGTAAAAGAAAACATAGAAGCAACAATTTACTCTGAAGATAACAAGATAATACAAATATCATTAACAGAACATTATGTTTCGCAAAGAGAAACATAATACTAATTTTGATACGATGATAGATTAAAAGATGATAATTGATAATATTAAATTACCGATACAAAAAAATATAAAATAATATGTAGAAATTAAAAAATACAATTAATCTAAAATAAAAATTGTCAGAAGAATTAAAACAAGATTATGAAAATAAAAAAATATATGAAAAATGAAATATTGTATTAATTAAAATAAAATAACCTTTTCAGAAAAGGTTATTTTTAATGTATTTATAAAGGAATATGGGGTTATATTTACGATTACTCTATTTAGAAGAAATTTAGTTATGCACAGACCGGACCTACCGGGCCTACTGGACCAACTGGGCCAGCAGGACCTACTGGTGCAGCAGATACAATCACAATAAGAACAACAGCAACAGGTAACCCAGGAACAGAAGCCCAAGTAATAGAGACAAAAACAGGTAATAATCATATATTAGATTTTATAATACCAAAAGGTAATGATGGAACAAGTGTTACCATACTAGGAAAATATGATACTTATCAAGATTTAACTAATGATCATCAAACTGGAAATGTAGGAGATTCATATCTTGTAGGAACAGAACTATATGTATGGAACGAAAAAGATAACAATTGGACAAGCGTAGGAGAAATAAAAGGTCCAAAAGGTGATCAAGGTTTACAAGGACCAATTGGTTTAACAGGAGAACAAGGTGAAATAGGACCAACTGGACCAACCGGACCAACCGGGCCTACTGGACCAATACTTAACAGATCTGCATATTTAGTAACATTTAACGCAAATGAATCAGAACAAGGAATTCCAATACCACAAGATGAAAGATTACCAATAAACAGAAAGGAATTAGACATAACTGGAATTGTAACATTAGATACTAATGAAAAAACCATTCAGTTTAATACAATTGGATATTACAAAGTAAGTTTTATTGTATCAGCTCATACTAATGGTGAATCTACAACTTTTGATCCAAACAAAAATTTTGTAGCTTTAGGGTTTAGATTAGTAGGAACAGATAATATTTATATTGGAGCTAGTGAATGGATATATGATAAACAAACAAAACAAATTGTAGCAAGCGGTATAATATCTGTAAATGATATATCAAATGCTTATGAATTAGTAAATTTAAGTCCAGAAATAGTTTATCTAAATACACCTGATATTAATAATATAGAATCTAGTTCATACTTCACAAACTCACTTGTTACAATCACAATAGATTATTTAGGAAGATAAGGTAGATAATGAAATATAAAGTTTGCGTATACGCAATATGTAAAAATGAAGAAAAATTTGTAACACGTTGGGTGGAATCAATGAAAGAAGCAGATGAAATATATGTACTAGACACAGGATCAACTGATAACACAGTAAAACTATTAAAAGATTTAAACGTTAATGTTAAAATCAAAGAAATAAATCCCTGGCGTTTTGACAAAGCAAGAAATGAATCATTAAAACTATTACCTAAAGATACAGACATATGTGTATGTACAGATTTAGATGAAATTTTTAATAAAGGTTGGAGAAAAGAGTTAGAAAAAGTATGGCAAAAAAATACAAACAAATGTCAATACATATATAATTGGAGTCTAGATAAAAATAACAACCCTCAAATAACATTTTACTATGAAAAAATACATAGTCTAGGATATAAATGGATATATCCAGTACACGAAGTACTAACAACCAAAGAAAATGAAAACATCATAAAAAATGAAAATATTATATTAAATCACTACCCAGATCCAAATAAATCACGTTCATCATATCTCCCACTCCTAGAATTATCAGTAAAAGAAAATCCTAATAATGATAGAAACATCCATTATTTAGGTAGAGAATACATGTACTACAAAAAATATAATGAGGCTATTGACACATTAATAAAACATTTAAGCTTACCCAAAGCAACATGGAAAGATGAAAGATGTGCCTCAATGAGATACATATCAAGATGTTACATAAATTTAAATCGCTATGAAGAAGCAAAAATGTGGTTAGAAAAAGCAATAAAAGAAGCTCCATATTTAAGAGAACCCTATGTAGAAAAAGCTATACTTGAATATCAATTAAAAAACTGGGAAGAAGTATATAATTGTTGTACAAGAGCCTTAAGAATAAAAGAACATAAAAAAACATATATAAATGAACCTTTTTGTTGGGATGAAACTATATATGATTTATTATCAATTTCAGAGTATTATAGAAATAACATTAAAGAAGCAAAAAAATGGATAGAAAAAGCTATATTAATAAATCCAAAAAATAAAAGATTATTAAATAATAAACTTATAATAGAAAAAAAGGAAAGAGAAAATGATTAATTTTCATTTTCCCTTTCTTTTTTTATAGTTCTTTTTCTTTCATACATAGCAGACTTTAAAACATACTCATTTTCTCTTCTTTGATCTTCTACTCTAAAAATTTCAATATCATCTATAGCAGAAGAAAACTTAATCTTATCATAAATACAAGAAAACTTGATATATGAGTTAACTGAATTTAAAACCAAATCATTACCATCTTTAACAATCTTCATTTTTGATCTAGGAACTAAAGAAGCAAATAAAAGTAATAATTCTTTCTTTCTAATCTCATTCTTATCATCATTAGCGTATGAAGGCATTATTTTAACAATATCATTACTATAAATAACTATTTTTCCTAAAACATGACCATCAGCTCCAAGATAAGAAGAATCATATGAATCTCTCTCATCCAAAACTAAAATATCATAAGCCAAAACATCGCTATTATTATCAGTATAACCAGAGTTAAGTAAAGATGGTACGCAAGTATAATTATACATAAAATCACCTCGTGCAAGATATTATATATTAAAACTTATTAAAATGCAATACTTTTATAAACTATGTCTATTAGTTTTAAACATAATCTTTCTAATTATATCAACAGGTATTATTAAAAAAAAAGTAATAGTTTTTCTAGTATCACTTTTAACAACATCTTTTATAACTACAAATTCCACTAATATTAAATTCTTTATATTACTTAAATATTCCCCGTTTTATTTAACCTTTCTAAATATTTAATAACGATATTATAATTTAATTTATAAAAATCAGTATCTAATCGATTTCTGGAAGCACACCACCATAAAGAAGTATAAGAATCAAACAAACTATAAAAATTTAATCTCTCATCAAAATTATCTTCTCTTGTTTTTACACTATCATATCCACTCAAAAATATTTCAAATTTATCATTATTAAAAAGTCGATTCATTTTAACAAAATCAAAAACATATTCTCCGTTTTTCATACCTTCTAAATCAATTAATCCAATTTCATTTTCTTTTCCAAACATTAAATTACCAATTCTAAAATCCATATGCAAAATAGAGTTTTTATAATTATTTACTAAATTTTGTTTTATGTATTTTCTTAAAAATTTACTTATCTTTTTGTTTTCTTCTTTCCCCAAAATTTTTTCCAATGTATCTACTGTTTTATCAAGAGAATCATTTAAATATTTTAACCACGAATCATTATCTTCATCTAACAATTTACAAGAATGTAATTTGGCTAATAAAATTCCAATATTTCTAATTTGTTCGTCATTTAACTCATTTGCTTTTTCATCATAAACATTATTACCTTCAAAAAAGCTCTGGATAATGTAATATTTTTCATCGCATACACCAGTTTCTATCACATCAGAAACAGGAAGATATGATTTTAAATAATTCATATATTTGCCTTCATTAATCACCTTTTTTTCTTTATTGCAAAATTTAAGCACATATTTTTTTCCAGTTGTTGAAGTGATTATATATACATTTGAACTAAAGGAATTAGTTGCACTATTTAATTCTTTAATTGCAATTTTTTTCCTTTTGAATATATTTTCTATTTTTTCTTTGTTCATAAATAACACACTACCTTTCTATCTTTATATATATATCAGCTCTTAATTCCTTACTTACCATTAATCTTTTTAAAGATACAATGAATCCAAATGCTTTAAAAGTTACATTAATTTAAAAATCAAAATGTCATCTTGTTTTCATAGTACAATAAAGTTTATTTTTCAATACATATTATAAATATTTTTATAAAAAAAGAAAGGCATAAATTGCATTATGTCTTTAAATATCAATAATTTAATCCAATTTACATTTGGATATTTAACTAACTCTTTTATAAACTATGTCTATTAGTTTTAAACATAATCTTTCTAATTATATCAACAGGTATTATTGAAAAAGCAAGTAATAACATTATTTGTAATTCTTTAAAAGTCAAACCATAAGTTCTAAAAGTAGCGCCACCAAAATAAATCAAATATATTTGAACCAATATAATTATCAAAAATGTAATAAGAAATACTTTGTTTTTAAGTATATTAGCAAACAAATTTATTCTACTAGTTCTAGCATTAAAACTATTAAATATTCCTATAAATATTAAAAACCCAAAAAAAGCAGTTAATAAATACTCATCATTATACGAAGGTCTAAAAAAATTCTTAATAAATGGTAGCTTTAAAAATAAAAGTGATAAAACAGCTGAATAACACCCTGCAACAATAATTTCATTTTTCATATATTTATTAATTATTCTTTCACTTTTATCCTTTGGTAACTCTTTCATATATTCCTTTAAAGGCGGTTCATAAGAAAAAGCTAACCCAGCTAAAGTATCCATAATCATATTAATCCATAACATTTGCATAACGGTTACTGGTGTATCCACCCCTAAAAAAGGTCCAATTATAGAAACCAAAACAGCACATATATTCAAAGTAAGTTGAAAAACTATAAACTTTCTAATACTCTTAAAAATAGTTCTACCAAATAAAACAGCCGAAGAAATTGAAGAAATATTATCATCTAAAATAACTATATCACTAGCTTCTTTTGACACCTCTGTTCCAGAACCTATAGCAAAACCAACATCAGCCTTTTTCAAAGCTGGAGCATCATTAACACCATCCCCTGTCATACCAACAACATAGTTAAGTTCTTGAGCTATTTTAACTAATTTACTCTTATCAGTAGGAAGTGCTCTAGCTACAACTCTAATATATGGAAAAATAAGTTTAATTCTTTCTTCACTCATATTATTTAATTCATCAGAAGTTAAAACAACATCATTTTCTTTAAGTAAATTTATCTCTTTTGCAATCGAAATAGCAGTATTTTTATTATCACCAGTAATCATCACTTGCTTTATGCCTGCTCTATTTAAAGTATCAATAGTTTTTCTAGCATCACTTCTAACCTCATCTTTTATAACTACAAATCCCACTAATATTAAATTATTCATATCATTTCCATTATCATTAACAGCAACACACAAAACTCTATTTCCATTAGCAACCAAATTATCTATATACTCTTTAACTTTCATCTTATTAAGTAAATATCTTTTTTTACCATCTTTAAAATAACTTATACATAGAGGATATATCTTTTCAAAAGCTCCCTTAACAAGCAATAGATTCTTTCCATCATCTTCTATTAAAACAGAAGAATATTTATTAACGCTATTAAAAATGACTTCATCTTTTATTTTACAATTATAAGTATATTTACTATTAAAAAACTTAAGTATAGCTTTATCAGTCTGATTTCCTCCAACCACATTACTATTACCATCAAATTTTGACTCATTATTAACAATCAATGATTTTCTTATTATATCTATATTCAAACTCTTATTAATATTATTTTTACCATACTCTTTCAAATTCCCATCTATAAATTTAATCATTTCAGGATTTCCATTAGTAATTGTACCAGTTTTATCAAAAAAAAGCATATTCATACTTCCTGCAGTTTCTATTCCAACCATTTTTCGTACTAAAACATTTTTTTTCAACATCCTCTTCATATTCGAAGCAAGAACTAAAGTTATCATCATTGGAAGCCCCTCTGGTACTGCCACTATTATTATAGTAACCCCTATTGTTATAGCATAAATTATATAATTACTCATTAATTGAAAATTAGTAATTGTATTAAAAATCAAATTAATATTAAATCCATTAGCAATAACTATATTATAAAACAAATATGATATAGCCCCTAAAAAAGCCCCACAATATCCGATTTTACTAATTGTTTTTGCCAAAACTCTCAATCGTTCTTTTAAAGGAGAATCTTGAGTAACTTCTTGAAGTTCTTTAGAAATTCTTCCATAATATGTTGAATCACCAACTTTTAAAACTCTCATTATCCCTCTTTTAGAATAAACAACTGATCCCCTATATAACATCTTATTACTACTATTTTTATATATTTCTTTAGACTCCCCAGTAAGCGAAGATTCATCAACCACTAACTCCCCACTAATCAATTCTCCATCTGCAGGAATTTTATCTCCACTAGATAAAATAACTATATCATTCATTACTATTTCATCAATAGAAACTTCTTTAATAACATTATCTCTTTTCACCTTACAATTAATTTTAGAAGAACTTTCTTGTAATCTTTTAAACGCTTTTTCATTTCCATACTCAGAAATAGTAGAAATAAAACTAGCCATAAATATAGCAATTAAAATTCCCAAAGTTTCATACCAATCAAAATTTTTAAACAACAAAGTCACTTTAATAAATAACACAATTAATAATATTTTTATAATAGGATCTCCCAAAGTTTCAAATAATAATTTAAAAAAACTCTTACTCTTCTGTTTAGAAAGTTCATTACTACCATATTTTTTTCTATTAATTAGAACCTCTTTTTCATTCAATCCTTTTATCATCAACTATCACCTTGTAAAATATATTAACAATTTATATAATTTAGAATAATCATATTTCTACAAATTTTAATATAAAATATATTGTGATGTATATGAAAAATTTTTTAAAAGGTATAATAGCAGGAATAGGAAATATTGTTCCTGGTCTAAGTGGTAGTGCTTTCCTAATAATTTTTAATCTTTATGAAAAATGTATTGAAGCAATAAGTAACATATTTAAAGACTTTAAAAAATCTATAATCTTTTTATTTCCAATAGGATTAGGAATACTAGTAGGAACATATATTTTTAGCAATATAATCTTTTTCTTTATAAACAAATTTCCAATGGGAACCTATATTATTTTTACAGGTTTCATTCTAGGAACATTTCCCCATTTATTTTATAAAGCAACAAAAAAAGGATATAAACCATCCTATCTAATACCATTTTTTATAACATTCTCAATAGGACTGTTTCTCCTTTTTGTAAAAAACAATAATATTAATAACATCAATATTAATAATATCAATTTTCTTTCTTTAATATTAATCGGTTTCTTAATATCAATATCCACAATAATTCCAGGAATCTCTACAACAGTTATATTAAATCTATTTAATTTTTACAATACTTATATTGAAGCAATAAGTACTTTAAATATAAAACTATTAATACCTATCTTAATAGGATTAATAACAGGTTTTCTAATATTATCAAAAATACTAACAAATCTATTTAAAAAATATTATAGCTATACATTTTTTGCTATACTAGGTTTTACAATATCAACAGTAGCAACTTTAATTCCTCAAAAAATAATAATTAACATTGAATTTTTCATTTCGATTATAGTTGGAATAATATGTTTTTTCATAACATATTCATCGATGAATAAAGATTAACTACAAAAGTATAAATACATCTTTTTCAAACAAATAAAATAATATTATTATAGGTGAAAACAATGAATTTCAAAATATCATTTTTATTAACTTCAATAGCAGGTTTTTCAACTATGCTAGGATGTCTTATTTTATTAATAAATACTAAACACCATAACAAAATAATAACATTTGGTTTGTCTTTTGCATCAAGTGTTATGTTTTTAATATCAATTCTAGATTTAATGCCTGAAGGGATAGAATTTATAAATAATTATTTTAACAAAATACCCTCTATTATAATATGTCTTATAACAATAACTATAGGTGTTATAATATCAAGTATTTTTAATAAATTAATTCCTGAAAATAATAATTTATATAAAATAGGAATCATAAGTATGATAGCAATTATTCTTCATAACATACCAGAAGGAATAGCTACATTTATGACTACATCAAATAATAT
This sequence comes from uncultured Bacilli bacterium, assembly GCA_934098525.1. Classification (GTDB taxonomy): domain Bacteria; phylum Bacillota_I; class Bacilli_A; order RF39; family UBA660; genus CAKONZ01. The sequence continues at coordinate 120,805 of CAKONZ010000003.1, read as the reverse complement.
AAAATTAGGAGTAAAACTAACCATAGCTATAGCAATCCATAACATACCAGAAGGAATAAGCATAGCACTACCAATATTTTATTCAACCAAAAACAAAAAAAAGGCTATATTATACACCCTAATATCAGCCTTATCTGAACCATTTGGGGCATTAATAGCCTATTTATTCTTAACTCCAATAATAAATAACTTATTCCTAGGAATTCTATTCTCATTTATAGCAGGTATAATGATATACATTTCAACATATGAATTATTTCCTACAGCAATAAAATATAAATATTATAAAATAATTTTCATATCAATTTTATTTGGTACTATTATTGTTATTCTTAATTTGATAATGTTTAATAGCTTTATCATAAACATTAAGCATCCTTATAGCATATGTCTTTAAAAGATATGCATTAGAAGATTCTCTCGCATTATAACTCATTTCTTTGAGTCTTATATTATTATCCATAAGTGATATCATAGCTTTAACATATTCACTCTTATTTTTAAATATAATACCATTATAATTATTTTCAATTATACTAGTAAAACTTTCATCTTTTATACAAACCAAAGGTTTTGATGCCGCTAATGCCTCTATCAAAGTAAGACCTTGTGTTTCAAATGTTGAAGCTGAAGATAAAACACTACCTATTTGATAATATAATCCTACATCTTCATATTTTATCTTACCAGTAAAAATAACATTATTAGCAATGCCTAAATCAATAGCTAATTTCTTTAAATTTTCTTCTTCGGGTCCTCCCCCTACTATAAGTAATTTAGCATTTTTATTATAATTCGTTAATGTTTTATGATTCTCAATTAAAAATTTAATATTCTTTTCATATCCTAATCTTCCTACCCAAAGAATCACAAAATCATCAGGATTTATTCCCAATTCTTTTCTTAATTTTGATATATTCCTTTCCTTATACTTTTCCTTATAAAATTGTTCAATTCTAACTCCATTAGGAATAACATTGATCTCAGGTTTTAACTTATATTTATTTTTTAATATATCATAAACTTTATCGCTAGGAACAACAATTTGATCTATAAACTCACTATAATAAAGTTTAATAGCCTTAATTACTGCTCTATTACTAAGTCTAGGAAATAACCCTTTTGTAACATATCCAACAGCATCTTCATACAAAGTATGAAAAGTCTGAACAAAAGGTATTCCTAATTTCTTAGCCATAGACTTACCAAATCTACCAATTCCAAACTCAGTATGAGCATGAATTATATCTAAATTTAATTTTTTTACCATCTCAACAGCTTTAAAAGGATAAGTAATTCTTATTGAATAATCATATATCCCCGAAGGTATCCCAGGTATTCTAATTACATGTCCTTCCCTCTTATACTTAAATCCTTTATCAGCATTAATTGTAACAATAAATACTTCATGTCCTTCCTTTTCTAATGCTTCCCTTAAAGAATCAACAGCAGTAACAACACCACTAACATAAGGTAAATAAACATCAGTAAAAAGTCCTATTCTCATATAACACCCTTCTTTATATTATTTTTTATGAAAAAAATACTTAATTAAATAAAATAAAAACATACAAAAACATACCACTAAAACCCATGATAAAATATCATAAATGATTCCACTTGAATATCTTGCAATAACAGAAAATATAGAAGGTATATAATTATTTATTAAAGCATTTAGCTCAACAACCCCTAAATGATCTCCTATATAATGAACTAATCTAAAAAATATTTCTAATATTCCAATTAAATATATTGTCCATTTAATATCTTTAAAAATAATAATTACTAAAACAAGTAATATTACTATTAAAGCTAAATCCATAATATCACTCCTTATCAGATTAATTATATCTAAAATACCAACTAATTTAAAGTATCTTTTAATATTCTTTTATTTTTAACGTCAATATTAGTAACTAATTCATTACAATATTTAGAAGAATAAAAACTTGAAAAATCAGATAATAGTTTTTTTTCTTTATTAAGTTTCTCCAAATCATTAGTAGTACCAAAATAAATTGTTTCATTTCCATAATCATTATTATCTAATGAAATTATTCTCTTCTTAGATTCATAGTAAAACTCTATAGCAACAGGATTATCCCCAATCCCCATATGAATATTTACATTAGAAATAGATTTATAACTATCAAAATTATCATTAATTTCTAAAGTAGAAATAATAAATATTAAACAAGCTATATCAGAAGCAAAATCAGGATTTAAAATATTTAAAGAATCAATATTATAACCATATCTTTCTAACAAAACATTATATTTTTTTAAATAACTATTTAATATACTTCTATTACCATCAATCATTTTATCTTGTTTTTTAAATACCTTAGACAAGCTTAAAAAATACTCCTCCACAGAAGAATCTAAAGTATTTTCATCAACTGGATATCTAAGAATAACTGAACGTTCACAATATTTTGTAGTATTAACACATAAACATTTAGAATAAAAATCAACATACCTAGGATCATCTTTATATGGATTATGATTTAAAGCCTGTAATTTAGAAATATAACTATTAGTATCAGGATGAACTGCTAAAATAACAAGATCATCATCACATAATTTTCCAATTATATCTTTATTAGAATCACTTAACAAATCATAATCAAGCATAATCCAAGCATATCCTTTTCCAAAATTAAAATTATTTCCATACCATGTATAATCCAAACTATTATTATCATCATCAAGCCAAAGAACATTTCTTTTGTTTGAACTACTCATAACTGTTTTAATATTTTTACAAAAAAATTCCTCATGAGCTTTTATAAGAGGATACTCAATATAATTTTCTATATCATTAATAGATAAAATTTCAAAACTATCATTTTTTATTCTTTTAATGTCTTTAATAAACATAATTATCACCCAAAGTACAAAATATTTTATCACCAAGCATATAAAAAAGCAAATAAATAAAAAAATATGTTATAATACTAATATATTAAAAACAGGAGAAATTATATGAAAAAAAATTCATTTGTAGAAGGAACAGTAATAGCAGCAATAGCTATATTATTAACAAAAGTATTTGGAGCTTTATATGTAATACCATTTTATTCAATAATAGGAGAAAATGGTGGTGTTTTATACTCATATGCTTATAACATATACAATTTATTCTTAAATATTTCAACTGCTGGAATACCAGTAGCAGTCAGTATGATTATAAGTGAATACTCAAGTTTAAAAAAATACGAAGCAAAAGAAAGAGCTTATAAAATAAGTAAAAAAGTTATTATTATAATATCATTAATATCATTCTTAATAGTATTTTTTGGTTCAGATATTATAGGTTCTTACTTTCTAAGAGGAATAGAAGGTGGTAACAAAATAGAAGACGTTTCTCTAGTAATTAAAGCTATATCATTTTGTCTATTAATAATACCATTTTTAAGTGTATTAAGAGGATATCTACAAGGAAATAAATACATAGCAGCCTCATCAGTAAGCCAAGTAATCGAACAAATAACAAGAATAGCTATAATATTAATTGGTTCTTACTTAGCAATAAACGTCTTTAAGACCTCAATACCAATCGGAGTATCAGTCGCTTTATCCGGAGCATTTTTTGGAGGTTTAATAGCATACCTATATTTAAAAATAAAAACTAAAAAAGAGAAAAACTTATTTAAGGAAGAAGAAAAAATTGATAACGTAACTAACAAAGAAATAATTAAAAAAATAATATCCTATTGTATTCCTTTAATAATCACATCAATAGTAGCAAATCTATATGATCTAGTAGATATGAAACTAATAATTAAAGGATTATACATGATAGGATATCCCGCTAAAGATAGTGAATTGATATCAAGTATAATATGTACATGGGGTCCAAAAATATGTATGATTATAATTGCAGTATCTATGGGACTAGTAACAAGTCTTATTCCTCATATCATTAGTAGTTATACTAAAAATGATTTAGACAATGTTAACAGAATATTTAACCAAGCTATATCAATGATATTAGCTATAACAGTTCCAATGGGAATAGGAATAATTTTATTATCAGAACCAATTTATTACTTATTTTATGGTGCTAGTAAATATGGTCCACTAATTCTTAAATATTTAGCAGTAGTAAATGTTCTAGCAGGTATATTAAGCGTTATAAACAACACTTTACAAGGTGTAAAAAAATTCAAAATAATATATTTAAATTCTATTGTAGGACTATCTGTAAATGCCATTCTCGATATACCTATGATTCTATTTTTAAACAAAATAGGAATACATCCATTTTATGGAACAATAATATCTACAATAATAGGATTTATAATATCATATATAATTGTATTCATATATTTAAAAAAGGAATTCAAATTCAATTATAGTCAAATAAAAACAGTAATCAAAAAAATGATTATCCCATGTTTATCAATGATAGCACTAATAGTATTATTAGAAAAAACAATATTACCAATAAAAAGTATAAGTTATACTTATTCTATTCTAATAATAATTGTATATGCTATTTTAGCATCACTATTATATTTTGTAATAATGTATAAAAACAATGGCCTATATGAGTCATTTGGAAAAGAATATATAAATAAAATATTAAAAAAATTACATATACAAAAATAAGCTTTGAAATAAAAAAGCTTTTTTTGTATAATAAACATTGGTGATAACTATGGATGTATTATCTTCTTGTACATTATGCCCAAGAAATTGTAAAATAAATAGACATGTAACAACAGGATATTGCATGGCTAAAGATAAAATAAAAATAGCAAGAGCAGCTCTTCATTATTGGGAAGAACCATGTATATCAGGGAAAAATGGTTCAGGTACAATATTTTTTTCCAACTGTAATTTAAAATGTATATTTTGTCAAAACTATGAAATAAGTACAGAAAATATAGGGCAAGAAATAACAATAGAAAAATTTAGTGATATATGTATTGATCTACAAAATAAAAAAGCCTTAAATATTAACTTAGTAACCCCAACACATTTTGTACCATTAATTATTGAAGGTATAAAATTAGCAAGAAAAAAAGGGTTAAAAATTCCAATAGTATATAACACTAATGGATATGAAAATATAGAAACAATTAAAATGCTAAACGGTTATATAGATATCTATCTCCCAGATTTAAAATACTATTCTGATTTTTATGCAATAAAATACTCAAATTGTAAAAACTATTTTAAATTTGCTAGTCAAGCAATTGAAGAAATGTATAATCAAGTAGGAAAACCAATATTTGAAAAAGGTATTCTAAAAAAAGGAGTAATTGTTAGACACTTAATATTACCAAATCTAACAAAAGATTCCAAAAGAATATTAAAATACTTATACGAAAAATATAATGATAATATTTTTATTAGTATAATGAATCAGTATACAAATATAAGAAAATTAGAATATGACAATTTAAATAGAACAATAACAAATAAAGAATATAACGATGTAATTAACTATGCCTGTGATTTAGGTATTAAAAATGCCTATATTCAAAAAGGTAAAACACAAAAAAAGAGTTTTATTCCTGATTTTAAATCTCAGAAGTTTTAAACTCTTTTTTATTATCCAAACTAATATATTTAACCAAACAATTATATACATCCTTTGATAACAAATTAGTAAGTTCTTCTCTAATTTTATTTTTTTCCTCTCTTGTCATAGAATATACAATCATTTTTTCCTCTAGTTCATAACAATTATCAGCAAGTACAGATAATTTATCAAAATCATCCGGATCAACATTATATATTCTTTTTAATGTAAACATATCTTTCAAAATCTCTGCCCTATTAATAATAGATTTTAATCTATATTTTTCCTTCAAAATCATAGCAATAGAATAAATAGAATCAAATCCATAACACTTATAAGTATCATTCAAAACATTAGAAACTATTCTTTCAGTATCATAATAATTCATTCCCTCTTCCAAAGAATGATTAGAAGAATCCAAAAAATCAAGTGTGATATTACCCGTATTATAATTAATTTTTTGTCTTGTAATAGCTATACCATTATTCTTTTGTAATATATTATCCTGAATAAAATATTCCTTATAATAACTCTTAACAAGGCAGCACAACTGTAATGTCAAAACTTCTAAACCCTTTGGAGAATCAAAATTATATGTATGAGAAATAACAATTTTTCTAATAACATCACTAACAATAAATTCATTATTAACGTCATCATAAACAATATTAGGTTTAGAAACATAAACTCCATCATTATTCTTTATTTCATAAACAGCATCACTTAAATTATTACTATTTAAAACTTTTGATATTGTTTGAAAAGAATCACAATGAATAATTTCACAATCTCTAATAGCAGATAAAATTATATTTTCATATTCATTACCATAATATCTTATCATACATGGAATAATCTTTTTTAATGCGTTTTTAGTGCGAATATCATAAGAATAAAGTGAATCAAGTTCATTCAAATATTTATCTATATTCATATTCTCACCATCCTAATAACATTATACCATGATAAGAAAAAATATAAAACTATTTTAAAAAGAGAGCATAAGCTCTCAATCTATATAAACGCCAAAAGCGATTGACGTCTAATATATATTATGGCAAAAATATAATCTTGTTACTCTATATTTTTATCGTTAATAACAAATTATCTCGAGCTTTTTTTCTTGCCCTCTTCCCAAGACTTAAAATATGCATCTATTATTTCTTCAGGACTTGTATATGTTGTTCCATCTATTACAAAATTATTAAATTTACAAATATATCTTTTTCCACATACTGCTCTTGCAACTTCTTCTATACTCATTCCTGGTAAAACTTCAACTATTGTTTTTTCTTCTTGTCTAACTTGATCATTTTCAATTGTAGCCTTTGCATTAGCAACAATTGGACTTATATTATTTTCAGAATCATTTTCAATGTTTTTAATATCATGACTATCATTTTTATTACTATTAACAAATCCATACTTTGCCTTCTCAAGATTTTTAAAATATGCATTTACTATTTCTTCAGGACTTGTATACTTTGAACCATCTACATTAAACCCATTAAACTCTCCAACTGATTTTTTTTCATACATTTCCTTAGCAAACTTTTGAATGTTTATATCTTCATATTTTAAACCATCTTTTATAAATTCATCATACTTAACATCTGATTTTTTTGAAACATCCTTAATAATTGGAAGAATTTTTTCAGGAGTACTTTCAAAACCAATTCCATCCCCAGTATATATTTTATAATCAGGATCATTAAAAAGATTAGTATCAAAATAATCTTGATTACTCGAAAAAACATACAATTGTTTTTGATCATTAGTCTTTGAATAATTAACTTCTAAAAGCTCAAATGGAACTTTATGATTCATCATAACTTCTAATGTGTTTTTCATATCATCTGTTAAAGAATCAATTTCCAAATCAATGCCATTAGATAATTGAGACAACATATCTTTAAAAAATAACTCACTTATTTTTTTAGGCACATGTATCGAAAATTTAGAAATATTCCCCGGTTCACTAATAAAGTTCATACTAACACCATCTAAATTATAATAACGATTTACTATCTTAACAATTGATTTCATATTTGCCTCATTTAATTCAAATTGAACAAAAGCATAACCATCATCACTATGTCCCCTACAACTAGATTGTGTAACAATACCATTCTTTAAACAATAAAGCAATAAAGCCTCTAAATTTTCACTACCCTCTGCCCATTCTTTAGCGACCTTTTCATAATTATCCTCTGCTATTTCTGAAGTAGCCATCAAATGACCATTATTATAACTATCATAATTTTTCAACTCACATCACCTACTATAAATAGTCTAACATTAATATATCTATATTGCAACTTTTCACTTTAAATATTTTCTAAACTATAAGTTAATTCATAATTTTAGTATAAAAAACCTTATAAATTACAAAAAAAGATCTATTTCTAGATCTTATACTCTATAAACTATTATTAAATAGTAACTTATTTTTCATCAATAAATGAAAATAAATCCTCAACTTGTACATTAAAAACTTTTGCAATATCCATAGCCAATCGTAATGATGGATTATACTTTCCATTTTATAAGCATACAATAGTCTCTCTTCTGATATTCACAAGTTCAGCTAATTCGGATTGCTTCATACCCATTTTTTCACGATATTCTTTTATTTTAGTTATAAGTTTCATTTTAACATCCTTTTTTGTCTATAATATAAAATAACATAACTCTAACAATTGACATTTCATCATTTACTTCCCTTTTATATTTCGAAATTCGAATAGATTGTACAATAAAAAATAAAAAAGCAAATATTCCTATTGTATTTTGTATTGTTACATAATAACCCTTCCAATCATTTCTAGCCCAACACCAGTAATAAATTGCGATTAAGATAGCAATAATGATATGTGATGCCAGTATTTCTTTTAATTTTACTTTATCTTTCATAATATTCCCCTTGATGTGATATATTTCTCACATCAATAATAATTTTAACACTAGAAAAATACTATTTTAATACAAAATGTTAGAAATATATAACTTTTATATTGAAATACAATATTGTTTATCAAACTATTAAAATAATACATTTCCTACTATCAAAAATTATTTTCTTATGGACTACAAGTTCTAATATTATAATAATCTTTTAATTTTATTTCTACACTTCCATCTTTATCAGTTCTATAAATTTTACTATCTTTTAAAGTATTTAATACACTATCCTTAGGATGACCATATCTATTATTTTTACCAACACTAATTAGACTATATTTAGGATTAATATTATTTATAAATTCTTCGCCACTAGAAGTATTTGAACCATGATGTCCGACTTTTAAAAAATCTATTTTTTCTAAACTATACTTTTTTAATATATCTTTTTCTCTATTAATTCCTGCATCACCCATAAACAAAAATTTAATATTATTATAATTGAAATAAACAACATTTGAATTGTCATTTTCATTATCGTAATCTTTAGTATTAAGAAATTTTAATTTATAACTATCTATTTCTATCTCATCAACACAAGAATAATACTTAATATTTTTCTTATTTAATACATCAATTAAATCCCTTTCTAATTCATTATAACTTCCGCAATTAAAAATAACTTTACCTACTTTAAAATTATTAACTATATTAACAGCCTCCCCCATATGATCAAAATCACCATGACTAATTAATAAATTATCTATTTTTCTAATTCCTTTTGACTTTAAATACGGTAATATTCTATTATTCGACAATTGATATGTATAGTTATTGTCACTATACATGACAACACCTCCAGTATCAATAAGAGTAACATTATTATTTACATTAATAAGAATGGAGTCCCCCTGATTAACATCAAACATATACACATAATTAGAATTTTTAAAAGGGTTAATAAAATGCATAAAATAAAAGAAAAAAATGAAGAACAAATATTTTACTTTACGTTTTTTAGCAAACGACAAAAGTATACACAACACGACATAATATGACACCACAATTGACAAATCAAGTTTACACATAATAATTTTAAAAGTGTCAAATTGTTCTAAAATTAGTGATGCCCGTTCAATAATCTTAATTAATAAATATAAGAGATTATCAAAAAAAGGAAACAAATAAGAAATAAGCGTAAATGGAAGTAAAATATAAGAAACATAAGGAACAAAAAAAATATTATACAAAATCGACAAAAAATTAACCTGAAAAAAATTATTAACCGTAATTGGATAAGCCACAATAAACGAAAGAAAAGATGTTAACAAAAGTTTTAAAATACCATTTTTAAATCTATTTATAATATCCTTATAAAGTATTAAAAATAAAGTTATAATATAAGAAAACTGTAATCCAAGATTATATAAAAACAACGGATTTATAAAAATAATAATCGCAAGTGTAAAAAGAAGTAAATTAATAGTTTTAATATCAAGTTTCAACAACTTATTAATAAGAATCAATATAGTAAATATGCCTCCACGCATAACAGACATAGAAAAATTAGTCAAAAACATATAATACAAAAGAAACAAAACAATTATTATACATCTTTTCTTTTCTCCGATTCCAAACCTTGATAATATTTTATTAATAATCATCATGAACACAGAAATATGAAGTCCAGATATAGCAAACAAATGACTTATACCATTATTTCTATAAGACTCTAATACATCATCATCCAAAAAACTATTATTACCTAGTATTAAACTATTAACATAGGGATATGAATTACTTAATTTTCTTCCTCTATTTATAAGGTATGTTTTCATAGAATAAAATATATTTCTATTACTTTTAACTTTATTTATATCAGTAATTTCAATAACATTATATATTCCTTGATTATATAAATACTTTTTATAATTAAAAGTATTATCAACAGTATTATTGTAAATATCTTTCTTTTCACCAGAAATTAATATAATATCTCCTAGATTATAATTTTCTTTTTTATCTGTATAATAATACGCTATTAACTTTTCCTTTCCTTTCAAAATAAACTTATAACCATCATCAATATAATTAATAGAAACTATTTTAAGTTTTAAATTATCAAAATTATCATATTTACTAATATGTTCTATATTTATATAAAATAAAAAATAAACAAAAGAAAAAAATATTACAACATAATAAAATATATTAGATGCAAATATATTCTTTAATTTTTTCAAATAATGCCTCTCCTATCCCAGAAACATTCATTATATCTTCTAATTTTTCAAATCTACCATTTTTATTTCTATATTCAACTATCTTCTCTGCTTTTGATTTTCCAATTCCTGTAACAAGCATTAGCTTATCAACAGAAGCTTCATTAATATTAATTAACTTGTTATTATTATCATTATCTTTTACGCTGTTATCTACATTATAGCAAGAATCATTAGTAATATTCTTTTCATTATTATTACACTCATCAAATACCTTGCCCTCCTCTTCTTTAACTTTTTTATAATTTAAAATTTCATCTTTACTATAAATAATAATAACCATTTCATCTTTTAATAACTTACTCATATTATTAGCGCTAGTATCAGCTTTATCAGTTAATCCTCCAGCCAAATTAACCACATCAATTATTCTACTATTCTCTTTAATAGAATAAACACCAGGATTAACAACTTCTCCTTTTATATCAACAAATATATCTTTCTTCTCTTCAACAATGGCTTTATCAGAAGAATCAATAGCTTCCTCTTTTTCTATATTTACATAATCATTTTTAAACACATTCATTTTTTTAAGAATATACTTATTATAAAACCAAAATCCTCCTAATTCCAAAAACAAACCCATTAAAAACACACAAACACCAATAATATATATTTTATATTTTTCAAACATAAATTTAAATTTTTCCATAAAAAACCTCCTATGATATCATTAACCACAGAAGGATTATTTCCTAGCCTTTTTTACATAAGTTTCATAATTAACTCTTTGAACCATTGCTAAAGAAAGCAAAACACACCAACAAATACTACCACCATAACTCATAAACACTAAAGGAACTCCAGTAAGTGGTATAATTCCCATAACACCACCTAAATTAATAAGAATATGTAACAACAAATATACACAAACACCATAACATATAAGTTTATGAGAAACTCTTAAAGCATTTTTTCCATCAAAATAAATTCTCAAAAGTAAAAACATATATAGAAGAATTAAAACAATGGCACCAACAAAACCTAATTCCTCAACAAAAATAGAAAAAATAAAGTCAGTATGGGCTTCTGGTAAATATAAATATTTTTGAGTACTATTTCCTAATCCTTTTCCAAAAAGTCCTCCTCCATTTATAGCAATATAACTATTACACAATTGATTTCCTGATGTTAAAAATCTTTCACAAGGCTTAGAAATATTAAATCTATCAATTTTATCCTGATCAATTATTTTATTACCACCAACTAATATAGCAAGTAAAAACACAATAAATATTCCCATACAAACAAATACAACATTTCTTTTTATTTTTGCAGATGCAGGAGACATTAAAAATATAAAACCAACTAGTAAAATAAAAATAAAAGCAGTACCATAGTCATTTTGTAAAATTATAAATCCTGCCAAAACAGCAGATAAAATCAATGGCAAAATCATCTTCATTAAATCATCAGAATAATTCTTATTTTTTTCATAATAAACAGCAAGAATAGGAATAATAAATACTTTTGCAAACTCACTTGGTTGAATACCAAATCCTTTATATCCTATCCAGTTATAAGCTCCATTAACAGCTTCTCCATATATAAACAAGCAAATCATACTAGTAGCAATGATACCTATTCCTATAGAAAACATTTTATAATAATGTTTAGTGCCAAATAATATAAATATACTACAAATAAATAATCCCGAAATCAAAAATAATAATTCCTTATAAAAATATCTTCCAGGAGTAGCATCATTTATAATAGCAGTAACATTAGAAGCAGAATATATCATCAAAAGTCCTATAGAAAATAACACTATAGAACATATCAATAATCTTATATCAAATCTTTTTACAATTTTAGTTAAATATTTTAAAATCATAAAACATCCTACCTCTATAATAATATATCATATAATAAAATTTTTTTATATCAAAAGTTTAAAAAACTAGTTATTTATAATGTCAAAAAGCAACAATAAGCAATAAACTATAGTAGATAAAAAAAGGAGGGTGCTTATGTATTATTACGGAAATTCATACGGTTATGGAAATACAGGAAGTTGCTGCTCAAGTATGCCACAATGCGGTAATTATGGCGGCTTTGGCGGTGGATATGCAATTATTTTAGTATTATTTATTTTACTTATCATTATTTTAGGAGCAAGATCTTGGAATAATTAATTCATTTTAAAAAGTAAATAGCATTTGCTATTTCTTTTTTTATGCTTTTATGTTATAATATACCTAGTTTTGAGGTGAAGTATATGCTTAAAAATGAAGATATTTTAGATGAGAAAGATAAAAGACTAAGATTAACAAGTAAAGAAGTAACATTTCCATTAACAAATGAAGATAAAAAAGCAATCGAACTAATTACAGAATATTTAACAAACAGTCAAATAGACAAACTAGCAAAAAAATACAATTTAAGACCAGGAATGGGTATGGCTGCTATCCAATTAGGAATTCCTAAAAGATATTTAGTAATAGTACATGAACAAGAAATAAAAGAAACTTTTAAAACATATGTAATAATAAATCCTAAGATAATTAGTAATTCAGAAGAAAAAATTTACGTTGAAGAGGGCGAAGGATGCCTAAGCGTAAATAGAGATGTAGAAGGAATTGTACCAAGATATGCAAGAGTTACAATATCAGGTTATGATACAGAAGGAAATCAAATAAAAATAAGAGCAAGAGAAGAATTAGCAATTGCCTTTCAACATGAAATCGATCATCTAAATGGAATATTATTTTATGACCACATAGATCCTAAAAATCCTTATAAAGGAGAAAATATATACAGAGCAATTTAAAAGAAGTTAAAAAACTTCTTTTATTTTTTTCCAGTAGAGCCAAATCTACCATCACCACGATTAGTAACACTCAACTCATCAACTTCACAAAAATCAGCTTTTATAAATGGTGCTATCACCATTTGAGCAATTCTCTCACCACGAAATATAGTTCTTTCAACATCAGAATGATTATATAAACCAACCATAATTTCTCCCCTATAATCAGCATCTATAACACCAACCTTATTAGCAGGAGCAAGCCCTTCTTTGATCCCCAAAGAACTTCTAGCATATATAAAAGCTGCATATCCATCAGGAATTTCCAATGCTATACCTGTCGGAATAATAACAGTTTCAAAAGGTTTAACAACCAAATCATCACAACAAGCATATAAATCAGCTGCAGCTGCCAAATCACTTCCATAAAAAGGTACCTTTGCATTATCTCTCATCTTTTTATAATTAATCTTCATAATAACCTCCTAATTAACCAATTTAACACTTACAAGTTTTGACACACCAGATTCTTGCATTGTAATACCATAAAGTGTTTTAGCATACTCCATAGTTTTTTTCTTATGTGTTATTATAATAAGCTGAGTTTTATTGATATACTTTTTGAAATATGCTCCAACTCTATCAACATTAGCCTCATCTAATGCAGCCTCAACCTCATCAAATAAACAAAAAGGAATTTTTTTAATATTTAAAATAGCAAAAAGCAAACTAATAGCAGTTAATGTCTTCTCACCACCAGAAAGAAGAGATATAGTAGAAACTTTTTTGCCAGGAGGAGTAACAACTATATCAACACCAGTTTCTAAAATATTATCCTTATCCGTAAGTTGTAATTTAGCACTACCACCACCAAACAACTCTCTAAAAACATTATTAAATTCAAGTTCTATTTGTTTATAAGTTTTAACAAAACTATCCTTCATAACTTGATCAAGTTCATCAATAATTTCTAATAGCTTTAAACTAGCACTTTCTAAATCTTTACTCTGCTTTAACAAGAAATCATATCTAACACTTACACGTTCAAATTCTTCAATAGCACCAATATTTACATTTCCTATTTTTTTAATTCTATTCTTAAGTTCATTAACACTCTTTCGTGCTATATCTTCATCTATTTCTAATATATAATTAGCTTTAGCTTTTTCAAATGTCATAGAGTAAGTTTCACTTAAAATATCAAGTAAATTATCCATCTTTACACTTAACTTTGTATTATTAATTTCTAACTCTTTTAAAACATTTTCCTTCTCTCTTATTTCCGAATTAAACACCTTCAAATTAGCTTCAATTTGTTCTATTTCATTAGTAATAGAATCTTTAGTTTTATTAACTACTTCTATTTCTTTTTCTAATTCTTCTTTTTTATTTAAAACCTCGTAATACTTATTTAAAACTCTATCCTCTTCATCCTTTAAATTATCATTTACCAAATCATTCAAATTACTTAATTCCAAATCTATATTTTCAAACTCTTTCTTAGTCGAATTAAACACTTCTCTTTTAACACTTAACTCTTCATTAAGTAACAACTTTTCTTTTTCTATATCAAATAAACTACCTTGTAATTCTTTAATTTCCTCAATAATTTTTTGTTTCTTATCTTCTATATTTTTTATTTCTTCTATAATACCTTCTCTTTCAGAAATTAAACTATTAAGTTCATACTTTTCACTAATAACTGATTTATTCTTAATACTACCACCAGTAATAGAACCTCCTACATTAATAACTTCTCCAGATAAAGTAACGATTTTATACTTGTTATTAATTTTTTTACTAATAACATTAGCAGAATCTATATCACTAACCAATACAACATTTCCTAATTGATTAAAAACAATGTTTCTATATTTATTATCATAACTAATTTTATTAGCCAAAACATCAATAAAACCTTCACATTTTTTCAAAATATTTATAAACTCATCATCTATATATCTAGGTTTAATAACATCTAGTGGAAAAAAAGTAACCCTACCTAAGTTATTCTCTTTTAAATAATCAATAGCATTTTTTGCAACATTAGGATTATCAACAACAACATAGTCCTTAGCACCACCTAAAGCTACATTAAACGCTACCAAATATTCATCATCAATCTCAACCAATCTAGATATAGTATTATGTAATCCCTTTAACTTAGGATTAGATAGTACCTTTTTAACACTAATAGGAGTATTACCTCCCTGTTCAATATAATTACTTAAAGACTTTATCTTAACATCTAAATCAGAAGCATTTCCCCTTTTTAAATTACTTAAATTAAATAATTTATTATTCTCAGAATTTAAAACATTAAGTTTCTTATTACAATCATTAATTTTAATATTTATATCATTTATTTTATTTTCTAAAATATCCTTATCAGTCCTCAAAGACAACAATTTATTATTAATTGAAAGTTTCTTCTCTTTAAGATTAACAATATTTTCATGAACCTTTACATTTTCACTATCATACTTACTTCTTTCTTTAATTATGTTCTTCTCTCCATTAAGTTTTTCCTCTTCTTTAGTTAAAGAAATATATTTATTATTAAGGTCAACTATTTTATAATTTATTTCATTTAAATCAGTCTTTTTACTTTCAATATCAACTGAAGAATTAGCATTTTTACTGCCTAACAAAGCTATTTCATTTTGAATACTTTCTATATTTTTTAATCCCTTTTGATAAGACAAATTATACTTTTCTAAATCATTAGCAATAAGTGCTATTTCAATATCTTCAAGCCTCTTCTTAGCATCCAAATAATCCTTAGCGGCTTCAGATTGTTCTCTTAAAGGATCTATTTGTTCATTTAACTCACCTATAATATCTTTCACACGAATCAAATTATCATTTGTTCTATCCAACTTCTTCAAAGCCTCTTCTTTTCTCTTTTTATATTTTAAAACTCCAGCTGCTTCTTCAAAAATTACTCTTCTCTCATATGGTGAATCACTTATAATCTTTCCAACCTCACCTTGAGATATAATATTAAAAGCATATTTTCCCATACCAGAATCTAAAAATAAATCAGATATATCTTTTAATCTACATTTTTCATTATTAATCAAATATTCATTTTCACCACTTCTATACACTTTACGAGTAACAGAAATTTCAGTATAAGGGACTTTTAAATAAGAATCGGAATTATCAAAAACAAGTGTAACAGATGCTAAATTAAGTGGATTTCTTGACTTACTTCCCGAAAAAATAACATCAGTCATATTATTTGAACCTCTAAGAGACTTAACAGATTGTTCTCCTAAAACCCAACGAACGGCATCAACAATATTACTCTTTCCACTACCATTCGGACCAACTATACATGTAATATCATCATCTAAATTTATATTTATTTTGTCTGCAAATGATTTAAACCCAGAAATTTTAATTTCTTTCAAGTACATATAAACACCTTCTATCTATTTAATAATTATAACAAATAATAGCAAATTTAAAAAGATAACGTTTGTATTTTTTTAAAAAACATATATAATATACATAAAGAGGTGAATTATGAAAAAAGGAAGACTAATAATAATATCTGGTCCTTCTGGAGTAGGAAAAGGAACCATAATAAAAGAATTATTAAAAAATAACAAAGATTTATGGTATTCAATATCAATGACAACAAGAGAAAAAAGAGAACAAGAAATAGATAACGTTCACTACTTCTTTGTAACACCAGAAGAATTTAGAAAAAATATAGAAAATAATAATTTCATAGAATATGCTCAAGTATATAACGATATATATTATGGAACACCAAAACATAAAGTAGAAGAAAAGAAAAATCAAGGATACGATGTAATACTAGAAATAGATGTAGAAGGAATGGAAAATATTAAAAAATACGATAAAGATGCATTAAGTATATTTATAGCACCTCCTTCAATAGAAGAATTAGAAAAAAGATTAAGAGAAAGAAATACTGAAAAAGAAGAAAAAATACGTGAAAGAATTAAAAAAGCCAAGAAAGAAATAAATAAAAAAGATTTATATGATTATATTATTATAAATGATAATTTAGAAAACGCAATAAAAGAAACAGAAAATATAATAAAAAATAAGAGTTTACAATAATTAACTCTTATTTTTTTGCCAAAATTTTAAGTGCAGCCTTAGCAGCTTCCTGTTCTGCCTCTTTTTTAGAACCACCACTACCTATACCATAAACCATACCATCAACCTTTAAAGCCACTTTAAAAAATTTATTATGAGAAGGTCCGCTTTCCTCTAAAATTTCATAACTAAATGACTTTTGAGTAGTTTGAACAGCCTCCTGTAATTCTGATTTATAATCACTAAATAACAACACATTTTCATCTTCTATATATGGAACTATAATTCCTAAAGCCACATTTTTAGCTTTCTCAAAACCCAAATCTAAATAAATTGCAGCAATAAATGCTTCAAAAATATCTGCTAATATAGCTTTTTTACAAGCACCACCACTCTTTTGTTCACCAACACCAAGTTTAACATAATCACTAAATCCTAACCCCATAGAATATTCATACAAAGCATTTTCACAAACATAACTAGCTCTTATTTTAGTCATTTCACCTTCTTTATATTTATTACTCTTATATAAATAATCTGAAACAGCTAAATCAACAATAGCATCACCTAAAAATTCAAGTGTTTCATATGAATTAATATTATGCTCATAAGCATATGATGAATGAACAAAAGCCTGATTATATAAATCTATATTATTGGGTTTAATATTTAATTGTTTAAACAATTTTTTCATAAAATCACCAATATAACTATACCATATTATAATAAAAATTAACACTCAAGATTGATAAAATTAAAATTTTATAGTAAACTTATAATGGTGAGCAAATGAAAAAGATATTGATTTTCTTTATAAAAATATACCAACACATCCCAGGACCATGGCATAATTCATGCAGGCACATACCAACATGTTCTAATTATGCTATAGAAGCAATCAATACTCATGGCTCAATAAAAGGAACAATTCTGGCAATAAAAAGAATATTAAGATGTTCTCCTATGGGAACATATGGTTACGATCCAGTACCAAAAAAAGGAGTAAAAAATGAAGAATAAAATTTTATTATCTATTTTAGTAATAGTAACAATATTAACAACCGGATGCTTTTTCAAAAGAGATGAAATGGAAGACATAAATATAATAACAACAATATATCCAATAGAATATATAACAAACAGACTTTATGGAGACAAATCTAACATTTCAAGTATTTATCCTAATGGTGTTAATGTATCAAAATTCAATCTAACAAAAAAACAAATAAAAGATTACAGTTCAAAAGATTTATTTATTTATAATGGAGAAAGTGATGAAAAAGAATATGCAAAAGCATTACTAAATAAAAATCATAATTTAAAAATTATTGACTCAGCTTACGGATTAGATACAACATATAGTAGTATCAATAGTTGGTTAAATCCTTCAAACTTATTAATGTTAGCCCAAAACATCAAAAATGAACTTAGCGAATATATAACTAATCCATACTTAATAGATGAAATCAACAACCAATATGATTTATTAAAAATTGACGTTTCTGAATTAGAAGCTGAACTAAAAACAATATCTGATGCATCAGAAGATAAAAGAATAATAGTTGCAGACGAATCATTAAATTTCTTATCAAAATATGGTTTTGAAGTAATAAATCTAAAAGAAAATAACGTTGTAAACGAAAATAATCTATCATTAGCAAAAGATCTATTAGCTAATAAGAAACTAAATTATATTTTCACTTATAATGAAAATGATGAAACAATAAAAGATTTAAAAGAAAATTATGATGGCGAATTGTTAATCTATGATAATTTAGAAACCCTAAAAGAAAATAATGCTAATAACAACGAAGACTACTTATCAATAATGTATAAAAATATAGAACTATTAAAAAAAGAGACATATTAAAAAGAATTGAAAATCAATTCTTTTTTTATATATAAACTTTCTGATATTCTATAAAACTATTAAGCATTTTTTTACTATCTTCATGAGTTAATAATTTATAAGCTTCTTCATACGGAACCCACATTAACTCTGAAATTTCTTCTTCTTGAGCCTTTTCTACACCAGAAATTTTCTCGCCTTGGAAAAAAACAACCTTTTTTAAAGCATTATTATAAATTCTATAAACCATCTCATATCTAAAACCATCTATAATTTTAATATTTAAACCAGTCTCTTCAAAAACCTCTCTTATAGCAGTTTCCTTTTCACTTTCACCATATTCCATATGACCCTTAGGAAAAGCTATATGACCACCATTTTTATGTTTAACAAGCAGAACTTTTCCATCATGAGAAACAATTGCACCACAACATTTTTCCTTCTTCATCCCTACCTCTTCTTTCTAACTCTAACAACCTTAGTTTTATTATTTAATCTAGCATAATAAAAATCTCTTAAAGTTTCATCACGTTTTACTCTATCTATCTCACTCAAAGATTTATCATAATAAGAGAACATAACATAAGTACCAAGCACCAACATATCCACTTTTTTTCTAAAAATATTTATATCATTCATATTATTCTCCCATTTAACATAATAACATGTTTATTATAATATATTTGTAATAAAAGTCAATCTTAATTTAAAACAAAAACACAAAGTCAAAAAATAACTTTGTGTTAAAAACTTATCTATTTTCTTTTTCTAACAATTTGATTATCTAATGCATAATTTGCTAATACATAGGCTCTAGCCTTGTAATCCATATTATAAGCCTTAGAAAATATTTCATCATATAAATTAGCATCTATATTTTCAGTACTTATATTATTAATAGCTTTTTTTATACAAAGATGAAAAGTACTAACACCTACATCTTTTTCATTCCTTGAAATATCATGATACAAAGAAGAATACTCATTATTAACTTGAGCTATTATTTCTCCATAATTAGGATTATCAACATTTAAATAAGTAATTGTTTTCAATATAACATCTTTATAAAAATAAGTTCCTACTTCAGCCATATTAAATCCTAATTGTTGTAATAAAGACAAAACAAAAGTATTCATATAATCATGTTGATTAAAATCCTCAGTATTACCTTGTAAATATTTCTTATATAATACATAATCATCAGCATAATAATCTTTAGTTAAATTATACATTTTATAAATAGATTCGTCTTCTCTTGAAAATTTACTTGGTTTTAAAAACTTATCTAATTTCATAAAAACTCCTTTCTTGACCTCCGTATAAAAAGGCAAAAAAAACACGAAAATCATTAATAGTGACTCCGTGCAATAGCTCGTGTAGGTTATCCCCGAGATAGCTCAATAAATAAATCTTATATCTCCTCACTACCAAATATTATACATATTTAAAGCAATTTGTCAACTTTTTTGTAATGCATGTAATTATTAAACAAAAATTTTTCAACTAAAAAATTAGTGTATCTAACATATTATATTCGCATAATAACAAAAATATAACTCTATACCATTTAATTTTTAAATCAACAATAATAGTAATCACAATGCCAAATGCAATTAAAAATATTAATTCTTATAATAAACTTTTTTCTTTACTAAGTTAAGAATTTTTCACAGACTAAACAATTCAGATAATGAATTAGCAAGGATTTTTATATTATCAAATTTGGTAAATTTATCCATTTTTTTAATTTCACTTTCATACAATGTACAAAACTAAATACTTTTTGATTATCAATAATTTTACTTTTTAATAATTAACAAATATAATTAATTCTCAAATAACAATTAATATAGAAACCATTTACAAAACTATTGTAGCAACACCTTTCCTCTTTTCTTGTTTTTAAGCATTGAAATGCAAAGTAAAAATCAATAATATAGAGAAATAATTCCTTTTCAATAGCAAAAAATCAAGTAATCTCATAATAGATATCCAAAAACCGATATAAAAATCATATCGGTTTTACTAAAATATTACACAAAAAAACTTGATACAATCGTACCAAGTTTATCAAACAAGCACAATAGCTTGAAACAATCCATTTGGCAGGGGCAGTAGGAGTTGAACCCACATCAGCGGTTTTGGAGACCGACATTCTACCATTGAACTATGCCCCTAAATATAAATATATTATATCAATAAATATCAAAATTTGTCTAGTTTTTTTAAATATTTTTCATATATTTTATAGAGGTGTAAATATGAGTATAATAAATTATACAAAAAAAGAAAAAGAATTATTAGCAAGATTAATGAGAGCTGAAGCAATATCCGAAGGTGACTTAGGAATGTTAATGGTTGGAAATGTAATAATGAATAGAGCATTAGCAGACTGTCTAACATTTAAAAATATAAGAACTATAAATGACGTAGTATACCAATCACCAGGAGGATTTTCTGGAATAAATTCATCACTTTTCATTGGCAATCCAACAAGCAAAGAATTATCTTTAGCAGATAGAATTTTAAGAGGAGAATATTATTATCCTGCAACCAATGCCTTGTGGTTTTACTCTACAGAAAATCCATGTTCAGCATATTGGTATGAACAAAAGAACTCTGGGAGATATAAAAAACATTGTTTTTACATCCCCTATTCTGGCGTATGCAGACAAATACACTAAAGTGATTTATTCACTTTTTTTATGGTATTAAAAGTTCTTGACCAATACTAAGTAAAGTATTATTTAAATTATTTAATTTTATTAAATCATCTACAGAAACATTATACTTATTAGCAATTTTCCACAAACTATCACCTGATTGTACTACATATTTTTGATGATTATTAAAATTCTCTCCTGGAATAATTAATTTTTGACCAATTGTAAGTAAATTTGAAGATAAATTATTTGCTTTCTTAAGCTCATCTACAGAAACACCATATCTTTTAGCAATATTCCATAAACTATCGCCTGATTGAACAGTATAATATGTTTGATCTGAAACAACAGTTTCTGAAGGAATAACTAACTTTTGACCAATACTAAGAACATTAGATGTTAAATTATTTGCTTTTTTAAGTTCGTCTACTGTAACATCATATTCATTTGCTATTTTCCACAAACTATCACCAGATTTTACTATATAAATATTATCTGATTCTACTTCTTTAGTAGGTATCTTTAATATTTGGCCAATATTAAGAACATTAGAAGATAAATTATTAGCCTTTTTAAGTTCGTCTACCGTAACACCATATTCGTTTGCAATTTTCCATAAACTATCACCAGATTTAACAGTATATGTATTAGCACCACCAGGAGCTACATAATTATATCCAGCATATTCTGCAACAGCTCTAACAACTGCTTCTACATAATCCAATAAATTGTTTTTAAGTTGATTAACATCATCCTTAGGACTATCTAAAAAGCCATACTCAATTAATAATGGTTGAGTAACACCAGTTTCTCTATGAATAAAGTAATAATCTTTAGAAGTATCACTTGGTAATCTTCTCTGATAATACTTTCTAGTATTTTGTCCCTCACTACCAATAGAATCTAAAACCTTTTTAGCTAAAGTATCATTATTTCTTAAAGCATAAACTACTTCAGCACCATCGCCACCTCCGGCATTAATGTGATTAGATAAAACAATTACATCATCACTATTACCAAAAGCATTCAAAATTCTCTTCACTCTCTCTGAATGACTAAGAGTTTCGTCGTCTGTTCTTGTCATAACCACCGGAATACCCAACTCCTTAAACCTATCAGCCATATACTTAGCAGCCCTTAAAGTATATTCCTTTTCTATAATACCATTTCCACTAGCACCTGGATCATCACCACCATGTCCAGCATCTACAACTATACCTTTTATTTGTTTTCTAAAATACATGTTTATCACCTACATTATTGTATGAATCAAACAACATTTAGTGATAAATAAATCACAAAAAAATAGCAATAAAATCATTATTGCTATTTCAAAACATTAACCAATTCAATCATTACTCTTAAAATTAATATTAATCTCTCCAACTCCACCCTCAATATTAACCTTACTATTTCCTGAACCAATCATATTTTCATTACCAACAGCATTGCCATCCACTTTAATAGAACCAACACCTTTTTCAACAACTATTCTATAATTATCTTTACCTCCAAGTAAATTAATATCAAGTTTACCTACACCGCCTTCTATCTTACTTGTTCCTCTTAAATAAGCATTAACATAAACTTTACCAACACCTTGATCAAGTTCTAAATTACCAATAGTTCCTGAATTAATATAAAAATTACCAGCACCAGTCTCCACATCAACATCACCAGAATTTATATAATCAATATTAGCATCTCCTGCTCCTAAATCAAAATTTAATATCTTAGAATTTACACTCTCTACATAAATTTTTCCTACATCAGAATCAATATCAACATATTCAAACAAATAATCTTTGGGTATTCTAACCTCTAAAACTTTATTTTTAGAATTTACAACACCACTACCACTTTCCTTTATCTTTAAAACACTACCATCCTGTTTACAATTTATATTTTTGTTATTAGTTTTTACATCAAAAGAATCTCCAATTAATAACTTCAAATCAACAACATTAGTGTCAATATCTAAAGATTTAATATCACCATTAAGACTACAACTAATATTTTCAACCTCATACTCAGGTTCACTCTTACCACTATCAAATATACTAAATACAGCGTAAATTCCCCCAAATATAGAAGTAATAATTACAAATACTAGAAAAAAGGCAAAACATATAGAAACATATTTTATTGCTCTTTGAAAACTTGTCATTTTATATCAACACCACCAAATATACAAAAAGCATTAATATATACTGTATATTTTTTATCTTCTGAGGAAGTAGCCTTTTTCTTATTATCAACACCTCCAAACATAGAAGTAGATCTAACTTCTACATTGACATCATCAGGAACAAAAATATCTATACCACCAAATATAGAAGAAGTATTAATAACAACATCACTAGTTATTTTTGCATCTCTCAAATCATATTCAACACCACCAAATATAGCATCTAAATTAGCACCAGTAAATTTCTTATTACCAAAATTTAACTTTTGTCCAGAAAAAGTAGCACAACATGATTCATTATTATTATTCTTATTTAAACTAGAAATCTTCTTTGATATTTCAGAATTGAATAAATCTTTAAATATCAATGACAAACCTACAATTATAATAATAATTGGTAATATTAACTTCCATATCATATCAAAATTAATTATACCTCTGCTTCCCAATAATAGCATTACTCCTATTAATATTCCAATTAAACTACCAGTTTTATCATTATCATTAAATAAATTAATAAAACATGGAACAATAATAAATAATGTCCACCATCCTTTAAATAAAATATCAATATTAGTCAAACCTAAAGAATTACATGCTATAATAACTCCTACTACAACCAAAATTACTCCCCATAATACATTTCTTATATTCTTCATAACATCCTCCTATTTATAATTATATTCTATATCAAAAAATATTAAAAGTATATATTTTAAGAATTAAAAAACATAATATCCTAATCAAAAAAGTTTCTTTTATTAAATAAAGAACTGATAAATTTACCAAAAACTCTCCTATTAGTCAACCAATTAAACTTAACATTATTTTTTTTATTATTAATCATATTATTTACCAAAAATTCTGCTATTACTGAAGGATAATCTCCAAGAATATTATAGATATTCTTAGTCTTATCATCTAATTCTATTTTTCTATCTCCCAAAGCATGTTGAATAAAATTAGTAATCATTATTCCAGGACTTAATTTACCAATTAAAATAGGTAACTTTCTTATTTCTATTTCCTTAGCTAAAGCCTCTGTAAAATAAGTAACTGCCCTTTTACTAGTACCATACAAACTTAAACCTAAAATAACATTATCATTACTACCATGACCTTCTACATTATATATTGCCCCACTACCTTGTTCTATCATATGTTTAATTACAGCCATAGAGGCGTATATAGTGCCCTTTAAATCAATATCTATCAATTTATTAACATCACTATAATTAAGCTCCCATATAGCGTTATTTGGTTGATTAACACCAGCATTATTAACCCAAATATCAATACTATCAAACTTTTTCAAAACATCAGATATAAGTTTATCAATATCAGCACTCTTAGTAACATCACATAACAAAGCAAGAACCTCTCCATTACCACTTACTTTCAACAACTCATTCTTACTACTATCTAAAAAATCACCAGCAACATCGCATATAACAACATTAAAATCTTTCTTTCTAAAAACCTTAGCCATTTCAAAACCTAATCCCCTAAAAGAACCAGTAATAACAACTGTTTTCATATATAATCATCTCCTAAAATAATTATACCAAAATAACACCTAAGAAAAATAACAAAAATTGACTAATACTAAAATTTATGATATAATTTCAGTGCTTTTAACAAACGGGGGAAAAACATGAAATACAAAGAATTTGAAAATACCATAAACACCTTAGAAAAAATAGATATTAACTTTTACAACAAATTAATTTCAAAATACGGAAAAGAAAAAATAAATAAATACTTTGATAAATATATTGAAAAAAACAAAAAAAATTTTGATAATATTAAAAAAATAGCATTCTTTTTTAATATAAAAAATGAAAATGAAATAGAAACAGAATATGAAAAAACTATTTATAATAATCTACTATTAACATATTATAAAGAAGCATCTAAAATAAAATTATTAACAAAAGAAGAAGAAATATTATATTCAAAAAAAATCCAAAAACTATTACAAGAAAAAGAAGAACTAAATATAAATAATAACACCCTAAATAATGAATTACTACAATTAGGATTTGAAATTAATAAAACATCAACCAATATAAGTGAAAGAAAGAAACAAAGAGAACAGCTAAAAAATATTGATCCCAATAACACTACCCTATTAAAAAAATTAGATATACAAATTGATTATTTAACATATAGAAATAAATTTATAGAAGCAAATTTAAAACTAGTAGTAAAAATAGCAAAAAGCTATATTAACACAAGAGTATCAATATTAGATTTAATAGAAGAAGGAAATTTAGGACTAATTAAAGCAATTAATTATTATAATGGTGAATACGGTTTTAGATTTGCAACATACGCTACATGGTGGATAAAACAAAGTATTAAAAGAGGTCTACAAAATCAAATAAGTGTAGTAAGAATACCAGTTCATGCTCAAGAAATAAACAATAAAATTAAAGAACTAGAAGATGCATACTATTTACAAACAAGTAAACAACTACCTGAATCTATCTTAATAGAAAAATTAAAAGATGAAAAACGAAACAAAATAAAAAGTAATGAAGAAATAGACAAAAAAGTTAATTTTGAAATAAAAACTAATAAAATAACAAACCAATTTATAAAAATAAGTTCACTTGATGAAAGTATTAAACCAAAAGAAAATAACAAAACTGAAACAGAAGGAAACATATATTATAATAAAATACCAGATACTACAATCAACATAGCAGAAGAACTTGAAAACACAGATGATGTTAAAAGATATTTATCAACGCTAAATAATAAAGAAAAAATCATTATTTGTGCAAGATTTGGTCTAAAATTTAATGAATTTATTACTTTTGAAGATTTTTGTAAAGAATTAAAACTAAATAATATTGAAACCATTTCAAAACTTTACAATACTCAAAAAATATATACACTAAACGAACTAGGTCTTATGTTCAACGTAACATCTGAAAGAATCAGACTTATCGAAAAAAGGATCTTAGAAAAATTAAATAAAATATCTATTATTGAAAGAGTAATAAAAAGAAAAATTGGAATTTAACTTCCAATTTTTTTTGTTTCAATACCTAAATCTTTTAATTGTTTATCACTAACAACATTAGGACATTCACTCATTAAACATGAAGCACTTGCAGTTTTAGGAAAAGCCACTACATCTCTTATATTATCAGTATCTGCCAAAATCATAACAAGTCTTTCTAAACCAATACCAACACCACAATGATTAGGAGCCCCATATTTAAATGCCTCTAAAAAGAATCCAAATTTATCCTTTGCTTCTTCTAAAGTCATACCAATAGCTTCAAAAACTTTAGCTTGTGTTTCTTCATCATGAATACGAACCGAACCACTAAGCAATTCATACCCATTAAGAACTAAATCATACGCTCTAGAATAACAATTTTCTTTATCAGTAAGTAATTTATCAATATCTTCTTCATTCGGAGCAGTAAAAGGATGATGAGCTGCTACATATCTATGTTCCTCTTCGCTATACTCAAACATTGGAAAATTAGTAACCCATAAAAAATTATACTTAGACTTATCAATTAAATTTAACTCATTTCCAAGTTTCAAACGAAGAGCACCAAGTGCTTGTTTAACAATCTTTTTCTTATCAGCAATAACAAATACTATATCATTATTAGAAAGACCAAGCCTATCAACAAGTTCCTGCTTTTCAGATTCAGTTAAAAACTTAGCAATTGAGCCTGAGAATTCATTATCATCAAACTTCAAATATGCTAATGCTTTAGCACCATATATTTTAACAAACTCTCCTAATTTATCAATATCTTTTCTAGAAAAACTATCAGCCTTATTATTAATAACAATTGCATTTATAATACCATTATTATTTATTGTATCTTTAAATATGGTAAAGCAAGTATTACCAAAAATACTTGTTATATCATTAATCTCACAGCCAAAGCGAGTATCTGGTTTATCACTACCATACTTATCTATACACTCAACATAAGGTACTCTAGGAAATTTATCTAATGTAACATTCTTTAAATCCTTAAAAATCTTGCCCATAAGACCTTCAGTAACACCCCAAATATCTTCTTCAGAAGCAAAGCTCATCTCGATATCAATTTGTGTAAATTCAGGTTGTCTATCAGCTCTTAAATCCTCATCTCTAAAACATCTAGCTATTTGAAAATACTTCTCCATTCCACCTATCATAAGTAATTGTTTATATATTTGTGGAGATTGTGGTAAAGCATAAAACTTACCCTTAAACATTCTTGAAGGAACCAAATAATCCCTAGCCCCCTCAGGTGTACTCTTACACAAAATAGGAGTTTCTATCTCGATAAAACCTAAACTAGATAAATAATTTCTTGCAATCATATTGACCTTATGACGTAAAATTAAATTACTTTGAATATTTTTTCTTCTTAAATCAAGATATCTATATTTTAGTCTTGTATCCTCCAAAGCGGTAGTATCATCAGAAATACTAAAAGGTAACTCAGCACTTTTATTTATTTGTTCAATAGACAAAACATTAATCTCAATATCACCTGTTTCAATATTACTATTCTTATTTTCCCTCTCAACAACTATTCCATTAACTTTAATTACATACTCATTTTTCAAACTATTAGCAAGATCATAATAATCATTATCAGGTTTAATAGCTAATTGAATAATACCACTTCTATCTCTTAAATCAATAAATAATAAACCTCCCAAATTTCTAATCTTTTGAACCCAACCATATAAAGTTACATTTTCACCTACATTTTTAATTGTTAAATCTGTATTATTAATAGTTTTCATAAATCCTCCTTTAAATAAAAAAATCCATAACATAAGGGCGAAAAAACTCGCGGTACCACCTTATTTTATAGATTTTCTATACTCTTCACTTTAACGCAGATATACGATTATTTAGCGTTTGATGTCTTCATTATTATCTACTTACTAATTTTCACCAACATTAGCTCTCTAAAAAATATCAAATAATTACTCCTTCAAACAAATAATATAATTATATTTTAACATTAAAATAAATTTTGTCAATAATAACTATTTATTAGCCTTTAATGTAACTTCAGAAGTATATTCCTTATTATTTCTAATATAAGTAATTTTAATTTTATCACCAATATTATGTTTATATAATTCATATCTTAAATATGCTAAATTATCAACTTTTTCATTATCAATTTTTGTAATAATATCACCTTTCTTCAAAACCTTATCTACTGATGAAGCCGAAGCAACATCAACAACTACAACACCACTAGTAATCTTAGAATCAACTACAATACCACTATTATATAATGCATAAGTATCTCCAACATTTAACATAGATATTCCTAAATAAGGTCTTTCTATTTGTTTACCCAACTCTAAATCAGATAAATGTTTCTCAACATTTTCAATAGCAATAGCAAATCCCATTCCTTCAACTTCATTTTCAACCAATTTCAAAGAATTAACACCTATAACTTCACCATTAGAATTTAATAAAGGTCCTCCACTATTACCAGGATTAATAGAAGCATCTGTTTGTAAAACCTTCATAACATAATCTTCAACATTACTATTAGAAACAGCAACAGAAACTAATCTATCTTTTCCAGAAAGCACTCCTCTTGTTACAGTATTACTATATTGAGTATCAATAGGAGTTCCAATAGTAAACACAGTATCACCGAGTTTAGCATCTTCACTACTTCCAAACTCAGCTATTTTTTTAACTTTATCCTTAGCAATTTTCAAAACTGCAATATCTAAATATTGATCACCACCAGCTAAACTAGCATCAACATCTTCACCATCACTCATAGTAATAACAAGTTTAGTACCACCACTAATAACATGATAATTTGTAATCAAATACCCATTTTTTGAATCCACTTTATAAATAAAACCAGTACCAGTAGAATACAATTTATCATTTTGATAATTCTTAACAATAACTACAGCATCATAAACCTTATCAACCGCAGAACTAATACCTTTATCATCAATTGTTACTTTATTTTCACAAGAAGTATAACAAGCTCCCTTAGATGAAGAACCTCCTCCAAACAAAACACCTCTAAAATTATATATTCCTCCTATAGTGCAACCAACACCTAAGAAAAAAACTAAAATATAAAGTATCAAATTATTGTTTTTATTCATTAAAAATCTCCTCTTTTCTTATATCTATCAAGTCTTTCCAATTATCAGGAAATCCCATATAATCTAAAACCTTATTTATAGGAATACTTCTCAAATTAAATTCTAAATTATTCAAAGCTCCATTAATCTCTAATGCTAAATCCTTAAACTCATCATCTTTAAGCATACACTTTAAAATAATAATTAAAGCAAACAAATCATTTCTTCCATATATATATTCATTATCAAGTAAACTAATATTTAATAATCTATGATATTTTGTATCATCTATATATTTTTGTGTCCTATTAGAAAAAACTATATCTTCATGAGCACAAAGATTTCTATAATTAGATAAAAGAGCAGTATAATTAATAAAATCTTTTATATCAACATTATAAAAATCAACAATTTCGTATTGATCCTCCTTCTTTAATATGGTAAAAAGTTCCGTAACTATACCAAAAGATAAAACTTTAACTGCAACCCACAAAGGAATATAGCCATAATTTTCAACATAATGCTGTGTAGCAGAATGTTGAGTGGCATTATTACGTATCTGCCTTTTCATTTTTCCAAGTAAATCTGTAACTTGCTTCTTTTTTTCATGAGTATAATTAAAATTAGAAGGATTTAAATATTGGTGTTCTTTTATACCATATTTTTTTGATAACTGATAAGAAATAATAGACTTCAAATTATTTTCTATAATAAGTATATTCTTAAATAAAATATTCCTTAGTTTTCTATCAAATAAAAACAAACTATACATCTCTTCAAACTTTGTTCCATCTATAAAAACTTTATTATTAGCAGATTTCAAAAAAATATGTCTATAACCATTAAGAAAGAAATAATTTTCTCTAAGCAAAACCTCCTTAGCGTACTTTTCATTGTCAATAACAAGTCCTTTATTACGCATTATATCGATTTGTTCATTTAATGTTTTAAAAGTCTTAGCACCCATACCTTACACTCCTAACTATTATAAATTATAACATATAAATAGTTAAAATAATATGTCATTTTTGTGAAAATTATATAAAAAAAAGAATAGCAAACTATTCTTCAAACATTCCAGTATACATCTTAAAATATACACCACGCTTTTTTATCAAATCACTATGATTACCAATTTCTACTATTCTTCCATCATTAATAACAACAATTCTATCAGCATTTCTAATAGTAGATAATCTATGAGCAATAACAAAACTAGTTCTACCCTTCATCAATCTAACCATGGCTTCATTAATCTTTAACTCTGTCCTAGTATCAACATTAGAAGTTGCTTCATCTAATATCAATATTTTTGGATTATTTAAAATAACTCTAGCTATATTCAATAATTGTTTCTGTCCTATAGATAAATTATTAACATCTTCGTTTAAAATAGTATCATATTTTAAAGGTAACTTAGTAATAAAACTATCAGCATTAGCATACTTACAAGCCTTAACAATCTCATCATCACTAGCATTAAGCTTTCCAAATCGTAAATTATCCTTAACCGACATTGAAAACAAAACAGTATCTTGTAAAACAATACCTAAATTATTTCTCAAAGAATAAACAGAAACATCTTTAATATTCTTATCATCAATTAAAATTTTACCACTATTAGTATCATAAAAACGTGTAAGTAAATTAATTATAGTTGTTTTGCCAGCTCCAGTAGGACCAACTATAGCAATTGTTTCTCCTGGTTTAACACTTAAATTAAAATTCTTAAGAACCAGCTTATCATCATATCCAAAATTAACACTCTCAAAAGATATTTTTCCCTTAACATTAGTTAATTTCTCATTACAAGACAACCCTTCAAACTCTTTCTTCTCATCCATAATTTCAAAAACTCTTTCAGCTCCTGCTAAAGCTGATTGTATAATACTCATTTGTTGAGAAATCTCATTAATTGGATCAGATAATTGTCGTGAAAACTTATTAAAAGAAGTAATTTTTCCAATAGATATCTTTCCCTTTATAGCCATAATACCTGAAACAATACAAATAATAGCAATAGAAATATTATTAAGAGACATCATAACAGGCATTATAACAGACCCATAAGCTTGAGCCTTAAATCCATCTCTTCTTAAATTTAAATTATACTTATCAAAATCAGAAATAACATCTTTTTCTTTATTAAAAGCCTTTATAACCTTTTGTCCTGAAATATATTCCTCTATATAACCATTTAAATCCCCTAATGATTTCTGTTGCTTTTCAAAATGTTTAGTAGTTAATTTCATAATTAT
The DNA here is from genome assembly GCA_934098525.1 of uncultured Bacilli bacterium. Classification (GTDB taxonomy): domain Bacteria; phylum Bacillota_I; class Bacilli_A; order RF39; family UBA660; genus CAKONZ01. The sequence goes on along the minus strand of CAKONZ010000003.1, from coordinate 88,188 downwards.
TATAGAAGCAATCATTAAAACAGGAATAGTAATAACACTTATTAAAGTTAATTTAGGACTAATACTTATCATAACTATCAAAGTAACTATTACATTCAAAACAGCACAAACTATTTGATCAATACTTGAATTTAAACACGTACTAACATTATCTAAATCATTAGTAATTCTACTCATTAATTCTCCACTATGATGAGTATCATAATACTTTATAGGTAAAACAATTAATTTATCAAATAAATCTCTTCGCATATCTCTAACTGTATAAGCAGCAATTTTAACCATTGTATAATATTGAAAATATTGAGCCAAAGCAGCACATATAACAAATATTAAAAAAATCAATATTTGTTTAAACAATCCACTAAGTAAAACTTTATTAGAAGAATCTTTAATAAGAGGAATAATATAATTATCAATAATCGGTGTAAGCATCAAAGAAATCAAAGTATTAAAAGTAATATAAGCAACAATAAAAAATAAAACTAACATAAATTTAAACTTATATTTCTTCAAATATTTAACAATTCTTTTAATTGTACTTTTAGCATCTTTTATCTTTTCTAAACTAGAATCATTATGCATTTGTTAACACCTCCTGTTGAGAATTATTTATCTCTTGATAAACTGTACTTGATTTAAGTAAATCTTCATGTTTACCAATATCAGTAATACAACCATTATCCATCACAATAACATAATCAGCACTCTTACAACTACTAATTCTCTGCGTAATAATAAAAGTTGTTGTATCAGCAAAATTCTTTTTTAAAGCATTAGTTAAATTAGCCTCAGTAGTAGCATCAAGTGCACTAACACTATCATCTAAAACTAAAATCTTAGGTTTTTTCAAAAGAGCTCTAGCAATACACAATCTTTGTTTTTGTCCACCAGAAAAATTAGTACCCCTTTGTTCAACCTTAGAATCATATTTATCATCAAGTCCTTGAATAAAATCATCTATTTGAGCTACTTTACAAGCTTTAATAATATCATTCATTGAAGCATTACCATTACCCCATAAAATATTTGACTTAATAGTGCCACTAAACAACCTATTTTCTTGTAAAACCATTCCAATAGAATCTCTTAAAGCAAACAAATCATACTCTTTAATATTAACATTATCAATTAAAATCTCTCCATCATCAACATCAAAAAATCTAGGTAACAAATTTATTAAAGTAGATTTTCCACTTCCCGTAGAACCAATAATTGCTACCTTATCCCCTTTTTTAACATCAAACTTAATATTTTTCAAGACCTTCTCTCCACTAGAATCCTTATAAGCAAAAGAATTAACATTATAACTAATTAAATCACAATTGATATCTTTAATCCCATTAGAAGCATTTTTAATATCAACATCTTCATCTAAAACCTCTAAAATTCTTTTAGAAGAAGCAGAAGCTCTAGCAAAATTCATAAAAACCATAGACATCATAACTAAAGAAGATAAAATCATCATAATATATGATATAAAAGAAGTTAAAGAACCAATTTCAATACCTCCCAAAGATGCTATTTTTCCACCAAACCATAAAACAGAAGCAACAGAAAAATTCATAAATACTAACATAAAAGGAGACAAAATAATAATCTTCGAATAACTATTAATAGAAATATCAGTCAACCTATTATTGGCATTACCAAATCTTTTCCTTTGATAATTTTCCCTAACAAAAGCCTTTATAACTCTTATACCCTTTAAATTTTCCCTAATTGAAGAATTAACATCATCTATACTTGATTGTACCTTATCAAATAATGGGGCAACCTTCTTTATTAAAAATACCACAAATATAAAAAGAATAGGAATCATAACAACAAGAATCAAGGATAATCTTTTATTAATAAACAGCGCCATTATCAAACCACCAATAAACATAAGTGGGGCCCTAACAACAATTCTTAATAACATCTGATACAAATTACTTAATATATTAATATCATTAGTTAAACGTGTTATCAAAGAAGAAGTTTTAAATTTATTAATATTAGCAAAAGAAAACATTTGAATTTTTGAAATTAAATCCGCTCTTAAATTATAAGAAAAACCATATGCTGCCTTAGCAGAAAAATACATACACAAAAAACCACAAATCATAGTAAGAATAGAAAATAAAATCATAACCAAACCTATTTTAATAATATAGTTAGAATCACCATTTATAATTCCAATATCTATAATCTTAGCCATTAAAAGAGGTTGAACCATAGTACCTAAAACATCTAACATCATCAAAATAGGAGAAATAATAGTAGCAAACCAATTACCTTTTACATATTTAAAATATCTTTTCATCTTAACACCTCACTCAAATATTATAACATAAAAAAAGATATTCCAAAGAATATCTTAACGTTTACTAAACTGTGGTGCACGACGAGCTTTTTTAAGTCCTGGTTTCTTTCTTTCTTTGATTCTAGAATCACGAGTAACTAGACCTCTAGATTTTAAAATCTTTCTAAAGCTTTCAGGATTAGTAGGATCACTAGCAGAATCATACTCTAATAAAGCTTTAACAATTCCTAATCTAATAGCACCTGTTTGTCCAGAAAAACCACCACCAGAAACTTCTGCTACAACATCAAATTTATCTTTTGTGTTAGTTAATTCAAGTGGTTGAGATAAGTCCATAACCAAAGTTTCAAATGGAAAATATGAAGAAACTTCCTTTCCATTAACAGTAATATTACCTTTACCTTCTACTAATTTTACTTTTGCAATACTAGTTTTTCTTTTTCCAGTAGCATAATAACATGTCTTATTTTTTGCCATAGCTTACCTCCCTATTTAACCTCAAGCACTTCAGGCTTTTGAGCCATATGTGGATGAGTTTCTCCTTCATAAACAAATAATTTTTTATACATAGTTCTTCCTAATCTACCATTAGGCAACATACCTTTAACAGCTCTTTCAATCATCTCAACTGGATAATTTTCAACCATTTCTTTAGCAGTACGAACTCTTAAACCACCTTGGTAACCAGAATGATTATAATATAATTTCTTATCCATTTTATTTCCAGTAAGTTTTACTTTACCAGCATTAACAATAATAATATAATCTCCACAATCAATGTGTGGTGTATAAGTAGCTTTATGTTTACCTCTTAACATAAAAGCAACTTTACTAGCTAAACGTCCTAAAGTTACGTCAGTAGCATCAATTACGTACCATTTACGTTCAACTGTTTCCTTTTTTTGCATATAACTTTTCATAATTAATTCTCCCTTTCATTTAAGTTTCTATTTATAAGCTTCCCACACTTACAAACAAAAACCTTAGAAAATGTACCGACTAAAATTATACTAAAACAATATGTAAATGTCAACAATTTAATACTTATTTATATATAAATTTAACATTTTCAAACAATAATTAATATCTTACTTATAAAATTAGTAAAAAACACTATCTAAATATAGACCACCACTATAAGCTGACTTAACAATATAGCCTTTTCTATCACAAAGATTGAGAACATAATTCATATAAGAAACATCCCTTTTTAAAGATCCTATTTCTATTAAAACACCAACTATATTCCTTACCATACATCTCAAAAAACCATTCCCATTAATACTAATTTTAATTATTCCATCATCACTTGTTATATCAATACTATTAATAACCCTTACAAAATTATTTCTTGACTTACTATCATTACAAAAAGACTTAAAATTATGTTCTCCAATCAAACATAAACATGCTTCTTTCATTTTATCAATATCTAATTTTTGATTATATTGATAAACATATTTTCTCGCAAACAAATCATAAATACCAGTATTAATATAATAAGAATAAGTCTTAGATTTAACACTATACCTAGCATGAAAATCATCACTAACATTCTCAATACTAAAAACATGTATATCAGGACATTCTTTATTTATAAGTTTAATAAGACCATATGGCTTAATTTTTACATCTAAATCAAAATGTGCAGTTTGACATCTAGCATGAACACCCCTATCAGTACGTCCACTAGAATGAATTTTAACTGCCTTAAAATTATTAACACCAGTCAATATATTTTCAATAGTTCCTTGTACTGTTAACAAATTATTCTGCCTCTCATATCCATAAAAACAAGAACCATCATAAGCAAACTTCATTAAATATCTCATAATTACCTCATAAGTTATTATTTTCTATCTTTTTTCTTTTGAAATTTATAAGTAATTTTAAGTAAAGTTTTAGTACTTAAAAATCTAGAAAAAAACAAACCAATCTTAGTAGTATTTCCTGGTACTATTGTAAGTTTATTAGAAAACATACAATCAATTGCATATCTTGCTACATACCTAGCATCTAAACTTTTAACAGTAAATTTAACTCCTGCAACATTATTAAAATTAGTCTTAACAGGTCCAGGACATAAACAAGAAACATGAACATTAGATTTATTTCTTCTTAATTCCTCATATATAGCATTAGTAAAAGAAACAACATAACTTTTAGTAGCATAATATGTACTCATCAAAGGTCCACCTTTTAAAAGTCCTGCAGATGAAGCTACATTTAAAATATATCCACTATTTCTTTGTGTCATATTCTTTAAAAACATTCTAGTTAAAATATGTACAGCCTTAATATTAACATCAATCATTTTAAGTTCAGTAAGTAAATCCACATTATCATAATTTCCAAACAATCCAAAACCAGCATTATTAATTAAGATATCAATATCATCATTTTTAACAAGCATATATAAATCTTTTACCTTTTTTTCATCAGATAAATCCACTATAATCAACTTAACATTAGTTTTTAATTGTTTTTGTAAATACTCAAGTTCTGTCTTATCTCTTGCTACCAATATCAAATCATAACCTAATTCACTTAAATAAATAGCCATTTCTCTTCCTATTCCAGAGGAAGCTCCTGTAATCAAAGCCTTCATATCATCACCCACTAAAATTATATCATTTTTACATAATTAAAAAAAGATGTAAAAACATCCTTTTATTTAACTAATTCTAAAATTACCATTAAGGCATCATCGCCTTTTCTTTCATCTAATTTTAAAATTCTTGTATATCCACCATTACGGTCTTTATAACGAGGAGCTAATTCTTCAAATACTTTCTTAACAGCAGCAGTGTTATTCATTAAGAAAGCTAACGCTTTTCTTCTTGAAACTAAACTACCGTTTTTTCCGTAAGTAATCATTTTTTCAACCATTTTTCTAGCTTCTTTAGCTCTTGCCTCAGTTGTCTCAATACTTTCGTTCATAATAAGACTAATAGTTAAGTTTGCAAGCATGCTTCTTCTATGTTTATTATCAACGCCTAATTTTCTATATGCCATTATATTCACTCCTTCTTACTAATCTTCATCTTTTAAAGTTAAATCTAATTCTTTAACCTTATCTAATACTTCTTTCAAAGATTTTTTACCCAAATTACGAATTTTCATAACATCAGCATCAGTTTTATTAACTAAATCTTGTAAAGTATGAATTCCTGCTCTTTTCAAACAATTATAAGCACGAACAGAGAAATCTAAATCTTCAATTGCAGTTTCTAAAGCTTTTTGTTTTGGATCTTCAGTTTTTTCAACCATCATACCAGTAACATTAGCAATATTATCTAAACTAGCAACTATTTCTAAATGTTCAATTAAAATTCTACTAGCTAAAGCAATTGCCTCTTCAGGTTTAATAGAACTATTAGTCCAAACTTCAATAACTAATTTATCATAAGTTTCATTTTGACCAACACGTGCATCTAATACCTCATAAGCAACTCTTTCTATTGGAGAATACAATGAATCAATTGCAATAACTCCAATTTTTTTATCAGATAATAATTTCTTATTTTCTTCAGCTCTAACATATCCTCTTCCAGAAGAAACTGTCATTTCCATATCAAGCTTACCACCTTTTGCTAAAGTAGCAATAACTTGATCTTTATTAACTATTTCAACATCAGCATCACAAGTAATATCTCCAGCTGTTACAACTCCTTCTTCAGAAGCAGATAATCTAATAGTTTTTTCACCTTCACAATGTTTCTTAATAACAACATTCTTTAAATTAAGTATAATTGAAGTAACATCCTCAACTACACCTTCGATTGTTTGAAATTCATGTAAAACTCCATCAATCTTAACACTAGTAATAGCACTACCAGGTAATGAAGATAACATTACTCTTCTTAATGCATTACCAATAGTATAACCGAAACCTCTTTCTAAAGGTTCAAGTTCAAATTTACCATAATTACTCTTTTCTACACGGTCAATTATTTTATAATTTGGTTTTTCAAATTGAATCATTTACTTACCCTCCTTTTCATTAATTACGTGGTCTTTTTGGTGGACGACATCCATTATGTGGAATAGGAGTTACATCAGTAATTGATGTTACCTCTAACCCAGAAGTTTGTAATGATCTAATAGCAGTTTCTCTTCCTGGACCAACACCCTTAACAACTACTTCAACTTTTCTCATACCTGAATCAAAAGCCATTTTTCCAGCTTTTTCAGCAGCTTGACCAGCTGCAAATGGAGTAGATTTTTTACTACCTTTAAAACCAATTGCTCCAGAAGAAGCCCATGCTACAACGTTACCTTCTTTATCAGTAATAGTAGTTATTGTATTATTGAAGGTTGCATGAATATGAGCAACACCTTCAGGAATGTTTTTCTTAACTTTTCTTTTTCTTTGTTTATAAGCCATAGTTTAACCTCCTTAAACCTATTATTTCTTTTTATTAGCAACAACTTTACCTTTACCCTTACGAGTTCTGGCATTTCTATTTGTTCTTTGTCCTCTTACTGGTAAACCTTTACGATGACGAATTCCTTGGTAAGAACCTATTTCCATCTTAGTTTTAATGTTCATAGAAACTTCTCTTCTTAAATCACCTTCAGTAACATAATTAGCTAATTCATCACGAATTAAACCTAATTCTTCATTAGACAAATCTTTAGTTCTTTTTTCTCCATCAACTTTAACAACATTTAAAATCTTTTCTGCTGTTTTTGGACCAATACCATAAATATAAGTTAATGAAACTTTGATCTTTTTTTCATTTGGTATTTCTACACCTTTAATACGTGCCATTACTTTTCCTCCTTATTAACCTTGAGTTTGTTTGTGTTTTGGATTTTCACAAATTACCATGATTTTTCCCTTACGTTTAATAATTCTACATTTTGCACAAATTTTCTTTACAGATGGTTTTACTTTCATAATTTCCCTCCTACTTTCTATAGGTTATACGCCCACGTGTTAAATCATATGGAGAAAGTTCGATCATAACCTTATCACCCGGTGAAATACGAATATAGTTTAGTCGCATTTTACCAGAAACGTGAGCTTCTATTATATGACCATTACTTAATTCAACTTTGAAGCTTCCACCTGGAATAACTTCAAGAACTTTTCCCTCTACTTCGATTACATCACTCTTTGCCATTTATCAACACTCCTGTCAAAATTTTGTATCCATCATCAGTAACAACTACTGTGTGTTCAAAATGTGCTGATGGACTATAATCTTCTGTTTCAATAGTCCAATTGTCTTCTAAAACAACAATATCTGGACTACCTAATGTTAGCATAGGTTCTATTGCAATAACCATGCCTTTTTTTAATTTTGGACCAGTAATTTTTCTTCCATAATTAGGAACATCAGGATCTTCATGGACACTGGTACCAACTCCATGACCAACCAATTCTTTAACAACGCCCAAATTATATTTTTCTGCCCATTCTTCAATAGCAGAAGAAATATCACCAATTCTATTTCCTGGTTTTACTTGTTCTAAACCTTTAAATAATGATTCCTCAGTATGTTTCATTAAATATTTTAAATCATCACTAACTTTTCCTACTGGATAAGTCCAAGCAGAATCACCATGATAACCTTTATAACAAGCACCAATATCAATAGAAATTATATCACCTTCTTTTAAACGGGTATTTCCAGGAATACCATGAACAACTTGCTCATTTATACTAGTACATATACTAGCAGGAAAACCTTCATACCCTTTAAAAGATGGAGTAGCGTTCTTACTTAATATAAACTTTTCAGCCAAATCATCTAACTCTTTAGTAGTAATTCCAGGTTTAATAAAGTCCTTCAAATATTGATGAGTTTGATAAACAATATTACCTGCAATTGCTAAAAGTTCAACTTCTCTATCACTCTTAATACTAATCAAATCAATCACCTTACTTAATTATCTTAACAGCTTCTTTAAATGTCTCTTTAGAATCAATAGCATTAATTTTAAATAATAAATTTTTAGATTCATAATAATTTATTAATGGTGATGTTTTCTCTAAATATTCATCATATCTTTGTTCAAAAGTTTCCTTTTTATCATCAGATCTTTGTATTAAAGAAACATTACAATCATAACACAAATTACCATCTTTAGGTAAAAGGTCTTTATTTATTGTAGAATAAGATCTTTTACAAACAGGACATACTAATCTTGTAGTAACCCTACTTAATAAAACTTCTTTATCAACATCTAAATAAATAACAACACCTAAATCTCTATTTTTGTTACTTAATAAATTATCATACATTTCAGCTTGTTTAACTGTTCTAGGAAAACCATCCAAAATATATGGAGTATCTCCTAATGAATCCAATTTATTTTCTAAAGCTTTAAAAACAGTATCATCATCAATTAACTTACCTGTCTTTAACTCTTCACTTAATTTTTCATCTTGTTTAGCTAAATCTCTTAGCATATCACCAGTAGATAAACTAATATATCCATACTCAGAAGCAAGCATATTAGCCAAAGTTCCCTTACCAGCAGCTGGTGGGGCAATTAAAATAATATTTTTCATTAACGTCTCGCCCTTCTATTATTTTTATTAACTGAGTATTCTCTACTCAACAAACTACTTTCTAATTGTTTATAAGTTTCAATAGCAACACCTACAACAATCAATAACCCTGTACCACCTAAAGAAACTGTAGATGGTAAAGAAGTAAATGCGTTAACTAAAATAGGCAAAGCAGCTAAAATTGTTAAGAAAAATGCACCTACAATTGTTAATCTACTTAAAACTTGTGAAAAATACTTAGTAGTAGCCTCTCCAGGTCTAACTCCAGGAACATAACCACCATTATCTTGTAAATTCTTTGCCATTTGATCAGGTTTCATTTGAATAAATGTATAAAAATAAGCAAAAAATAATATTAATACTACAAATAATATAAAACCTACTGGCTTAGTATAATCTAAATATTTATCAACAAAATTAGAAAAACCTTCTTTATTAATAAATTGAGCAATTGTAGCAGGAACTGCTAATAAACTTGAAGCAAATATAACAGGCATAACTCCTGCAGAGTTAATCTTTATAGGCATATATGTTTGTTTACCTAAACTTGCAGTAGATTTATTAGCATACTGAATGGAAATTCTTCTTTCAGCACCCTCTATATATATAACACCAATAATTACCAATATATAAACTAGTATAAATAATAGAAAAGCAGATAATCCTACAATTGTTGTTTTAGTAGTACCAAAATCAACTAAAGTAGAAAAAGCAGTTTTCATCATACTTGGTAATGAAGTAATAATACCAGCCATAATAATTAATGAAGTACCATTACCTAAACCTTTTTGTGTTACTTGATCACCTAGCCATAATAAGAATGCTGTACCAGCAGTCATTATTAATGCTACTTCCAAATATCCTAAAACACCAAAATTTTTACCAAGAAATGCATAACTCATAGCATAACCTTGAATAAAAGCAAATACAATACCAACATATCTTGTGATTTGATTTAACTTTTGTTGTCCAGTATGTCCTTGTTTAGCAAGTTCAGAAAAATAAGGTATAATATCCATTTCTAATAATTGAATTATAATGGAAGCAGTGATATAAGGTGAAACCCCTAAAGCAAATATAGAAAAATTCTTTAAGGCACCTCCACCCATAACATTAAGTAACTCTAAAAAGCCTAAATTTTTAGTAATAGATTGTGTGCCAGGAACTTCAATAGTAGTACCAATAATAAATATTGTTAAAACTGCTATTGTAAAATATAATCTTTTTCTTATATCCTTATTCTTTTTAGTGAATAGTTGTTTAAGAATCTTAAACATCTTAAATCACCTCAGCTTTACTTCCTGATTCTTCAATCTTCTTTAAAGCACTAGAACTAAATCTATGAGCTCTAACTGTTAATTTTTTATTTAAAGTACCATTTCCTAATACTTTAATACCTGATAATTGTTTTTTAACAATACCATTTTCTTTTAATAATTCAGGAGTAACTATATCTCCATCATTAAATACATTTAAATCTTCAACATTTATTGAAGCATATCTAATTTTAAATTGAGCATTAGAAAATCCTCTTTTATGTAGTCTTCTATATAATGGTGATTGTCCACCTTCAAAAACTGGATTAATTGAAGCTCCACTTCTTGATTTTTGTCCTTTTTGACCTTTTCCACTTGTTTTTCCTAAACCACTACCAGTACCACGACCAACTCTTTTACGAGAGAAAGTAGCACCTTCGTTTTTCTTTAATTCATGTAATTCCATTATCCTAATATCTCCTCTTTAGATTTTCCACGTGCTTCACAAACTTCATCAATTGTTTTTAATGATTGTAATGCACTAAGTGTAGCTCTAGCCATATTAATCTTTGTTCTAGAACCAAGTGATTTAGAAATAATGTCATGGTATCCAGCAATTTCAAGAACTGATCTTACAGCTCCACCAGCTACTAATCCAGTACCTGCTGTTGCTGGTTTGATTACAACTCTTGTTGCACCTTTAACACCAACTATTTCATGTGGAATTGTTCTTCCTTCAACTACAGGAATTCTAACTACATTTTTATTAGCTTCTTGTCTTGCTTTTTTAACTGCTTCAGATATTTCATTAGCCTTACCAGTTCCTAATCCTACAAGACCTTTCTTATCTCCAACTAAAACAACAGCTTGAAATCTTCTTTGACGACCACCTTTTGTAACTTTTACAACAGCCTTAGTATCTAAAATTATTTCATCTAGAGTTTTAGCAGGTTTATTAAACTTTTTCTTTTCCATGTTATCCTCCTACTAGAATTCTAAACCTTTAGAACGAGCAGCATCTGCTAAAGCAGCTACACGTCCATGATAAAGATATCCTCCACGATCAAATACAACTTTTGTAATTTTTTTCTTTTTTGCTAAATCAGCAATTGCTTCTCCTACTTTTGCAGCTATTTCCTTGTTGTTTCCTTCCATATTTAAAGAAGATGCACTAGCTAAAGTAACGCCATTTTCATCATCAATTAGTTGAGCATAAATATTTTTATTTGAACGATAAACACTAAGTCTTGGTATATCTTTAGTACCACTAATTTGTTTTCTAATTCTCTCATGTCTTACTAAACGCATTTCATTGCGTGATTCTTTTCTTATCATACTTATCCTCCTACCTACTATTTAGCCTTTTTACCTTCCTTACGTCTTATATGTTCACCAGCATAACGAATACCTTTTCCTTTATATGGTTCAGGTTTTCTTACCTTACGAACATCAGCCGCAAATTCTCCTACTAAAACTTTATCACATCCAGATAAAGAAATTTCAGTATTACTCTTAGCTTCTACTTTAATACCATTAGGAATTTCAAGTTCAACTGGATGAGAATACCCAGCATTAATTACTAACTTATCACCTTTAAGAATAAATTTGTAACCAACACCAACAATTTCAAGTCCTTTTGTATAGCCTTCTGAAACACCAACTAACATATTATGAATGTTAGCATTAGTAGTTCCATGAATTTGTTTAGCAGGAATTGTTTCATTTTTTCTAGTAACAACAACTGTATTATCTTTAACTTCTACTGAAACTAAACTATTAACAGGTAAACTTAATTCACCCTTAGCTCCTTTTACAGTAACTAAATTATCATTTACATTAACTGTAACATTTTCAGGAATTGCTAAAATTCTATTTCCTATACGACTCATAGTTATCACCTATTACCAGATATAAGCCATTACTTCGCCACCAAGATTTTCTTTTCTAGCTTCTTTATCAGTCATAATACCTTTAGAAGTAGAAACGATAGCTATACCAAAACCATTTAATACTTTTGGTATTTCATCATTTTTAGCATAAACTCTTAATCCTGGTTTAGAAATACGTTTAAGTCCAGTTATAACCCTTTCTTTTTTACTTGTATATTTTAAAGTCAAAGTAAGAATACCATCTTCAACTTTATAATCTTCAACAAAACCTTCGTTTTTTAATATTTTAGCAATTTCAACTTTAACTTTTGATACAGGCATTGATACTTCTTTATATTTCATTGCATTAGCATTACGAATTCTTGTAAGCATATCTGCAATTGGATCTGTTACTACCATAATAAATTCCTCCTTTTCCTGTTACCAACTTGATTTTTTTACTCCAGGAATTTGTCCCTTACTTGCCAATTCTCTAAAGCAAATACGACAAAGACCATATTTTCTAAGTACACCATGAGGTCTACCACATCTATTACAACGAGTATACTCACGTACTTTAAATTTTTGTGTTTTATTAGCTTTCGCTATCATACTCTTCTTAGCCATAATTTCCTCCGATTACTTTCTAAAAGGAATTCCTAATTCTTTTAATAATTCATAAGCTTCATCATTAGAATTAGCAGTAGTAACTAATACTACATCCATACCTCTTACCTTTACAACACTATCAAATTCAATTTCTGGAAATACTAATTGTTCTTTAATTCCAATAGTATAATTTCCTCTTCCATCAAATGCTTTTGGTGATAAACCTCTAAAATCTCTAACACGTGGAAGTGAAACAGAAATTAACTTATCTAAGAAAGTATACATATTTTCTCCTCTTAAAGTTACTTTACAACCAACATGTTGACCTTCACGAAGTTTAAAACCTGCTATTGATTTATGAGCTTTTGTAACTACTGGTCTTTGTCCAGTAATAGTTAATAAATCATTAACGCATGCTTCCAATAATTTTGAATTATGAGAAGCATCACCAGCACCAATATTAATAACTATCTTTTCAAGTTTTGGTACTTGCATAACTGATTTATAATTGAATTTTTCTTTTAAACTAGGAACGATTTCCTTTACATATTTTTCTTTTAGGCGGTTCATATATTACCCTCCTTCCAATTAATCAAGTTTTTCGTGAGCTTTACTCACTCTAACTTTTTTATTTGTTTTAGAATCAACATCATGATAAATTCTTGTAGGTTTATTTGTTTTTTTATCAATTATCATTACGTTAGAAGCATCAATCTTAGCTTCAGTTTCAATAATTCCACCAGTTTCATTAGCATTATTAGGTTTCTTATGTTTCTTTACTAAATTGATACCTTCAATGATAACTTTATTTTCATCTTTAAATGTATGAGTAATTTTGCCTTCTTTTCCTTTATCTTTTCCAACCATTACTCTAACTTTGTCTCCAACTTTTAGTTTCATAACATCCTCCTATAATACTTCTTTTGCTAAAGAAACGATCTTCATATAATCTCTATCACGTAATTCTCTAGCAACTGGACCAAATACACGAGTACCAACAGGTGATTTATCATCTTTAATTAATACACATGCATTATCATCAAATTTAATATAAGATCCATCATCTCTTCTTACACCTTGAACAGATCTTACTATAACAGCTTTAACAACTTTACCTTTTTTAACTGTACCATTAGGTATAGCTTTTTTTACTGTAGCAACTACTACATCACCAATATTACCAAATTTAACTTTACTTCCACCAAGTACTCTAATAACTAATACTTCACGAGCTCCTGAGTTATCAGCAACTTTTAAACGTGTTTCTTGTTGAACCATGTCTATTCCTCCTTAGTACTATAATACAACTCTTTTTTCAACTACTTCAGCTAAATAGAATCTTTTAGTCTTAGATAAAGGTCTAGTTTCAACTATTCTTACCTTATCTCCAACTTTAGCTTTATTAGTCTCATCATGAGCAGTATATTTTTTACTATATTTAACTCTTTTACCGTATTTAGGATGTTTCTTATATGTTTCTACTAATACAGTAATAGTTTTATCATTTTTGTCGCTTACAACTCTACCAACGAATTCTTTTTTAACAGTATCTTTCATATGTTATCCTCCTACTTCTCTAACTCGCGTTCACGAATGATAGTTTTCATCTTCGCAACTTGTTTTCTTAGTTCTCTTAGTCTTGCTGGTTTTTCAAGATTTCCAGTAGCTTGTTGAAAACGCAAATTAAATAATTCTTCTTTAGATTCTTTAATTTTTTGGTTTAATTCTTCAACAGATAATTTTCTTAACTCTTCTAACTTCATGCGTTTTCACCACCCTTATCTTCTTTTTTTATAAATTTAGTTTTAATTGGTAATTTATGTGATGCAAGTCTTAAAGCTTCTCTTGCAACTTCTTCGGGAACACCTGCTATTTCAAACATAATCTTTCCTTCTTTTACAACTGCAACCCATTTATCTACAGCACCTTTTCCAGATCCCATACGAACTTCTAGTGGTTTAGCAGTTTTAGGCATATGAGGAAAAATATTAATCCATACTTTTCCACCACGTTTCATATAACGTGTCATAGCAATACGAGCAGCTTCGATTTGATTATTAGTAATCCAAGCTCCTTCTTTAGCAACTAATCCATAGTCACCAAAATGAAGTTCAGTATTTCCTTTTGCTTTTCCTTCATATTTGATTCTATGAACTCTTCTATATTTTGTTCTAGACGGTATTAACATAATTAATTACCTCCTTTTTTACTAGATGATTTAGAAGGTAAAATTTCACCCTTATAAATCCAAACTTTAATACCTAATTTTCCATAAGTAGTTAAAGCTTCAGCAAACCCGTAATCTATATCAGCACGAATTGTTTGAAGTGGTACATTACCTTCTGAATATCTTTCAGCTCTAGCCATTTCTACACCATTTAATCTTCCAGAAATTAAAATTTTAACTCCCTTAGCTCCAGCTTTCATTGTAGTTCTGATAGCTTTCTTTTGAGCAGCTCTGAATGGTGCTCTAGACTCAATTTGTTTAGCAATAGATTGAGCAACTAATGTTGCATTTAAATCTACATTTTTAACGTCCATAATTGATACTTGAACATCTTCATCAACTAATTTTGATAATTTTTGTTTTAATTTTCCAATTTCTTCTCCGCCACGTCCGATAACAACACCAGGTTTAGAAGTATGAATAATAACTTCACATTTTTTAGAAGTTCTTTCTATTTCAATCTTAGATACACCAGCATCTTTTAAAACTTTATCTAAATATTCTCTGATTTTAATATCATTACTTATATATTTAGCAATATCTTTTTTAGGAGCGATCCATCTTGATTCCCAATTTTTATTAACTCCAATTCTTAGTCCTGTTGGATTAACTTTTTGTCCCATAAATAAACCTCCTATTATCTTTCTGATACCACAATGATAACATGTGATTGTCTATGATAAAATTTATCAATAGAACCACGTGATCCTGGTACCCTTCTTTTTAATGTTGGTGCTTGATCAACTCTAGCTTCTTTAATATAAAGCTTAGTTTTATCTAATTTATTATTATTAACAGCATTACTTACTGCAGAGTCAACAACTTTTTTAACAACTCTAGCAGATTTGCTATTATAATTACTTAAAATATTCAATGCTTCATCAACGTTCTTGCCACGAACTAAATCAACTACAAGGCGAATCTTAATTGGACTGATTCTTACGCTTTTAGCAATAGCTTTTACATCCATGTCTTATTCCTCCCTTGATTATTTTTTATCTTTATTTCCATGTCCACCAAACTTACGAGTTAAAGCAAACTCTCCAAGTTTATGTCCAACCATATCTTCAGTAACATATACAGGAATAAAATCTTTTCCATTATGTACTGCAAATGTATGTCCTATGAAATCAGGAAAAATTGTTGAACGGCGAGACCAAGTCTTTATTACTTCTTTTTTTCCAGATTCATTCATTTTTTGAACCTTATCAAATAATCTATTAAATACATAAGGTCCTTTTTTAATACTTCTAGCCATTTTCTATCAATCCTTTCCTATTTAGCATTTCTACGACGTACAATAAGTTTGTCTGACGCTTTTTTCTTTCTTGTTTTATAACCAAGTGCAGGTTTACCCCAAGGAGTCATTGGACCACTTCTACCTACTGGTGCTTTACCTTCACCACCACCATGTGGATGGTCATTAGGGTTCATAACAGAACCACGAACTGTAGGTCTAATTCCTAAATGTCTTTTACGTCCAGCTTTTCCTAATTTTACTAATGAATAATCTTCATTTCCAACTTCACCAATTGTAGCTAAACAAGTTCCAAGAACTCTTCTAACTTCACCAGAAGTTAATCTAATCAAAACATATTTTCCTTCTCTACCAAGTATTTGAGCAGAAGCACCAGCAGATCTTGCTAATTCTCCACCTTTTCCTGGTTGAAGTTCAACGTTATGAATTATAGTACCTTCAGGAATATTTTGAATTGGTAAAGTATTACCAACTTTAATATCTGCATTAGCAGAAGAAACAATCTTCATGCCAACCTTTAATCCCTTAGGTGCAATAATATATCTTTTTTCTCCATCAACATAATTTACTAAAGCAATATTAGCACTTCTGTTTGGATCATATTCGATAGTAGCAACTGTACCTTCAATATCAAATTTATTTCTCTTAAAATCAATAATACGATATTTTCTTTTAGCACCGCCACCTTGATGTCTTACTGTAATTTTACCTTGATTATTACGTCCAGCTTTATGAGTTAAAGTTGAAAGTAAACTTTTTTCAGGCTTATTAGATGTAATTTCATCATTAATTAAAGTACTCATACCTCTTCTAGCATTAGTAGTAGGTTTATAATTTCTGATAGCCATTATTTATTCCTCCTTACCCTAACTCAATTGTTTGACCTTTTTCCAAAGTAACAATTGCCTTTTTTCTACGATTAGTAAGACCTGTATAACGTCCTACTCTTTTCTTTCTTGGATGAACATTAATTGTTCTAACATCTAAAACTTTAACATTAAATAGTTTTTCGATTGCTAATTTAATTTCAGTTTTGTTAGCTTTAGGATCTACATAGAAACTATACTTATTATTTTCAGCTTCAACTGCAGCCTTTTCAGTAACAACTGGTGCCTTTATGATTTCTAAATATTTAGTATTCATTATTTAAGCACCTCCTTTATTTCTTCAAATGCAGCATTTTCAACTATTATTTTTTTAGCAGCCATTAAATCTAATACTCCAACTTCATTAGCAGTAGCTAAAACAACATTTTGAAGATTACGAGCAGCTAAAATAACATTTTCACTGTATTCTTTAACAATAATTAATACTTTATCATTTTCAACTTTAAGTTGTTTTAAAACATTAACCATTTCTTTAGTTTTTGGTGTAGAAAGTTCTAACTTATCTACAACTATTAAACTATTAGAATTAACTCTATATGCATAAGCAGATTTTAAAGCTAATCTTCTTTCTTTTTTATTTTGTTTTTTACTATAACTTCTAGGAACTGGTCCGAAAGCAATTCCGCCTCCAACCCATTGAACAGCTCTAATTGATCCTTGACGAGCATTTCCTGTTCCTTTTTGTTTCCATGGTTTTCTTCCACCACCAGAAACTTCAGCTCTAGTTTTTGCTTTAGCAGTTCCTTGTCTAAGTGATGCTTGTGCTAAAACGATTGCATCCTTTAATACCTTGTCATTAGGTTCTATTCCAAAAATTTCTTTTTCTAATTGTATATCTTTAATTTTTTCACCATTTTGATTTAAAAGTTCTAACTTCATAAACTATATTCTCCTTTCATCGCAATAACTATCTTTTAGTATAATTATTCTTGTGATGATTCAGTTTCAGCTGTAACATTCTCTGAAACAGTTTCAGGTGTTTCAGTTACATAAGAAATTAAATCAAAAGCTTCCTTTTTATCACCTGTCTTAACAGCTGATTTAATAACAACTAAAGATTTCTTAGCTCCAGGAATACTTCCCTTTACTAAAATACAATTATCTTCCATATCAACTTTAATAATTTCTAAATTTTGGATAGTAACTTGTTCAGCACCCATATGACTTGGTAATGCTTTACCTTTTAATACTCTCTTTGGAAGCATAGTTCCTAAAGAACCTACACCTCTATGATATTTTGAACCATGTCCCATTGGTCCACGATGTTGATTATTTTTCTTAATAACACCTTGATAACCTTTTCCCTTACTGATTCCAGTAACGTCAACGATTTCTCCTGCTTCGAATAAATCAGCGCATACTTCTTGACCTAGAGTATAATTACTGATTTCTACTCCACGAATTTCTTTTAAGAAGCGCTTAGGAGCAGTATTTGCTTTATTTGTGTGACCACTTAGTGCTTTATTACTAAGTTTTTCACGAATGTTATCATATCCTAATTGAACAGCTTCATAACCATCATTCTCAATTGTTTTAACTTGAGTAACAACGTTAGGTTCAATTTCGATAACAGTAACAGGAACTAGTTTTCCATCTTTTCCGAAAACTTGAGTCATTCCTATTTTTCTACCTAAGATTCCTTTCATTTTCTTTCTCCTTCTTTATTTTTTAAAATTGTTTTATTTGGATATTAACACCACTAGGTAAATCTAAACGTTGTAATGCATCCAATGTTTCTTTACTAGGATTTTTAATATCAATTAATCTTTTATGAGTACGAGTCTCAAATTGTTCACGAGAATCTTTATACTTATGAACAGCTCTTAATATTGTAACCTTTTCAACATCTGTTGGAAGAGGTACTGGTCCACTAACTTGTGCCCCAATTCTTTTAGCAGTTTCAACTATTTTTAAAGCTGCATTATCAAGAATTCTGTGATCATAAGAAGTTAATCTTATACGAACTTTGATATTTGACATTTTTCTTCCTCCCTTCGCCTATATCTAGTATAGACTTGCTCCGAGCAAAAACCCAATACACAACAGCAACTCAACCTGGTGTATCAGCAACCTTGCACATCATTGCAGTCATAACGCTACAATAATATCATATAATCATATGAAAATCAAGAAAATTTATGATTTTTTTCAAAAAAAATAACCAAAATCATAAATTTTAGTTATCTTGATCTTTTTATAGAATAATCATCATCCAATTTTGAAATATTTATATAATCCTTTAACAATTCTATACTAGATCTATTTCTTAATTTCTCTAAAGCATTTTTTTCAATTACTCTAACTCTTTCTCTAGTAACACCAAGTTCCTTTCCTATTTTCTCTAAAGTTTTAGGAACATTATCACCAAAACCAAAACGAGACATAATTACAAATTTTTCTCTTTCAGTTAAAAACTGCAAAATATTATCTATATTATTACTTAAATCATTAGCCTCTACAATCTCATTAATATCTAATTTATTATCAACACAATCATACAAGTTATCAGTATCATCTTCACGTAAAGGTGCATCAAAAGAAACAAAACTAAAATTTGTAATTATATCTTTAATAAGTTTTAATTTTCCCTCTTTAATATTTAAACCATTCATAATTTCATTATCATCTGGAGCATTTCCATTAACAAGTTCATATTGAGATATAAATTTATTATACTTATTAACACCAAAATAATATCTTGGAGTTAGATTCAATCCAGAACTCTGAGAAGATAATAAACTAAAAATCTCTTTTTTAATCAAATATGTAGCATAAGTAGAAAATTTAAAACCCCTAGTATAATCAAACCTTTCAACAGCATTAATAAGACCAATATTACCACTTTGTATTAAATCCTCAAGATCTACTCCTCTACCACTATACTTCTTAGCTATACTTACTACAAGTTTCAAATTACAACAAATCAACTTATCATAAGCTTTCTTATCATGATAATTTTGATACATAAATGAAAGAGAACACTCTTCTTCAAAAGATAACAAACCAAAATTTGAAACATTATTCAAATAATTTTTAATCAAATCCATAGAATCATCATCAAAAGAATCAGTACTTTTATCATCAAAAGTAAGAATATTAAATGCATTTAAAACATCATCAACATCAACACCATAATCTCTAGATATAGTATTAATTTGTCTAAAAAAATCATCATCAAGATTAGAAAAATTCAAAGCTTTTCTAACAGAAGAAATCAAAGTATTATTTTTATTTTCCATATCTAATAAAATTTTTTTACTTTAACCTTTCCATTTTCATCCATTCCTACATAACTCATCAATAATCTTGTACTATTTCTTCTAAGTCTTTTTAATGCTCTATTTTGTATTTGTCTTACCCTTTCTCTTGTAATTCCCATCTCATTTCCTATTTCTTCTAAAGTTTTTCCAATGCCATCAACAAAACCAAATCTATTAAGAATTATATACTTTTCAGTTTCATCTAAACATTTCAAAGCTTTCTGCATATCATCTTTCAAAAAGACAGGCTCAACAAACTCCTCAAGAGAAAAATCATCAGGAATTACATCTCCAAATACACAATCATCAGTATCAGCAATTGGTGTATCAATAGAAGTAATACTTGATTCAGATGCTCTTTTCAAATTACATAATGTTGTTTCCTTAATATTCAAATAAACCATTACCTCATCATCACTAGGAAATCTATTGTTATCCTCAAAAAATTTATATTGAAATTGTTGAAACTTATAAACAAGATCACTTAAATGTACAGGGACTCTAATAGTTCTAGAATTATCCGCTATATATCTACTAATAGCTTGTTTTATCCACCATGATGCATATGACGATAACTTAAGTCCTCTACTAATATCAAATCTTTTAATAGCAGAATCTAGACCAATATTACCACTTTGTATTAAATCCTCAAGTTCTATTCCTCTACCCATATATTTTTTAGCTATACTTATTACAAGCCTCAAATTACAACAATATAATTTTTCATAAGCCTTCTTATCGTTATTAATTTTATACTCATAAAATAAAGCTATTTCTTCATCAGCACTTAAAACATTATATTTTGAAATATTTTTATAATATACACTCAAAACACTTGGAGCATGTCTTTTATTATCATATTCATAATTATAATCATATTTAGTTTTAATTTCAGCTTCACTTTCTCCATAATCATAAGCATTAATAATTGCCATAACACAATCATAAGTTAAACCATATTTACTTGCTATTTTTTCAATATTTACAACAGATAAATTTTCCAAATCCAAAAAACTCTCAATAACTGAAAATTTAGTTTTATCATCAATATTTCCTACATTTACCATACGACACCTCACAGATTATCTTGTCCTAACCTTTTCCTTTTCATCAATTCCTACATAACTCATCAATAATTTCGCATTATTCTTTTTTCTTAACTTTTTTAAAGCGTTTATTTCTATCATTCTTACCATTTCTTTTCCAATTCCCAATTTGTTTCCTACTTCTTCCAAAGTTTTTTCTCTACCATCAACAAAACCAAATCTATTAAGAATTACAAACTTTTCTCTTCTTTCTAAACACTCTAAAGTCTTTTTCATATCATCCGTCAAAAAACTAGAATCAATAAAATCAATAAGAGAAAAATCATCAGAAATACAATCCTCAATAGTAAGATCATCAGTATCACCAACTGGTGTATTAATTGAAACTGTATCTAAATTTCGATCAATTTGCTTTATATATTCTAATCTTTTTCTTGTAATATTTAAATGATTCATTATCTCTTCATCACTAGGATACCTACTATTAGTTTCTAAAAACTCACCCTCATATTGCCTAATTTTATATATCAAATAATTTACACCATAAGGAACTCTAACAACTCTAGAATTTTCTGCAATACAGTTTAAAATATCAGATTTTATTGTTTTAACAGCATATGAAGAAAATCTAAATCCTCTAGTATAATCAAACATTTCGACCGCCCTAATAAGTCCAAGATTACCACTTTGTATTAAATCCTCAAGTTCTACCCCTTTATCTTTATATTTCTTAGCTATACTTACTACAAGTTTTAAATTACAACAATATAATTTATTAAAAGCATTTTTATCTTTGTTATTATTATAAAGATTAAAAAGTTTAATCTCATCATCGGCACTTAAAACATCAAATTTTGAAATAGCTTTAAAATACATTTTTAATCCATTCAAAGAAGATTCTAAGTTATCTATATCATCATATGTAATATTATTCAAATCACTATAAACATAAGTATCAATAACTGTCATAACCTCTTCATAAGTTAATCCATATTTTTTTGCCATCTTTTTAATATTTTGTTCGGACAATTTTTTCAAATTCGAAAAATCTTTAATAAGAAAAATTTTAACACTTTCATCAATATTATTCACGTTTTCCATATAAACACTCTCCAATAAACAATATATTATTAAAATCAAATAACATTATTGTCTAACGATATTTTCTCGTTCTAACCTTTTCCTTTTCATCAATTCCTGTATAATTTATCAATAATCTTACATTATTTTTATTTCTTAACTTTCTCAAAGCCTTTGATTCTATTTGTCTTACTCTTTCTCTTGTAACTCCCAACTTATTTCCTACTTCTTCCAAAGTTTTTTCTCTACCATCAACAAAACCAAATCTATTAAGAATAACAAACCTCTCTCTTTTATTCAAACACTTAAGAGCTTGTTGTACATCATCTTTTAAAAAACTATAATCAACAACATCCGAAACAGAAAAATCATCAGGAATAAAATTTCCAAGAGTAGTATCTTTATCCTCTCCTATTGGCATATCAATAGAAAGAAGGTTTGTATTTTGAGCAGCTTTTTTTACTTGTCCAAGTTTATCTTCAGTAATATTTAAATGATTCATTATCTCTTCATCACTAGGATATCTGCCATTAACATCAAAAAATTTCTTTTCATATTGTTTAAGCTTATATACTAAGTCATGAAAATAAACAGGAACTCTAATAGTTCTAGAATTATCTGCTATATATCTACCAATAGACTGTTTTATCCACCAAGTCGCATATGTTGAAAGTTTAAATCCCTTATCAATATCAAATCTTTCAATAGCATTAGAAAGTCCAATATTACCACTTTGTATTAAATCCTCAAGTTCTATTCCACTATTCTTATATCTTTTAGCTATACTTACTACAAGCTTTAAATTACAACAATATAACTTTTCAAAAGCTTTTTTATCATTATCATGCTTATATAGATAAAACAATTTAATTTCCTCATCAGTACTTAAAATACCATATTTTACAATACTTCTAAGATATCTACCCATTCCATCTGAAAGAGGTTCCTTAGAATCATCATAATTGTCTTCATTACTATACTTATTATCATCAGAATCACAAAAATCATCAAAAGCATTAGAATCACTATAATCACAAGTATTAATAATCTCCATAACTTCATCACAAGTTAATTTATACTTATTAGCTATTTTTTCAATATCTGTTTCTGATAAATTATGTAAATTTAAAAAACTTTCAATAACTAAACTTTTAATTTTGTCATCAACATTACCTATATTCGCCATACAAACACTCCTTAATAAACGGTACATATTATAATAAAAAAAGATAGTGAAGTCAAGTGTTTCACTATCATCAATATTTATTTAATAATAATATTACCACTCATATCTTTAGGAATATCTATATTACAAATCCTAAGTATTGAAGGTGCTATATCCGCAAGAGTTCCATTACTAACATTTAAAGTTTTATCACATACAATCATTCTTACTTTATTAGTAGTATGAGTAGTAATAGGATTACCTCGTTTATCTTTCATTTCCTCAGCATTACCATGATCCGCTACTATAATAAGTAGATAATCATTATCAATAGCATATTTATATAATTTTCCCAAACAAATATCAACAGTTTCCAAACCGTCAATACATGCTTTATAATTACCAGTATGTCCAACCATATCACCATTAGGAAAATTAACAAATATAAAATCATACTTATCAGTACTAATAATTTTATCAGTAACAATCTCTGAACTCATACCTGGTGCCAAATCAAAAGTACTTACATCTTGTCCGTCTATCCTGATTTTATCAGTATTAGGAAAATCAACATCCTTATCACCATCAAAAAAATGAGTAACATGAGGAAACTTACTAACCTCTGATATCCTTAAAGACATATAACCATGGTTAGATAAAACCTCTCCTAAAGTATTATTAACATTTTCATTCTCAAATATATTAACACAATCTAAGCTATCGCAACTCATCATAGTAGCTACTTTAAGATTAGAATAATCATTCACTTTAAAAGAACTAAAACAAGGAGAAAAACACTTAAGAATTTCTACTATTCTATCTGGCCTAAAATTAGCCATAATTATTCCATCATTATCAGCTACCATTCCACTACTATCTAAAACAATAGGTTCTATAAATTCGTCATAAATATTAGCAGCGTAAGAATCATTAACAGCATCATAGTAAGACTTATAATGTTTACCAATATTATTACTAATAGCATCATATGCCATCTTAACTCTATCCCATTTTTCTTCTCTATCCATAGCGAAATATCTTCCACAAATAGTAGCTATTTTTCCTATCTTATGAAATTTCATATAAGAATCTAATTTCTTAATATATTTTAAACAAACATTATATTTAGTATCTCTACCATCAGTAAAAACATGAACATAAACTTTTTTTACACCATTCATTTTACAAGCCTTAAGCAAAGCTAAAATATGATCAATATGAGAATGTATTCCACCATCAGAAAGCAAACCAAAAATATGTAATTTTGAATCATTATTATTAACATGATCAAACATACTAATTAAATTTCTATTCTTAAAAAACTCTTTTGTACTTATACTTTTATTAATTCTAACCAAAGGTTGCAAAACAACCCTACCAGCCCCTATAGTAAGATGTCCAACTTCACTATTACCCATCTGCCCTTTAGGAAGCCCTACACTACTACCACTTGCTACCAATAAACTATTTGGAAAATCATTAATAAAAGAATTAAAATTAGGCATATATGCATTAGCTAAAGCATTACCATAACGTTCTTTCCTATAGCCAACGCCATCTAAAACAGCAAGTATTACTTTTTTCTTTCTTACCATATTACATACCCTCATTTATACAAAAAGCAGCATAATAAGGAACATATTTAACATTATTTTTATACTTAAAATTATCAGTAGTAAATCTGATAGCAAAACTTAAATTATATTTATTTAAAGCAAGTCCAAGACTCTTAGACTTTGTATTAAAATCTTCCTTAACAAGCTCTATAGGTATAATCTTTCCAGTTCTAGTTTGAATAACAAAATCAATATATGCCTTTCCATCAGAATGATAATAATAAATATTAAAACCGTTATAATTAAGTACAGAAACAACATTATTTTCATAAAGTATTTCTAATAACTTATTGTTAGTAAATAATCTATTAGCACTAACATTCATCTTCTTATATAAAATTCCCGAATCATTATAATACAATTTAAAACTATCAGTATCTTTTATCTTACTAAGAGGAGAAGTTAACTCTGAAACTTTACAACTTTTTATAATTATATTATTATCCTCTAAAAACTTAATCGAATCATCATAATCTTTGGCCCTAGCACCACTTTTTATAAGACCATACATAAATTTTTTATTATCTTTAAGTAATTGTATAGAAACATTATTTAAAAGTTCAATACTTCTTCTTATATTTATTAAATTATCAATCTTTAAAAGTTCATTATTTATAACCTTAATATTTCTATCATGAACAGAATTTAAAATATAATAATTTTTATTATCATTATAAGAAACAATAGCATTAGGATATCCACCAGTCAAAACAAAGTCATTATATGCCTCCATAGCTAAAGAATGAAAAGGCATAGGTTTATCATTTTTAAATGAATCCTTTATGAAATCAATCAATTGCTCTTTGCCAATAAATTTTAAATACTCATCAAAACTAACTAACCCCATCTTTTTCATCATAAAATCATTACCAGTACTCTTTTTCACAAAAGATAAAGAACTAGTAATCATAACAATATTATATAACATAGGAAAATTAAACAATTTCTTAACGGCATTAAAAATCTTTTCATTAACATTATCAAAAACAATTAATGTTTCCTCTTTCATAATTGTTTCTAATGAAATAGCAGAAAGTCCTCTTATTAACTTATCAACAGTATTATTCTTTTCAAATACATATGAAAGTTCTAAATTATTAAAGCAATCAAAATAAATTGTATTTTTATATTCTTCTTTTCCAAATTCTAAAACAGAATAAGTCTTTCCACATCCAGGTATACCATACAATAGCAAAGGCTTCTTATTAGTGTCATTCTTCCATTTTCGTAACTCATTATTAATTTTTCGTTCCATATATTGTACTCTCCTATCATTTATATCTAGTTTAAGTATAAATCAGAATAAAAAAAGAGTCAATCAAATAAAAAAAGAATATTTAAAATATTCTTTATACTACAACTTTTCTAAATTCCAATCTTAACTTATCCGCTATAGTTACAATAAATTCAGAATTAGTAGGTTTGGCCTTATCAATATCAACACTATGACCAAATATATCCTCCATTAAATCCCAACTACCTCTATTCCAGCTAACTTCTATAGCATGTCTAATAGCTCTTTCAACTCTCGAAACAGTAGTATCAAATTTATTAGCAATCTCAGGATATAACTCCTTAGTAATACCACCAACAATATCAGGATTATCATATACTATAGAAATTCCTTCCCTTATATATTGGTATCCTTTAATATGTGAAGGTACACCTAATTCATGTAAAATATTAGTAATTGAAATTTGTAAATTATGTTTATATAAATCAATTACCTTATTCTCGCAACTATAATCAACATTACTAGATAATTGTAAGATTCTCTTTTCTAGTTCATCTAAATCAAAAGGCTTAAGCATAAAATAATTAACACCAAAATCAGAAACCTTTCTAATCATATCTTGGGTGTTATAAGAAGTTAAAACAATAGTCTTTTTAAAAATATTATGCTTCTTCATTTCCTCTAAAACACTAATACCATCTTTCTTTGGCATAATTAAATCCAAAAGCATAACATCAAAAGCATCTTGATTATTTAATATATAATTTAAACCTTCTTCTCCGTCATGAGCCTCTTTTACTACTTTAATACTTGCGTGACTACTAAAATACTCCTTTACCATATCAATTAATTCAACATTATCATCGATAAGTAGTAATCTTATATTCTTCATATCTTCTCCCTTCGTTTACTACCACGCAAGTATAATTTTACTACAAAATAAGATTACTTTCTAGGGTTATTTTTATCTTTTTTTGTCGAATCATTTTATATAATCCATAATTTTTTTAATTTTATCTGGATAAATACCAGCTCTTCCAATCAAATAACCATCCAAATTTTTTATCTTTTCTAATACTTTAATATTACTTTCATCAACACTACCACCATATAAAACCCTTATTTTAACGCCATGTACTCTAAAAATTGCATTTTTAATCATATCAACAACTGAAGAAATATCTTCATTACTCGGAATAACATCAGTACCAATTGCCCAGCATGGTTCATAAGCAAAAATAATATCCTCCTTTACGTCAACTCCTCTAAGGCATTCCCTTAATTGTTTAACAATTACATCTTGTGTCTTCTTACATTCCCTCTGTTCTAAAGTATCTCCTAAACAAACAATAGGCGTAATACCATTATCTAAAGCATCTTTTATCTTCATATTAATTATTTGATTAGTTTCATTAAAATTTATTCTTCTCTCCATATGACCAACAATCGCATATTTAACCCCTACTGACTTCAACTGTAACCCTGAAATTTCTCCAGTAGCAGGTTTTCCAGCAATATTTTGTGCCCCTAATAAAAAATCATATTTTCCACTAAAAAACGGAATAAAAATACTACTAGGACAAATAACAACATCTAAATCTCTTCTTATAATATCCTTCATCTTAAAAATATAATCTTTAATATCACTATAATCTAAATACATCTTATTATTTAAAACTACTAACTTATTCATACTACTCTCCTATATTAACCAAACCAGGCAAATTTTTATCAACTAAATACTCCAAGGAAGCCCCTCCACCTGTAGAAATATAACTAATCTTTTTATCCAAACCAAACAATTTACAACATGTAACAATATCTCCTCCACCTAAAATACTATAACAATCATTGTTACAAATATACTCCATAATTTTCTTAGTACCATAATAATAATTTTCATTTTCATAAACACCAAGTGGTCCATTCCAAAATACACAAGAAGCACCTTTTAACTTATCACAAAATAAATCTATTGTTTTTTTCCCTATATCAAATGCCTTAAATGATTTAGAATAACTACCACACTCTTCTAAAACTTTTGGTAAATCTAAATCATTAGAACCATAACTATCAACAGGCAATATTATTTTATCCTTATAATCATTTAACAAATTTTCACAATAAGAAATAGAATCTTTTTCGTACATAGAAGATCCAATATCATAGCCATAAGCCTTAACAAAAGTATTAGCCATAGCACCTCCTATTAATAGATAATCAACTTTTTTAATCAAAGCATCAATAACTTTAATCTTATCTGAGACCTTAGAACCACCCATTATAACAACATATGGTCTACTAGGATTATCTAATCTATCCAATTCTCTTAATTCTTTTTCTACTAAAAAACCAATTCCACTATCCAAAAACAAAGAAATCCCATAATTAGAAGCATGTTTTCTATGAAGAGTACCAAAAGCATCATTAATAAATATATCTCCTAAAGATGCCCAATACTTAGAAAGTTCCATATCACACTTGCTTTCCTTCATCATATCTATATCTTCAAATCTAGTATTTTCAATCAATAACATAGAGCCATTCTCCATATTAGAAATACTCATCTCCACCTCTTTACCTCTAGTAAAAGGAACAAAACTAACAACATCTCCCAGTAATTCTTTAAGTCTTAAATAAACTATTCTTAAAGATTTGTCTTTTTTTTCATCATCAGTCTTAACTTTTCCAAGATGAGAAAGCACCACCAATTTAGCATTATTATTTAAAATATACTTTATAGTCTCCAAACTATTAACAATCCTGGTATCATCTAATATCTTTCCATCCTTTATAGAAACATTAAAATCACATCTCAACAAAACCACTTTATTATTCAAATCAAAATCTCTTACATTTTTCATATATCCTCCAATAATATAATAACATATATCACTTTCTATTTAAATCAATATATTCAGCTCTCTTTATAATATTTTTACCATACTTTTCATTTATTTGATCCATAACACGATCAATTTTTAAATCATCAGAATTAGAATTTTCAAACAAAGAAGTTTGATAATTAACCTCATTCACCAAACCATCAAGTCTTATACCTATAAGCCTAATATCTTCACCATTATAAAACTTATCAAATATACTACATACCTCCCTATAAATATCAGAATATGAATTAATAGGATTCTTAAGTTTCTTTTGATGAGTAGTTCTATTAAAAAAACTATTTTTAAGAATCAAACAAACAACACTAGCATATTTTTTTTCTTTTCTTATTCTATTTGATACATATTGTGAAAGAGAAAATAATTTATCTTTTAAAACATTTGCTGAATTAACATCAGATGACAAAGTAATTTCATTACTTATTCCCTTAGGAAAATTAAATGAAGAATCAACTATACTATTATCAATTCCATTTGCTCTTTCTATAAGTGGTATAGCCTGTTTTTTAAAGATCCTTTTCAAACTATTAGGATCAAAATTAGCAAGATCAGAAATTGTATTTATTCCTAACATTTTTAATTTATCAGCAGTGCTTTTACCAACACCAAATAATTCATCAATTGAAAGAGGAAACATCTTTTCTTTTATTTCATTAAAATACAAAGTATGTGTCCTATCAGGTTTTAAAAAATCAGACGCCATCTTTGCACACAATTTATTATTAGCAATTCCAACATTAACAGTAAAGCCAAATTTTTCTTTTATTTCTTTTCTTAATCTATTAGCAAATGAAACCTCATCACCATATAAACCTTTAACCTTAGTATAATCCATATAGCACTCATCGATTGAAGCAATCTCTATATCAGGTGAAAACGCAAATAAATAATCAAACAACATCCTACTCATTTTAGAATAATACTTATAATCAGGAGGAAAAACACTTATATTAGGACAAATCTTCTTAGCTTGAAACAAAGTCATAGCAGATCTTATACCCATCTTTTTAGCAGGTATACTCTTAGCAAGAACAATTCCTGTTCTATTCTTTTCATCTCCTCCTATAACGGCAGGAATATTTCTAATATCAACTTTATACCCATCATGTAACAATTTAACAGCTGTCCATGACAAAAAAGCATTATTAACATCTATATGTAATATAATATTTTCCATTCTATCATCTCAAAAATATTATATCAAACACCTGTTCGTAATTCAATAAGAACATAATAAAAAAAATATAATAAATAAATTATTATATTTCCATCAATTCTTTTTCTTTTTCTTTAGTTAATTCTTCTATTTTCTTATTAAAATCATTAACTATTTCTTGAACATCCTCAGAATATTTTTTTTCTAAATCCTCAGATAAATCATCCTTTTTTATGTCCTCTAAAATATCTCTTCTTATATTTCTGATTGCTATTCTACCTTCTTCTGCATACTCTTTTACTTGTTTTACCAATTCTTTTCTTCTTTCCTCAGTAAGTGGTGGAACAGAAATAAAAACAACCTCACCATTATTATTAGGAGTAAGTCCTAAATTGGCTTCAAAAATAGCCTTTTCAATAGCACTCAATAAAGTTTTATCATA
Organism: uncultured Bacilli bacterium; assembly: GCA_934098525.1. GTDB lineage: Bacteria > Bacillota_I > Bacilli_A > RF39 > UBA660 > CAKONZ01. The sequence goes on along the minus strand of CAKONZ010000003.1, from coordinate 57,350 downwards.
AGGCTTTATACTTATTTGTCTAGCCTCAGGAACAAAAATAGTAGCAACTTGTTTTAATTGAGTAGGATTCCCATAATATGGAACATAAACATCATCAAGCATATTAGGATTAGCCCTACCTGCTCTAACAGAAGTAAATCTATCAGATAAATTACTAATTGCTTTATTCATTTTTTCTTTTGCTATTTCAATATAATTATTCATAATATCTCTCCATTCACACTAATTATACTATATTAAATTCCAAAATAAAAGAGAAAGAACAACTTTCTTTCTCTTTATACTTAACCATTAATTTGATTTCTTACTTCTTCAGCAAAATTATCAGATCTTTTTTCTATTCCTTCTCCAACTTCATAACGAACCATGCTCTTAACAACACATCCATTATTTTTAGCATATTGAGCAACAGATAAATCTTGATCTTTTATAAATGGTTGTTCAACAAGACATACTTCTTTATAATATTTCTTAACACGTCCATCAACCATTTTTTCTGCTATTTCTGCTGATTTTCCAGAATTAATAGCTTGTTCTTTATAAATTTCTCTTTCTTTACTTAAAGTAGCTTCATCAACACTAGCGCTATCTAAAAATAAAGGTCTCATAGCAGCAACATGCATAGCTATATCTTTTGCTACTGATTCATTATTACCTTCTAAAGTAACTAAAGTAGTAATTCTTCCTCCCATATGTGAATAAGTTCCAAATACTTCATTAGAAGCTTTATTAACACGAACAAATCTTCTAAAACTAATTTTTTCACCTATTTTTGCAGTAAAATTAACAACTGCTTCACCTATAGTTACACTATCACCTTTTAAAGTAACATTATTTGCATCTTCTAAATCAGAAACTTCACTATCCAATAAAGTTTCACCAATACTCTTAATTAAATTTTTAAACTCTTCATTTTTAGCAACGAAATCAGTCTCACAATTTACTTCTAAAACAACTGCAGTATCAGAAGAAACAAAAGCTTCAGTTAATCCTTCAGCTGCAATTCTTTCAGCTTTCTTTTGAGCCTTAGCAATACCTTTTTCTCTTAACCAAGTAATTGCATCTTCCATGTTACCATTTGAAGCCTCTAAAGCCTTCTTACAATCCATCATTCCAGCGCCTGTTTTATCTCTTAACTCTTTAACATTTTGAGCAGTAAACATATATTAACCTCCAATTATTTTAAAGCAGCAATTAAATCAGCTTTTTTCATTGTACTATAACCTTTTACAGCTTTATCTTTAGCCATAGCTTTTAATTCTGTTAATGTTAAAGAATCTAAATCTGCTTTTCCTTCTTTAGCTTCTTTAACTTCTTTTTTTACTTCAGAAACTTCTGCTTTTGTAGCAACTTTAGTTTCTTCTTTTTTTGTATCAGCTTTTTCAGATTTCTTACCTTCTTCAGCATCAACATAATTAATTACTTCAGAACCATTAACTTCTGCTATAGCATTTGCTAATACTCCAATAACTAATTTAACAGCTCTAACAGCATCATCATTAGCAGGAATTACATAATCAACCATATCAGGATCACAATTTGTATCAACAATACCAAATACAGGTATTTTTAATTTTCTTGCTTCTTTAATAGCTGTTTCTTCTGTTCTAGGATCAACAATTATCATAGCACTAGGTAATTTTTTCATTTCTCTAATACCTGATAAATTTTTATTTAATTTTTCATATTCTTTTCTTATGTTAATAACTTCTTTTTTTGGAAGTAATTCCATAGTTCCATCTTGTTCCATTTTTTCAATTTCTTCAAGACGTCTTACTCTACTTCTTATAGTTCTAAAATTAGTTAATGTACCACCTAACCATCTTTGGTTAACATAATACATTCCTGTTCTCTTAGCACTTTCTTCCATTGCTTCTTGAGCTTGTTTTTTAGTACCTACAAATAAGAAAGTACCATTTCCTTCAGCAATTTTTTTAACTTCTGCATAAGCTTCTTCAATTAACTTAGCAGTTTTTTGTAAATCTATAATATATATATCATCTCTTGATGTATAAATATATTCTCCCATCTTTGGATTCCATCTTCTTCTTTGATGTCCGAAGTGAACTCCAGCTTCTAATAAATAATTCATTGACACTACTGCCATAATTTTTCCTCCTTCGTTTTTTCTTCTACTAAATTCTAAATAATATCACCATTAGGCACTAGATATTACAATTCTTCAGTATGTTTATTTTAAAGCAGCTATTAATTCTGCTTTTTTCATTGAAGTATATCCTTCAATATTTTTTTCTTTAGCTAATTCTTTTAATTCAGCAACAGTTAATTTTTCAATACTGTTAACTTCTTTTGTTTCTTCTTTTTTACTTGAAGTAGCTTTAACAGGTTTAACAACTACCTTACCTTCTTTAGCAACTTTAACTAAATTAGCAAAAGCTTCTTTGTCATAAATAGCAAGTTCAGATAACATTTTTCTATTAATTTCAACACCTGCTTTATTTAATCCATCAATAAATCTTGAATAACTAATATCATTATTTCTACATTCAGCATTAATTCTAGTTATCCATAATTTTCTAAAGTTTCTCTTAGTTTGTTTACGATCACGGAAAGCATACTTACCAGAATGCATAACTTGTTCATTAGCAGTCTTATATAATCTATGTTTGCTTCCAAAATAACCTTCAGCTCTTTTCAAAACTTTTTTACGTCTAGCACGTGTAGCTACACTATTTTTTACTCTTGTCATGACTCATACTCCTCCCTATTATATTACATTCTTAAGTCTCTTATAATCTGAATTACTCAAAGCAGTTTTACTACCTGCTTTTTTAGATTGAGCAGGACTCTTCTTTCCTGTTTGATGATTATTACCAGCTACTAATTTTGTATAACTACCACTTTGTCTCTTATTTAAAACTTTTTTAGTAGCCTTATGTGTTTTAACTTTAATCTTTTTTGGCATAATATTCCTCCTACTTTTCTTTATTTGGTGCAAGCAACATTGTCATATTTCTTCCTTCTAATTTTGCTTTTTGTTCAACAATGGCAATATCTTTAACCTTATCAGCAAACTTATTCATTACTTCTTCACCTAATTCAGGATGAGCCATCTGTCTTCCCTTAAATCTAATACTAAGTTTAACCTTATGACCCTTCTCTAAATATTTAGAAGCATTTCTAACTCTAGTATCAAAATCACCAACATCTATAACAGGAGATAAACGATATTCCTTTAACTCTGTCATACTAGCTTGTTGTTTCTTTCTAGCTTCTTTTTGCTTTTTAGTTTTTTCATACTTAAACTTATTGTAATCCATTATCTTACAAACAGCCGGATTAGCATTTGGACTAATTAATACTAAATCCAAACCAGCATAATTCGCAATTGTTAAAGCATCATTAATAGCTTTAACTCCTAATTGTTCCCCATTCGGACCAATTACTAAAACATGACTAACTCTAATTTGTTCATTACATAACAAATCATTTTCCTTATTTGCTATATTAAACACCTCCAAAAATATAAAAAGAGTACGAAATGTACTCTTATCCACACACAAAAAATATCTCTTTTTTCAAGCGTTTAACCCATAACCAAATAGTTATCAGGTGGATAAATACATCTCTTTCTTTTTTTACAACGTAAATTATACATAATAATTATTCATTTGTCAACATTTTATTACTCATATAAAGGATATTTTTTAGTCAAACACAAAACTTCCTCACGACAATTATCCAAAATATCAAAATTATCTTTATTTCTTAAAGCCTTACATATAATATCTGCTACCATTCTAAAATCATCTTCATTAAAACCACGAGTAGTCATAGCAGCTGTACCAACTCTTATACCACTAGTAACAAAAGGCGATTCAGTATCACCAGGAATCGTATTCTTATTACAAGTGATATGAATAGAATCAAGTATCTTTTCAGCCTCCTTACCAGTTATATTAAAACTACTCTTAACATCCAAAAGCATTAAATGATTATCTGTACCACCACTTACTAAAACAACTCCATTTTTAATAAATTGATCAGCAAATGCTTTTGAATTATTAACAATTTGTTGTTGATAAACCTTAAATTCCGGTTGTAAAGCCTCATAAAAACATTGAGCCTTAGCAGCAATAACATGCATTAAAGGTCCTCCTTGAATACCAGGGAAAATTATCTTATCAATTTTTTTAGCAATATCCTCATTATTAGTAAGAATTATTCCTCCACGAGGTCCCCTCAAAGTTTTATGTGTTGTAGAAGTAACAACATCAGCATATCCAATCGGACTTTCATGAACACCAGCTGCCACTAAACCAGCTATATGTGCCATATCAACCATTAAATAAGCACCACACTTATCACATATTTCCCTAAATCTTTTAAAATCTATTTTTCTAGGATAGGCACTATACCCTGCTATAATCATTTTTGGTTTATTTTCACAAGCAAGCCTTTCAACCTCATCATAATCAATATAACCAGTATTTAAATCAACATTATATGAAACTATATTATAATCAAGTCCACTAAAATTAATTGGATGCCCATGAGTCAAATGTCCACCATGAGATAAATTCATTCCCATAACAGTATCACCAATATTAAGTAAAGCTTTATATACAGCCATATTAGCACTACTACCAGAATGAGGTTGAACATTAGCGTACTTACATCCATATAACTCTTGTAAATACTTAATTGCCTGCTTTTCAAAAATATCTATATATTCACAACCACCATAATATCTCTTATCAGGATACCCCTCAGCATACTTATTAGTAAGAATACTTCCCTGTAAAGTCAAAACATCTTTAGAAACATAATTTTCAGAAGCAATAAGCTCTATATTTTCTTCCTGTCTTTTTTTCTCCATCTCTAAAGCATCACTCAAAATCTTATCCATAACATCATCTCCTAATAAAATTCTATCATAAAAAAAAAGAATAAAAAAGGAAAACCTTTAATATTCAATAGCATTAAGCTTATCATTAAACTCACTAATAAGCATAGACATATCATATTCACAACTTTTACCATTATTAATTATACATTTATTTACATTTCTAATAATCTCATCAACCTCATCGAATATACCAAGTAAAAAATCATGAAAATTATCACTTTCTACCGAACCAATTATATTACTACACACATCAAGCAAATATTTTTCACTATACAAAATATCAATCAAATAATCAATTTCTCTCATCTATATCCTCCAAAAGTCCAACAATACTATTTAGATTCTTAATATGGCTCTTCTTAATATTATTAATCAAAATCTTATTACTATCTTTTAAAACCTCGTAATAATAATAACAACACTTATTAATAAGTAAATAATTCAAATCAAATACTTCTTTAATATAAAATAAATCATTCATATTTATCCTCCATATATATATTGGTGATTATACAAAAAACTTATTCACTTTTATTTATAATTACCATCTAATTGGAAAACAAAAAACTCAAGAACAATTAGAAAATGAAAGAGCCAAACTATTAAGTAATATAAAATCAAAAGTCATGAATCATGAAATCTCTTTAGCAGAAGCTTCAAAACTAACAAATGATATTAATATCGCCTATGGATTTTACAATAATTCTACTAAAGAAAAAAGCAATAATGAAATACATAGATAAAATTGTAAAACAAAACTACCTTCAAATTATTGAAAGTAGTTTTTATATTATATCGAAAAGTTCGAGTTATCAATCAATTTGGTGGAGACGAGGGGAATTGAACCCCTGTCCAAAAGCAAAATTATACAAGTATCTACAAGTTTAGTTAGTTATATAATTTCATTATTTTATTCAGTAACTAACGCCCAAAAAAATAACTATCTTATTAAAATTCATTATTATTCATAAGAAAAATAATAATATAACTCACTAGATATTGCCCTTAAATGACTCCGTGAGTAAAAATCATAAAAGAGCTTGCCCATTAAATTATATTAGGCAAAAGCTAAATTTCTGTTTCCAGTTATATTTAATTTTGAATTTTAAGTATTCCTACTACTTGCCACTCATACCTTTACACTTCTGTCGAAACCAAATCGTCCCCAAGTAACTAGATTATAACATAAAAAAAGCAAGATATCAACATTTATTGATTCTCACTATTTACCTCAAAAATATTTAAATCTTTAATAAAGAATGTATTTTCATTATCTGTATTATCACTATTATTATAAATAATAATAAACTTATCAACTGTTTTATTACTATCAGTAACATAACTAACAGAAACAAAATCACCATTAGAAGTCTGATAGCTTTGAGACATAGATCCATCGGTATAAGTATTAACTAATGTAATATTAGTATTTACCGGGGCTTTTACTTTGTAATCAACCTTATAACTTGTATTATTCTTCCATACTTTCTTAAGAATATTTTGATTATCAAGATCTGTCAATGCAAGCTTATTCCCGTAACTACCATCTTCTAAAAGATTAAAATAATTATTATCAAAAACAGCTAAATTATATTCATTATTCCTAGTAGAAACTAAAGTATTTAACTTAGAAGAATATGTTTTTGTAACAGGTTTTCCATCATTCTCTAATAAAACCCCATTATTATATACATATAAATCTTCATTCTTAGCATCTTTTGATATCCAAAGCCTTATCTCTAATTCAACACTTTCAGAATTATTAGTAAAAGCACCTGGGATATACATATACTCAGGATTAGTACCTACAAATTCTTGATTTGTAGTGATATTTTTTACCTTATATCTAATCAAACTAGGATCTATTTTATAATTATCTAAACAAGAAATTGTTTTATCTCCAACAGTGCAATTTCCATCTGTACTATCACAAATATCACAAAAGTTCTTCATATTTAAATAATAATTAATTTTTTTACACTTACTATTATTAGAAATAGTAATCTTATATGGTTTAAAACTATCTACAAGATCGTCATCTATTGGATACCCTGCAACTAGTCCTATATTATTTTTATCAGTAACTGCCATATCAACTGAACAAGTTTCAATAGAAGTAGTACTTTCTCCCAAAGAAGAAAAAGCAAAATAAGAATATGCATAAGAAACTAATAATCCAATGTATAAAAGCACTAATAAACACAAATAAATTGTTGTCTTATATATTTTCTTATCCTTCATATTCTCACCTACTATAATTTTAACACAAAAAACCTAAAAATCAATAATTTTTAATATCTCTTTCCATTCTTAATTTAATATCTCTTTCTTTTAAAGATTCTCTTTTATCAAAATTCTTTTTACCTTTACAAACACCAAGTAATAATTTAACTTTATTTGAATTAGAAAAATAAACCTTTAAAGGAACTAAAGTATAGCTTTCTTTAGAAACTTTATCATTTAATTTTCTTATTTCCTTCTTATGAAGTAAAAGTTTTCTTTTTCTAGTTTCTGAAGAAGCAAATAATGAAGCATCTTTATATTTTTTTATAAACATATTAATTACAAAAACTTCATTTTTTCTAATAATTGCATAACTATCTTTTATATTACAAGAACCGTCTCTTATAGACTTTACTTCATTTCCAGATAACTCTATTCCACACTCTATTTCATCTTCAATAAAATAATTAAACTTAGCAGCTCTATTTATTATCTCCATGTTTATTTCTAATATCCTTTCTAACTATTTCAAAATCAATTTCTCTACTATCACGTGAAGCCTTCACAACAACTACATTAACTTTATCACCTAATCTATAAATCTTCTTAGTTCTATCACCAACAATAATCTCCATATCAGGATCATACCTATAAAAATCATCCATACTAGAATAAGAAACCCTACCTTCAACATAATTATCAAGTCTAACATACATACCATGATTAGTAAATCCAACAACTTTTCCTTTAAAACTTTTATTAATATATTTACTAATATAAGTTGCCATATTCATCTTATTAGCTTCTCTTTCACAATCATCCGCTAAAAGTTCCATTTCTGAAGAATGATTAGCAATCTCAGTTAAAAATTCTTTATATGAATCTTGCATTAACTTATCACTATCACCATCTAAAATCATTGACAAAATTCTATGAACCATAGTATCAGGATATCTTCTAATAGGAGATGTAAAATGTGTATATGCTTCATTTTTATATGCTTTGATTCCTAATCCAAAATGTCCAAAATTACTTGTTTTATAAGAAGCTTTAGCCATACATCTAAGTACCATATTAGAATATATATCATAATTATCATCATCTTTTAATTCTTCAAGTAATACTTGAATACATCTAGGATCATTAACTTTGATCTTTGTATTTATTTTTACTCCATAATTTTTAAGAATCTTAACTACATTAGTAAGCTTTTCATAATTAGGATCATCATGATCTCTATAAATAAATGATGCAAACATATTATAAGCATAAGTAGCAACACACTCATTAGCAGCTAACATAAAATACTCAATTAACGTCTCTCCCGTACCCTGTTCCCTAGGAATAATATCTAATACTTTATCATTTTCTACTAAAATCTTAACTTCTTTAGAATCAAAATCTAACATACCTCTTTCTTTTCTACTTTTCTTAAATATAGAGGCTAATTTATTCATTTCTTTCAAAGTCTCAACGTAATTTTCATATCCAGAAGGAACATAATTTTCATCTAATATTTTATTTACATTTTTATAAGTCATTTGAATATTTGATTTTATAACACTTTTATATATATCAAAATCAATTAACTTTCCATTATTATCAAATTCCATATCACAAGAAAAAGCGAAACGATCAACATTAGGATTTAAAGAACATATTCCATTAGACAATTGAGGTGGATACATAGGACTAACAACTCCTGGCATATAAACACTTGTGCCTCTTTCTCTAGCTTCCAAATCCAAATGAGAATTTTCCTTTACATAATAAGAAACATCAGCTATATGAACTCCTAATAAATAATTACCATTATCTAATATTTCTAAAGAAACAGCATCATCTATATCCTTAGTATCATCACCATCAATAGTAAATATCATTTTTTCTCTTAAATCTCTTCGATTTTTAATCTCATTAGCATCACATTCAGTAGGAAAACTTTTCAATTCATCAAAAACATCTTCACTAAAATCAACAGCAAATCCATTTTCATATAATATTTTTCTTTCATCAATCTTAGGAGCATTTTTATGAGCTATAACTCTATCTAATTTTGCATGATAATAATTTCCAGCCTTACTAGTATCAATTTTTATTCCAACCATCATACCATCAACAATTCTATCACTTAAATCATCAACTTTATACATTACATTATCACTAGTAACAGCGTATCTTTTTCCCTTTATTGTTTTTATTTCTGCTATAATTCCAGATCTATTAATAATTTCTTTTACTGTACACTTTAAAGAAGCAAAATCAGTAATTCTTATCAATACCTTATCTTTATCCATTAAATTTAATCTTTTAGAATTATCAACACTATACTCTTTATCACCAACTATAACAAAATCTTTACCACTTCTTAAAATATGATAAACTCCTTCACAAAAAGGATTCAAAGTATATAAATCAAGTTTAGAATTAACACAATATATCTTTTTATCATCCTTTAAATCATCTATAACCGCTAAAAAATCATCCTTAGACAAATTCGAATATCCAAGTTTCTTATAAAGATCATCTAAACTTAAAGCTCCCCCTCTATTTAATTCTAAAATATTAAGTATTCTATCCTTCATATAATAATCCTCCATTATTAATAATATCTTATCATAAAAAACAAAAAAACTCATCAAATTGATGAGTTTTTTATAGAAATGTTATTATAATACAAATAACAAAAAACACAATTCCTAATACCAAAGTAGCTCTACTAATAAATAGTTCACTACCTCTTTCTTTTCTATTTTTAAATAAATCCGAAGTACCACCAGTAATTATTTGAGATGCTCCTTCAGCCTTTCCACTTTGTAATAAAACAATTGCTATTAACAAAATACAAACAACTATTAAAACTATTTCTAATGCTTTCATAAACTGCCTCCTTAATAACTAATGATATTCTATCACGAAAAGATAAGAAAATCAATAAATAAAATTAAAGAGCCAAAATATAAAATAAGTTATTAAAATCAAAACAGAAAACAAAATATATGTAAATTTTGTATAACTCTTCTTTCTAAAATTCAAAATCATACTAATAAAAGTAATAATTAATCCCAAAAAAGCAAGTACATATGCTTTATTATCCATAATATCAAAAATACATATACCATTTAATAATAAGTCTCCCACTACTAAAACTAAAAAATTAAACATATTACTTCCTAGTATATTAGAAAAAGCTAAATCATAATTTCCAACATTTATAAGAGTTAAAAGTGTTATAACCTCTGGTAAACTTGTTGTAATACCAAGTAATACAGCACCTATTAAACTACTAGAAAAACTATTATAAGTTATAGAAATCTTATTAACAACAATTGTTAATAAAACACTAGAAATAACCAAAAAGAAAGAAGTAATCAAAAGCTTTATCAGTACACTTTTATATCCACCTATTTTTTTCTTATTATTTACATCATCTTTTGTTTTAAAAATATAAAATATATAAATAAGAAAAATTAACAATCCTGAAAAACTAATAATATTAAAATAAGAAAGAATAATAATTATATAAATTATCAATAAACACAAATAAATATAAGTATGATGAGTCTTCCTATTAATAAAAATAAACCTTTTAACAAACAAAATATCAAAAAAAGATATCATAACTATATTAAATAAATTACTTCCTAGTATATCCCCTATAATTAAAGAAGGATTATTAAGCTGTAATGAAGAAAAACAAGTAATAAACTCAGGTAAACTAGTAACACCTGCTAATAATAATCCACCTACTAGTCCTTTTGAAACATTATATTTAGAACTTAAAATATCTGCATAATAAGAAATTTTTATACTTAAAAAAACTGTAACAAAAGAAAACAGCAAAAAATATATACCAAGCATTTAATCACCAATAAAATATATATGTAAAAAAATTCAATTATGATTAATTTTATTGATTTTTTTCTTAAAAAAAGATATCATAATAATGTAATAAAAAGGAGGATAAAATGAAAATAGTTATATTAAATAATGAACAATTTGATAATTTTTCACAAAATCATCCTCTTCATACTATGTACCAAACATCAAGCTATGGAAATTTAATGCAAAAATGTGGTTACAATGTAAATTACTATGGCTTCATTGATGATTCTAATTCTTTAATTGGTGCTACATTAATAATTGATCAAACATTATTTGGAAGTTATAAATATGCATATGCTCCAAGAGGATTTTTACTAAACTACGATGATAGAGAATTATTAAAAGAAGCAACATATAAATTAAAAAGATTTTTATCAACAAAAAGAGTAGTATTTTTAAAAATAGATCCACCAGTAATAAATAACAAACGTGATAAAGAAGGAAATATAATTCCAAGTCCTCATTCAAACGATATCATACCGTTTTTAGAAAAAATAGGATATGTTTATTTTGGAGAAAACAAATTTTTTGGAACCCTAAAACCAAGATGGAATGCAATACTAAAAGTTACTGGTTCAAGTGAAACAATGTTTAATAACATAGAAAAAAATATAAAAAATAAAATTAGAAAAGCTCAAAGTCGTGGTGTAGAAATATTACAAGGAAATCATAATGACATAAAACTATTTTATAGCTTTGTAGCAAAAAAACATTATCGTAATTTAGAATACTATCAAAATTTAGCAAATTGCTTTGGTAATAACCTAGAATTATATTTTGCTAAATTAAATACAGAAGCATATCTAAAAAATATAAAAGCAATTTATGAAGATGAAATAGAAATAAATAACCAACTTAATCTTGAATATCAAAAAAACACTAATGATAACAAATTAATGAATAGAAAAATACAATCAGACAAATTATTAACTATTTACAAAAAAGAGTTAATAACAGCTTCTAATTTGCTAGAAAAAAATCCTCAAGGAATAATTATAGCAGCAACTGCAATAGTAATTCAAAAATACAGCGTAGAATTGCTAATAGAAGGACAAAATCCAGCATTTTCATTATATTATCCAACCTTTTTACTAAAATGGCATATAATCAACAAATACTCAAAACTTGGTGCCGTATATTTTGATTTAAACGCTATAACAGGATATTTTGCAGACAACAATAAATTTAAAGGTTTAAATGAAATGAAATTAGGATATAATGCTGATGTAACTGAATATATTGGTGAATTTGATTTAGTAATAAATAAAACAATGTATAAAATATATCAAACAACAAACCTAGGAAGAAACAAACTTAAAAAAAATGCAAAGTAAAAGTAAGAGAAAATCAACTCTTACTTTTATTTTACAATAAAATTCCTTTACTATCTTTTAAAGAAAACAACAAATTAATAAAATCTTTATTATAAGAAATAAACAAATCATTATCTATAAGATTTTCTATTTCTTCTTTTGAAGCCCATTTAACAGACTTAACTTCCTCATATTGTAAACTTAAATTAGAAATATCAACACTTCTTTTTATTAAATAAAAATCATCAAAGCCACTTGGAAAGTTAATAGTAACGGATGGTCTAATATTATCAAAATCAATATCAATTCCTAACTCTTCAAGAAGTTCACGCCTAGCTCCAATAGAAGAACTTTCACCACTAACAACACTACCACCACAAGTTAAATCCCATTTATTTGGCCATTTTTCTTTAAAAGATTGTCTTTGTTGAATTAGCATCTTATCATCATTAAAAATGCATACATGAACAACTATTCTATAATAATTATCAGGTACCTTATCTCCTCTTATCATAGTGGAATCAGTTTTTATTCTATCTTTATTATACAAATCCCAAACTTCCATATACTATTTACCTAAAAAATATTTAGCTGTTCTAACCATTTGTGAACTATATCCATATTCATTATCATACCAAGCCACAATTTTTACCAATTGTTTTCCATCAACATCTAAAACCTTTGTAAGTAATCCATCAACCAAAGCACCAACATTACTACCTAAAATATCACTTGAAACAACAGGATCATATGTAAAATCTAAAGTTTCATTTTTATTATTAATTAAACAATTATTAATATCATCAACTGTAACATTTTTATTTAATTCCAAAGTAAGATCTATAACAGATCCATCAGAAACAGGAACTCTCATTGCACTTCCATCTAATTTACCCTTTAACTTGGGAATTACCTCTCCAATAGCACTGGCAGCACCAGTAGAAGATGGAACAATATTATTAGCACCAGCTCTTCCTCTTCTAGCTTCAATACCTTTTTTATGAGCAACATCAAGTATTGCTTGATCATTAGTATAAGCATGTACTGTAGTCATAAATCCTTTCACAATTCCAAAGTTATCATCAACAACTTTTAAAACAGGAGCCAAACAATTAGTAGTACAACTAGCAGCAGATATAATTTTTTCATCTCCTGTTAACTCCTTATTATTAACATTATAAACTATAGTCTTTAAATCTCCCTTAGCAGGAGCAGAAATAATAACTTTCTTAGCACCAGCATCAATATGTTTATAAGCATCATCATAATTAGTAAATCTACCTGTACATTCAAACACTAAATCTATTTCATTTTCCTTCCATGGTAAATTCAAAGGATCTGTCTCAGCATAAACTTTAATCTTTCTTCCATTAACAATAATATTACTTTCATCATAAGAAATATCTAAATCGCTTTTTCTATGATTTGTATCATATTTTAATAAATATGCAAGTTGTCTAGCATCAGTTAAGTCATTAATTGCTACTACATCTAAATCCTTTTCATTTTCTAATAATCTAAATACAACCCTTCCAATTCTTCCAAATCCATTAATAGCTATTTTCATTTCTTCCTCCTATTCAAAAAAACTATTTCCTATAAATTCTCTAAGTATAGACTCACTAGGTATAGCATCAGTTGGTATTGCCAAAAACATACTTAAGAATTTTAATAATCTTCTTACCTCTTCATAATACTCTGAACTATTATCTATTTCAAAAAGTAATGGTTCAGCATATAATTTTAAAACTCCTATTTCATATATCAATGCTGTATTATAAACATAATCTACATCATTTTGATATGGAAAAATATATTTTTCCTCTCCTCTTCTTACATTTTCCCATGACTTAATAGTATCAAGTGCATTATAACCTCTTGTCCTATTATCCCTAACTATTCTTCTAAGTAATCTAACATCACAAGTAGAAATCATATTTTGATTATCAATATTAAGATCTGTAAGTGGAGACAAATAAACTTTATATTTTTTATCCTTTGGTATAGATTTTGTAAGTTCTTCATTAATAGCGTGAAGACCTTCAATAATTAATATATCATTTTCTCCCAATTTTAATTCATTACCTAAATATTCCTTAACACCACTAGTAAAGTTAAATGTAGGAACAGAAACACTTTCACCATTTAAAAGTCTAAGTAATTGATCATTAAACAAATCAGTATCAATTGCATTTATAGATTCAAAGTCATAATCACCGTTTTCTAATTTTGGAGTATCAACTCTTTCTTTAAAATAATCATCAATAGAAAGCATAACAGGATTCATACCAAAACTCTTTAAAAACATAGTTAATTTTCTAGAAGTAGTAGTTTTTCCACTTGAAGAAGGCCCTGCTAACAAAACTATCTTAACATTTTTCTTATTATATATTTCTTTAGCTAAATTTAATAATCTATTACTAGCAATAACCTCTTCCAATTTAATAATAGAACTTATATTTCCACTAGATACTATTTTATTCAAATCACATGAAGTATAAATATTAAGTTTTTTAGCTAGTTTATAATTTTCATTAAAAGCTTCTATTATTTTATTTTGTTCAATATATTCTGGTATTTCGCCATCATTCATAATAACTGGATATTGTAATAAAAATCTACTATCATCATAATATTTTAATTTAAAATTCTTAAATACACCAGTTGATATAGGCATATTAAAATAGAAATAATTATAGTAATCATCAAGTCTATATAAAGTCACATAATGATTAACTATATAATTAAATGTATTAGCTTTTCTATGATCATTAATATCATCAAAATACTTTTGAGCATCTCTTCTCTTAACCAAACATTTTACTATATTCATATCCAAATTAACAACTTCATGCATCTTATTATTTAAATCACTCAAAACATCCTCAGTAATTTCCATAGAAGATTGAAAAATTATTGATTTATCAATAGAATGACATGCTTTTAACTCATATGAATAACCATATAATTTAAAGAAACAATAATTTAATAAAAAAATAAGTCCTTTTTGATAAATTTTATTCCCTTCTGGATCCATTAACGTAATAAATCTAATTGAACAATCATTATCTATTTTTTTATTAAGTTCATATATTTCATTATCAACATAAGCTACTAAAATAGGAAATCTATAATCTTTTTGAAAATCTTTACAAATATCAGATAATAAAACTCCTCTAGGATATTCGTAAACACTATCATTAATTTTTATTTTTAACATAAAAACACCCTCTTACCCTATATAACTATTTTATCATAATATGTAACTTTTTAATACGAATAATATTATTTTTTTTTAGTAAATTAATATTAGGGTGATAAAATGCATTTAATTCCAACAGTAATAGAAAAAGAAATAAATGGTGAAAGAAGTTATGATATTTATTCAAGATTATTAAAAGATAGAATTATACTACTAAATGGTGAAATTAATGATGATTTAGCCAATATAATTGTCGCACAATTATTATACTTAGATTCAGAAAATAATGAAGATATAAATCTTTATATAAACTCACCAGGTGGATCAATAACCTCAGGAATGGCAATATATGATACAATGAATTTTATAAAAAGTGATGTTTCAACAATATGTATAGGCATGTGTGCATCAATGGCAGCATTTCTTTTATCAAGTGGTAAAAAAGGTAAACGTTTAGCGCTACCTAATAGCGAAATAATGATTCATCAACCCCTAGGAGGAGCACAAGGACAAGCAACAGAAATAAAAATAGCAGCAGAAAGAATATTAAAATTAAAAGACAAATTAAATAAAATATTAGCAAAAAATACAAATCAACCTCTAAAAAAGATAGAAGAAGATACAGAACGTGACCATTTTCTCGAAGCAGAAGAAGCTAAAAAATATGGTTTAATAGATAAAGTAATTGAAATAAAATAAAAATTAAACTATAATTAAAATGGTGATGTTATGAAAAAATGTGTACTAATATGTAACCTAGAAAGTGGAAAAGGCATAAAAAAAGAAGAATTAGAAAATATCAAAAAAATATTAGAAAAATATGACTATAATTCTGAAATATTACTAACTGAAAAAAGTGGGGATGCAAAAAACTTCATAGAAAATTTAGACTATGCTGATCTAGTGTTATCTATCGGAGGAGATGGAACATTTAACGAAATACTTACAGGTAATTACCATCGAAAAGAAAGATTAGTACTATCACATATCCCAGTAGGAACAACAAATGACATAGGAAATATGTTAGGAATGGGAAAAAATATAACAAAAAACGTAGAAAACATATTAAATGGTGAAATAAAACAAGTAGATATGGGTTTAATAAATAATCAACCTTTTGCATATGTAGCAGGTTTTGGTAAATTTATTAATGTTCCATACGAAACATCACGCGATTTAAAGAAAAAATTTGGGCATCTAGCTTATCTTATTAATGGTGTCAAAGAATTATTTAATAAAACAAAACTATATGAATTAGAATATACAATAAATAACGTTACATATAGAGGACTATATACATTAATCCTTATATCAAATGCCAATCGTATAGCAGGTTTTAATAATATATATAAAGATGTAAAATTAGATGATGATAAGTTTGAAATATTATTTTGTAACATAACAAAAAAACAAACACTTGTAAAATCAATTCTAATTATGATTAGATCTGATATAACACATGTTCCTGGTATATACTGTCATACAGCCAATGAATTAACTATAAAATTTAAAGAAAAACCTAAACTTAATTGGACAATTGATGGTGAAAGATTAAAAAATAATCAAAAAGAATTTAAAATAACAATTGATAAAAAAACAAAAATGTTATTACCAAAGAAAAACTTAGATAAATTATTCTCAAAAAAATAAACCAAAAAATTGGTTTATTTTTTTCTTAACTTATCAGCCATTTCATGAATTTTTCTCATTCTATGATTTATCCCAGACTTAGTCAAAATCTTACCTGTTTCAAAAGTAATAATTTCACTAAGTTCATTAAGAGAAGACTCTGGATACTTCAAACGATATACCATTACTTCTTTTAACTTTTCATCTATTACTTCATATCCTAACTTTTCAACAATTAAGTTAATATCATTAATTTGATTATTTGAAGAACTTATAATCTTATCAACATTAGCCTGTTCACAATTATTAAGCCTATTAGTCATATTTTTATGATCCCTATAAATTCTAATATCCTCATAATACATAACTGCTCTACTAACACTTATAATTCTCAAAAAATCTCCTATTTTTTCAGCCTCTTTAACATAAACCATAAAACCTTTGTCACGACTAATAACCTTAGCATTTATATTAAACTGTTTTAAAATAGAAATAATATAACTAGCCTCATCCATATTATCAAGTAAAAACTCTAGATGATATCTTGATTTCTTTGGATCATTTATACTACCAACCGCTAAAAAAACACCAGCTAAATATGCTCTGTAAAGATCTTGAGAATCCACAAAATAATCATTAGGAACAGCTAACTTTTTCCCATTCATATAAACATTTAAAGTTTCTAAAATATAAGAAACTTTATCATTTATAATGATATTATAATAACTCTTCTTATTAAAATTAATAGCTTTACCTTGTACTATAACAGGATTTATCTCAAAAGTTTCCTTTAACATAGAAAAAATCTTTCTTATTATCTTAGGATTTTCAATAGATAAAACTATACTATTATCAACAATTTCATAATTATTTCTAATAAAACCCGATAATAAAACTATACTTTCTATATTAGTAAAAGTCATAGTACATATTTCATTCTTTACATCAGTAGCAAAAGACATAATTACCTCATTACATAATTAAATACAGCCGTAGCAGTTTTCAAAGGATCATGTCTAATAGCGTCATTTTCAATTATTAACAAATCTTCTTTTATTAACTTACAATTAAGCTTAGCAATCTCATTCTTATCAATTAAAACTAAATCCTTTTGTTCAGTATTAGAATACTTCTGAACAATTTTACTAGGAAGAACAGTACTTGAAGCTAAAACAGCATCTATTTTTTTATTACCTAAATATTCATTTAAAATTTTTATATGATCAGAAACAGTAAAACCATCTGTTTCCCCAGGTTGAGTAACAGCATTACATGTATATAAAATTTTCGCATTAGATGAATCAATCGCATCTATTAATTCTTTACAAATCAAATGAGGAATAATACTTGTAAACAAACTACCTATACTTAATACAATAACATCAGCATTTTTTACTTCTCTTATTACTTCATCCAAAACATGAGGTTCTTCACTATAAAACAATTTCTTATATTTGGCTTTCTTTGAAGTAATATTAGCCTCTCCCTCTACTATTTCGCCATCAACAGTTTCACCCATTAATGTTAAATAATCTTCACTTATTGGTAACACTTTTTGTTCTATATCCAACATTTTAGTAAGCAATCTTATACTTTGTCTTAAACTACCTGTCATATTATACAAAGCTACCAATAACAAATTACCAATAGGATGTCCATTTAAATCACTATATGTATCAAATCTATATTCCATTAATTTATTTATATCATCATCTGATTTAGATAAATTAACCAATACCTTTCTTATATCACCCATAGCAGGCATATAAAACTCTTCTCTTAATTTACCTGTAGAAGCACCACTATCTGCAACAGAAATAACAGTAGTTAAATCAATAGGAAATAATTTCAATCCTCTAATCAAAAAAGAAATTCCTGTACCTCCACCAAAAACTACAACCTTTTTCATAATAAAATCCTCCTGTAAGTATTATACAACAAAAAAAAGGAATAGGCAAAAACCTATTCCATTAAACTATCTTCTAAAGCTTCCATTGGTTCTTCAGATAATAATTGATTTTCCAAAGTATAAGAAACATTCCTATATTGTTTAGCACCTGTTCCAGCTGGAATAAGTTTACCAATAATAACGTTTTCTTTTAAACCTTGTAAAGTATCAATCTTACCCTTAATAGAAGCATCAGTTAATACTCTTGTTGTTTCTTGGAATGATGCAGCAGATAAGAATGAATCAGTCTCTAAAGATGCTTTAGTAATACCAAGTAAAATTGGTTTACCAATAGCAGGACGTTTTCCTTCAATAATAGCTTTTTGGTTAACATCAGCAAATTCTCTAATATTAACAACACTACCTATTAAGAAATCAGTATCTCCACCATCATAAATTCTTATCTTAGAAATCATTCTCTTAACAACAACTTCTATATGTTTATCAGAAATATCAACACCTTGAGAACGATAAGCTTTTTGAATTTCCTTCAAGATATATTCTTGAGCAGTAATTCTATCTGTAACAGCAAGTAATTCTTTAGGACTTATATTACCTTCAGTAAGTCTATCTCCTGCTGCAACCTCATCACCTTTTTGAACACGAAGTTTAGTACCATAATTAGTAACATGTTCAACTTCTTCAAGTTTATTCTTAATTGTAATTTTATATTTACCATGATCCTCATTAATAGCAGTAACTTTACCTTCAATAGTTGCAATAGTAGCTTGTCCTTTAGGATTTCTAGCTTCAAACAATTCTTCAACACGTGGAAGACCTTGAGTGATATCCTCACCACCAGCAACTCCACCTGTATGGAATGTTCTCATTGTAAGTTGAGTACCAGGTTCACCAATTGATTGTGCAGCCATAATACCAATAGCCTCGCCAACTTCAACTAAATTACCAGTAGCTAAGTTTCTACCATAACATAATTGACAAACACCATTTCTAGAATTACAAGTTAAAACATTTCTAATTTCAACTTTATCAATACCACAAGCAACAATCTTATTAGCAATTTTTTCAGTTATTAATTCATTTTTATCAACTAAAACTTCTTTAGTTTCAGGATTAACAACCTTCTTGCTAGCATATCTACCTACGATACGATCATATAATCCTTCAATAACTGTTCCATCTTTTTCATTGATAAATGGCGCTACTAATACACCAAAATCTGTACCACAATCATGTTCTTTAACAATTACATCTTGAGATACATCAACTAATCTTCTTGTTAAGTATCCAGAAGAAGCAGTATTTAATGCAGTATCTGCACTACCCTTACGAGCACTATGAGTAGATAAGAAGAATTCAGAAACTGATAAACCTTCTTTAAATGAAGAAATAACAGGAATCTCAATAACTTTTCCACCTGGTTTAGTCATTAAACCTCTCATACCAGATAATTGAACGAATTGTGATATTTTACCACGAGCACCAGAATTCATCATTTCAAAGATTGGGTTTGTTATATTTTCTTCTGAAGCTTTCTTCAATTCAGCTTGAACTTGGTCTTTAGCCTTTTCCCAAACCTTTACAACACTCTCAAATCTTTCTTCTTCAGTAATTAAACCTCTTGCATATTGTTTATTAATCTTTTCTACAGTTTTCTTACTATCTGCAATAATTTGTGGTTTAGATTTACAAGTTACAACATCTGCTACAGACATTGTAGTTCCAGATATTGTAGAATATTTAAATCCTAAATCCTTTAATCTATCAAGCATAATAGATGTTTCAGTAGTTTTGTATAATTTAAATATTTGAGCAATAATTTGTTTTAACGTTTTAACAGGGAATGGTGCAACTAAAGGCATTTCTTTAATAGCTGCCTTGATATCAGTACCTGGTTCTAAGAAATACTTACTAGGAGTAATTGTTTCTATATTTTCCTTAGTTGGTTCATTCAAATAAGGGAAAGTATCAGGTAAAATTTCATTAAATATTAATTTTCCAACTGTTGTAATTAAATATTTATTTAATTGTTCTTCAGGGAATAACTTATGAGTAAATGAACTTACTCTAATAGCAATTCTTGTATGAAGAGAAATATTTTCTCTTTCGTATTCCATTAATGCTTCATTAACATCTTTAAATACTCTACCTTCATTTTCAGGATCAGACTCTTCCATAGTAAGATAGTAATTACCTAAAACCATGTCTTGAGCTGGTGTAACAACTGGTTCTCCTGATTTTGGATGTAGGATATTATTAGCACCAAGCATTAAAAGTCTAGCTTCAGCTTGAGCTTCTTCAGAAAGAGGAACATGTACAGCCATCTGATCTCCATCGAAATCCGCATTAAACGCTGGACATACTAATGGATGAAGACGAATTGCCTTACCACCAATAAGTTTAGGTTCAAATGCTTGAATTCCTAATCTATGTAAAGTAGGAGCACGGTTTAACATAACTGGATGTTCTTTTATTACTTCTTCAACAACATCCCATACTCTTTCATCTTGATTATCTATTAATTTCTTAGCAGCTTTAATATTATGTGCTATACCTTTTTCAACTAAACCATGAATAACATGTGGTTTAAATAATTCCAATGCCATACCTTTTGGTAATCCACATTGATACATTTTTAAACTTGGTCCAACAACTATAACTGAACGACCAGAATAATCAACACGTTTACCAAGTAAGTTTTGTCTAAATCTACCTTGTTTACCTTTTAACATACTAGATAAAGATTTTAAAGGTCTATTTCCAGCACCTGTTACACTTTTACCACGTCTACCATTATCAAATAAAGCATCTACTGCTTCTTGTAGCATACGTTTTTCATTTTGAATAATAATTGTAGGAGCACCTAAATCAATTAACTTCTTTAAACGATTATTTCTATTTATAACTCTTCTATATAAATCATTCAAATCAGAAGTAGCAAATCTACCACCATCCAATTGAATCATAGGTCTTAATTCAGGAGGTATAACAGGAATAGCATCCATAACCATCCATTCTGGTTTATTACCTGATTTATAGAAAGCATCTAAAATATCTAATCTCTTTAATAAATTAATTCTCTTTTGACCTTGAGCATTCTCAAGTTTCTTTCTTATATCAGTAATTTCTTTTTCTAGGTCAACTTGTTTAAGCAATTCTCTAACTGCCTCAGCACCCATTCCTACTTTAAATCCATCACCATATTTTTCATAATAAGCTCTATATTCTTTTTCAGATAAAGTTTGCTTATTTTCTAAAGGTGTAATACCTTTATCAATAACAACATATGATACAAAATATAAAACTTCTTCCAAATCTCTTTGGCTCATATCAAGGACTGTTCCCATACGAGAAGGAACACCCTTGAAATACCAGATATGTGATACAGGAGTAGCAAGTTCAATATGACCCATTCTTTCACGTCTGACTTTAGAACGAGTAACCTCAACTCCACATCTATCACAAATAATATTTTTATATTTTACTCTTTTATACTTACCACATGAACATTCAAAATCCTTTACTGGTCCAAAAATCTTTTCACAGAACAAACCATCACGTTCAGGTTTCAAAGTACGATAATTTATAGTCTCAGGTTTTTTTACTTCTCCATAAGACCATTCACGAATTTTATCAGATGAAGCAATTCCAATTTTTAAAGCATCTATCTTATTTACATCTATCATTAAAAATCAACCTCACTTTCATCAAAATTTTCATCAAATTCCAAATCATCTAAATCATCAAATTCTTCTTCCTCTTCATCTTCATCAAGTCCATCATCAGCAGGTAGAGGATCAGGAACTTTATTGATTTCTACATCATCTACATTAAACTTAGTACTTTCTTCTAATTCTTCTTTTTCAACTTGTTTTAAATCAAGTACTTCATTTTTATCATTTATAATTTGAATATCCAATCCTAATGCTTGGAATTCTTTAATTAGAACTCTAAATGATTCAGGAACACCAGCTTGATCAACTTTATTACCCTTTACTAAAGCTTCATAAACTTTAACACGACCAACAACATCATCTGATTTAACAGTTAATATTTCTTGTAATGTATGAGCAGCTCCATAAGCATATAAAGCCCAAACTTCCATTTCTCCGAATCTCTGACCACCAAATTGTGCTTTACCACCAAGTGGTTGTTGAGTAACTAATGAATATGGTCCAGTAGCACGTGCATGCATCTTATCTTCAACCATGTGACATAGTTTAATCATATACATAACACCAACAGATACTCTATGGTCAAATTTTCTACCAGTTCTACCATCATATAAATCTGTCTTACCATCTAAATCCATTCCAGCTTCTTTCATCATATCTAAGATATCCTCTTCAGTAGCACCATCGAATACTGGAGTAGCAACATGAACACCTAACTTTTTAGCAGCCATTCCCAAATGTAACTCTAGAACTTGTCCTAAGTTCATACGAGAAGGAACTCCTAATGGATTTAACATAATATCAACTGGAGTACCATCTGGTAAATAAGGCATATCTTCTTGAGGTAATATAAGTGAAATAACACCCTTATTACCATGACGACCAGCCATTTTATCTCCAACTTGGATTTTTCTCTTTTGTACTATATAAACACGTACTAATTTAGAAACACCAGCAGATAATTCATCACTATCTTTTTTAGTAAATACTTTAACATCATGAACAATACCATCTCCACCATGTGGTACACGTAAAGAAGTATCTCTAACTTCACGAGTTTTTTCACCAAAAATAGCATGTAATAATTTTTCTTCAGAAGTAAGTTCAGCCATTCCTTTTGGAGTAACTTTTCCTACTAATATATCGCCTTCTTTTACTTCTGTACCAATTCTAATAATACCATTAGCATCAAGATTTTTTCTTGCCTCTTCAGAAACATTAGGTATATCTCTTGTAATTTCTTCAGGACCTAATTTAGTCTCACGACAAGGTAATTCATAATCTTCAATATGAATAGAAGTATAAGCATCTTCCTTAACTAATCTTTCATTTAGAATAACGGCATCTTCATAGTTGTATCCATTAAACATTGTAAATGCAACAACTACGTTTTTACCTAAAGCTAATTCTCCCATATCAGTTGATGGTCCATCAGCTATAATATGATTTCTCTTAACTTTATCTCCAACTTTTACAATTGGTCTATGATGATAACAAGTACCTTGGTTACTAGCAGTAAAGTCTGTTAAATAATATTCATCAACTCCACCTTTATTTTTAATAACAATTTTTCTTGCATCAACATATTCAACAACACCGTCAGCCTTAGCAACAATTGTACTACCAGAATCTCTAGCAGCAATATTTTCAACACCTGTTCCAACAAAAGGAGCCTCAGGTTTTAAAAGTGGTACAGCTTGACGTTGCATGTTTGATCCCATCAAAGCACGAGTAGCATCGTCATGTTCCAAAAATGGTATACAACTAGCAGTAACTGAAACTACTTGTTGTGGAGAAACATCAATATAATCAACTTTATCAGGTGAAACTATAATATTTTCTCCTCTATAACGAGCTGTAACAGTATCATCAATAATTTTATTATTCTCATCTGTTCCAACTGTAGATTGTGAAATAATTAAATCTTCTTCCTCATCAGCTGTTAAATAAACAACCTCATCAGTAATACATGAATCAACAACTTTTCTATAAGGAGTTAAAATAAAACCATAATCATCAATTTTTGCATAACTAGCTAAAGCAGTAATTAAACCAATGTTAGGTCCTTCTGGAGATTCAATAGGACAAATTCTACCATAATGTGATTCATTAACATCACGAACTTCCATACCTGCACGATCTCTTGATAATCCACCTGGTCCTAAAGCAGATAATCTTCTCTTATGAGTAAGTTCCGCAATAGGGTTAGTTTGATCCATGAATTGAGATAACTGACTACTACCAAAGAATTCTTTTAAAATAGCAGTAATAGGTCTTATATTAATAAGAGTCTTAGGAGTTACTTCTTCTAATTCTTGAGTAGTCATTCTCTCACGAATAACTCTTTCCATACGAGTAACACCAACTCTAAATTGATTTTGTAACAATTCACCAACTTGACGAATACGTCTATTTCCTAAATGGTCAATTTCATCAAAATTACCAACACCATTTAATAAATTTAAATAATAAGAACAAGATGCATAAAAATCAGAAATAGTTAATCTCTTAGAATCAATTGTTTGATCATTACCTATAACAACTAATTTTTCTTTTGTTCCAGGTTTATAAACCATAACTTTTTGAATCTTATTATAAACATCTAACTCATCATTAATTTTTACTTCACTAACACCATAACCATTTTCAAATATAGGTCTCAATGTCTCTAAAACATCTTTTGTTACTAAAGTACCTTTACTAACAACTACCTCTCCATCAACTTTAATATCTTCTGCTAAAGTTTGATTCAATAATCTATCTAAAACATTTAATTTTAAATTAAACTTATATCTTCCTACTTTAGCTAAATCATATCTAAACTCATCAAAAAATCTAGTAATAATTTGATTCTTAGAACTATCTAAAGTTGCAGGTTCACCTGGTCTTAATTTTTCATAAATCTCAATTAAAGCCTCATCAGTATTTCTTGTTGAATCCTTAGCAATTGTATTTGTTAAGAAATCTGATTCACCAAACAATTTTATAATATCTTCATCACTAGATAAACCAAAAGCACGTAACATAGTAGTTAAAGTAACTTTTCTAGTTCTATCAATTCTAACATATAAAATATCTCTAGCATCAGCTTCAAATTCCAACCAAGTTCCACGTGTAGGAATAATTTGAGAAGTAATTAATAATCTACCATTCTTATCTATTTCTTTATTAAAATAAACACTAGGTGATCTAACTAATTGAGAAACTATAACTCTCTCAGCACCATTTATAACAAAAGTTCCACCTTCTGTCATAAGAGGCATATCTCCTAAAAATATTTCTTGTTCCTTAACTTCACCTGTTTCATTGTTAAACAATCTTACGTCTACTTTTAAAGGTGCAGCGTATGTTGCATATCTTTCCTTACACTCTTTAATAGAATAACGAGGTTCATCAAAATGATAATCACCAAATTCTAATGATAATGTACCAGCAAAGTTTTCTACGGGGAATAAATCTTCAAATACCTCCTGAATTCCTTTTTCAATAAACCAATTATATGATTTCTTTTGAATTTCCAATAAATCACTCAAAGGATAAGTGTTTCTTATTTTGGAAAAATTTCTTCTTTTACGATGGTCACCACAGTCAACAACTTTGTATGCCACTAAAATTCACCCCTACTTTCAAAATTTTCAAAAAACTATATGTCCATAGACAAATAACCAACTTATATTATTACCATAATTTAAACAATCTGTCAATCAAATTTGCATTTTATTACAAAAAAACCTTTATTTTTTTCAATAACATTAACTTTTGCTATTTTTTCTAAGTCTCTTATAGAGCTCTTAGCACCTTGTTCTTTATTTATAACATAATATAAAATGCCATCTTTTTTCAAATGTTCTTTAGCTTCAAACAAAAATTTATAAACTACATCTTTTCCAGCTCTAATGGGTGGATTAGTAATAATAAAATCATATTTTTTAACTATATTTTCATATATATTACTAGAAAATATAGAAACATTTTTAACATCATTTTCCTTAGCATTCATCTTAGCAAGATGAATAGCTCTTAAATTAACATCAACCATATCTAAATTGATATTAAAAAAAGAAGATAAAATAATTCCTATAGAACCATAACCACATCCCAAGTCAAGAACATCACCAAATATATTTTCTTTAAGTAAAGCATCAATAAGCGTTCTACTACCAAAATCTAATCCTTTCTTGGAAAACACACCATTATCTGTGTATAAGTTAAAGTTCTTTAAAGAAATACAAACTTGCATCTTCTTCAAATTGCTTTCCAAATTCTCATTTGTAAAATAATGACTCATTTTTTATCTCCTTTTAAAACGACAAAAAGCCAATATGCATCTGCAAACGGCTTTATCGTACAAAATTCAATTATTTTAATTCAACTTCAGCTCCAGCTTCTTCAAGCTTAGCTTTTAATTCATTAGCTTCATCAGCAGGAATATTTTCTTTAACATTACCACCATTATCAGCAACATCTTTAGCTTCTTTTAAACCTAAACCTGTTACATCTCTTATAATTTTAATAACATTAATTTTAGCAGCTCCTGCATTTTTTAATACAACAGTTAAAGTAGATGGAGTATCATCTGCTGCTGCAGCTACTGGAGCAGCTGCTACTGCTACAGCACTTGGATCAACACCAAATTCTTCTTTCATTGCATCAACTAATTCCTTTACTTCTAATAATGTCATTTCTTTTAAAGAGCTAATAAATTCTTCTTTTGTTAATTTTGCCATAATTTCTTTCCTCCTATATTTTATTTTTTTAATTATTCATTTTCTTTTTGTTCACTATAAAGATTTAATGCTATAGATAAATCTTTAATTATACCAATCATACCACCAGCTAACATTGTATATAGTCCTTCACGTGATGGAATCTTAGCAAACTCATCTAATTTAGCTTTATCAGCTATATTTCCTTCTACTATACCAGCCTTAAGTTCTAATGTACTATTAGTTTTAGCACAATCTGCTAAAACTTTAACAGCTGCAACATCATCATTACTAAATGCAATAGCAGTTGGTCCTTCTAAATAGCTGTCTAAATTAATTCCCAAGTCATTTAATGCTATCTTTAATAAAGTATTCTTGTAAACCTTATATTCAGAATCATTTTCTCTAAGTTTAATTCTTAAAGATTTAATAGTATCATCAGTAAGGCCTTGGTAATCAAATAAAACTATTGTTTTAGCACCATTTACTTTATCCTTTATTTCAGAAACAACATCTTTTTTCATTTCTAAGACTTTAACACTTGGCATAAGACACCTCCTCTAATTTATTAATAGTGTCAAAAATAAAGAGTCTTTTATGCAAAGACTCCTCAAATACTTTTTTATAAAAAGTCCTCGGTAGGATTTATTTTTATACCTACTGTCTTTGGCACTCAAAATTCAAATATATTATAATCTATTTTTAATTAATTGTCAAAACTATTTTGATCAATTTTTACAGATGGACTCATAGTTGATGATATAGAAACTGATTTAACATAAGTTCCTTTTACTGTTGATGGTTTAATTCTCATAATATTTTTAACAAAAGCATTTAAATTTTCTAATAAATCTGCTTCTGAAAAAGATACCTTACCAATTATACCATGAATATTACCATAACTATCAGTACGATATTCAACTCTACCTGCTTTAGCATCTAAAACTGCTTGTTTAACATTTGTAGTAACAGTACCAGTTTTAGGATTTGGCATTAAACCTTTAGGTCCTAAAATCTTACCTAACTTACCAAGAGTAGGCATCATATCTGGAGTAGCTATCATAACATCGAAATCAAACCAATTTTCTTTTTCGATTTTCTCAAGCATATCAACGTCACCAACAAAATCAGCTCCAGCTTCTTTTGCAGCTTTAGCAAAATCACCTTTAGCGATAACTAAAACTCTAGTAACTTTACCAGTTCCTTTTGGTAATGTAATAGCACCTCTTAATTGTTGATCAGCCTTTTTAACATCTAAGTTTAAATTCATAGCAACTTCAACAGTAGCATCAAATTTAGTATTAGATATTTCTTTAACTAATTTAACTGCCTCTTCACTAGAATAAAGTTTACCTTTTTCTATTTTAGAAGCCTCAGCTTTGTAGTTCTTACCTCTAAATTTCATTTTAATTCCTCCTTATGTGGTTATGCGGATTTACCTCCCACATAGGTAACCCTATGTATGATTTTTTATTATTTTATTATCAATTATTTTTCTTCGTAACCTTCTACTGAAACACCCATGTTTTTAGCTGTACCTGCAACTATTTTCATAGCAGCATCAACATCATAAGCATTTAAATCAGGCAATTTAGTCTCTGCTATTTCCTTTAATTGTTCAACAGTTAATTTTCCAGCATTAACTGAAGCACCCTTTGCTGAACCCTTTTGGATTTTAGCATACTTCTTAATTAAAAATGCAGCTGGTGGAGTTTTAATTACAAAGTCAAATGAACGATCATCATAAATAGATATTTCAACAGGTAGAATATCTCCCATTTTATCTCTAGTAGCGTCATTATACTTAGTACAGAACTCTCCCAAATTAATTCCTGCTGGTCCTAAAACAGTTCCTACTGGTGGAGCTGGTGTAGCTTTACCTGCAGCAATTTGTAATTTAATTTTTTTAACAACTTCTTTTGCCACGAAAAACACCTCCATTATTTTTTGTTAATTCGCGAGTGGTATTAATAGCTTAATTATCCGCGCCTCCCACTTAATTTATATATTTAAAAAATATATAGCGTTTAAATAATAACACCTTTTTATAATAAATGCAAGTCTTTTATTTCTCTATTTGAGAAATTTCTACTTCAACAGAAGTTTCTTGTCCAAATAAATCAAGTAAAACACATACACTATTATTTGGTACATCAACAGACTCAACTTTTCCTTCCATACCAGAAAAAGGTCCAGAAATAACTTTTACTAATTGTCCTGGTTTTAAATCATCAGAAACCTCTAATCTACTCATACCCATACTATTTAATATTTTATCAACTTCGTAAGGTTGTAAAGGAGTAGGTTTAGCGCCTTTTCCAGAAGAACCAATAAATCCTGTTACACCTGGTGTATTACGAACAATAAACCAAGCCTCATCAGTCATTACCATTTCCACTAAAATATAACCAGGAAACAATTTTTTTACCTTTTCTTTCTTTACTCCATCTTTAATTTCTACTTCTGTTTGTTCTGGAACAACAACACGATAAATAACATCTTGTAAATTCATTGAATCAATCTTCATTTCAAGTTTTTCTTTAACTTTTTTCTCATGTCCAGAATAAGTATTAACTACATACCATTTTTTATCCATATTATCTCAACCCCTTTACTAAAGCAATAACCATGTTTATACCAAAGAAATATAAAGCAAAAAACACAATCATAAATAAAGTAGCAACAGTATATTTAATCATATGCTTCTTATCTGGCCATTTAACTTTTTCCATTTCTTTTTTTACGTTTTTTAAAAATTTCATAATCCACCTCTTAAATTGTTTTAACCAAAATAAAAACACTTTTCTGTGTCACATAAAAAATAACACAAACAAAAGTGAATGTCAACATATATTATTCATTTTTAACCAAAATATGTATATTATTGGAACTTATTGATTCAGTAGAAAAAGCTGCATAAGACAAAGATCCAATTATTGATATAAATAAAACACCAAATATAATTAATAAATGAATGTTAAAATCTTTTATATCTTTATACAAAAAACTATCCTTTACATCACAACAAAAAAAATCTTTTACTTTCTTCATACAATCCCTACTTTCAAATAAATTCTATCACAAAGAAAAAACATAATCAATAAAACAAAGAAAAAAAACTTCAAAATGAAGTTTTTTTACCACCATACACCATAAGCTGGAAAATATACTAACTCTCTAGGATTAATTAATTTAGAAGTGTAAGTATACCAACTATTATAACTATTTTCACCAGTTCCATAAAAATGTCCCTTAGCCATCTCAAAATGATGATGTGCTCCAGTTGAACATGTTTCCCAAGCCCATGTACTAGGACCTCCACCTACAGTACCAATTTGTTGACCCTTCTCAACAATCTCTCCCTGTGAAACAGAAATACTTTGTAAATGTAAATATCTAGTAGTATAATATGTTCCATTAACAATATGATTCAAAGTAACCATATTACCACCACAATAATATTTATATGTAACATCAGAAACTCTTCCGGCTGCCGCAGCATAAACAGGAGTTCCTTCGCTATTTCCACCAATATCAATACCATTATGTTGTGTATAATAATGCTTTGTAGGATGATATCTCATACCCATTTCATCATTAATATAACCATGCTTAACTGGTCTAGAAAAGCCAAAATCAAAAGGAATAGTAGTCAAACATGAAGATAAACTCTCATTCTCTCCGCATCCCTGTTCAACATAATAATCAATTTTTTGTTGAACAGCCTTAATTTCTTGATCTATATCAAGAGAAGAACTCATAAATACATTCTTTTGGTCACCCAAACTATTAATTTCAGCCTCAACTTGTTTTTCCAAATTTTCTAACTCTTTCTCTTTAGCCTCTAATTCTTTTACTTTTTTATTATTTATATCTATAAGATCGTTCATCTCCTTAACCAAATCATCACTCTTTTTAGTTAATTGTTCTATTACAGAAAACCTATAAATAAAATCTTCAAAACTATCAGCACCAAATATATATTTTAAATAAAAATTATCATTATTAGAAATTTGATAAAAAGCAACTAACTCATTTAATTGTTCTTTCTTAACATCAATTTTCTTTCCTAAATCCTCTATTTCTTTTTTTGTTTCTTCTTGTGCTTTTACAACCTCTGCTGTTTGAGTAGAAATTTCTCCAATCTTTTTATTAGCAGCATCAATTTTAGCTTGAATAGCAGCCTTATTAGCCTCAGCATCAGATTTCTTCTTTTTTAAAGCCGCTAGGTCATTACGATAATCACTAATAGTTTTAGCATCTACTCTAATTGGAACAGAAACAAAAACACTAATTAAAAGCATCAATAAAACTACAAACTTTTTCATTATACTTTAATATACCTCCTTACAGCTCTACTACTGCCAAACATACCAACTATCATTCCTACTAATAACACAATAACAGAAGTATATAAAACAAAAGGCATAGGTTTAACCAACTTTATAATAGGAGAAAATAATTGTCCACCAAAATAATCATATAAAGAAGTATAACCAAAAACAATTATCAAAATAGGAATTATAGAACCAATAATACCAAGTAAAATACCCTCTACTACAAATGGTAATTTAATTCTTGTATTACTAGCACCAACTAATCTCATAATTGATATTTCTCTTTTCCTTGAAAAAATAGTAAGCTTAATAGTATTAATAATCAAGAAAACAGTAACAATAATCAATGCAAGTGCAGCTATAATTGTAATCTTTTGTATAGCTTCAAACACACCAACTAATTTTTCAACTAAACCTTCTCCATACTGAACTGTACTAACCCCCGCTATCTTTTTAATTTCATCAGCAGTTTTGCCTATATCATTTACATCTTTTACTTTAATTGTATAAGTATCTTTCAAAGGATTATCTTCATCATCCCAGTTAGACAAAATATCACTAAAAGTTTCATTTTCTTTTATCATCTCTTCTCTAACTTGAGCTTTAGTTTTATAAGAATAAGTCTCAATATTATTTAATTTAGAAAGTTCATCCTCAAAAGACATAACCCCAATTTCATCAATATCACTATCTAAAAAAGCAACAATAGTAACATCAGAAACAATCTCATCAGTAAAGTTTTTAACATTTTCAGATATCAACAAAGCTGAAGCAATTATAACAAGTGTAATTGTAATACAAGACACAGAAGCAATAGATAAACTAAAATTTCTTACAACACTTTTAAAAGCATCTCTAATACTTCTATAAAAAGTCCTAAGCGTTTTCATGTTTAAACTCTCCTTCCTTATAATCCCCAACTAATCTTCCTTCTTTTAAAACTAATACCCTTTTTTTCATCTTATCAACAATATCAATATCATGAGTAACCATTAAAATAGTAGTACCCATGTTTTTATTAATAGAATCCAAAATTTCCATAATTTCCATACTAATTTTAGGATCAAGATTACCAGTAGGTTCATCACAAATTAAAATTTTAGGATTATTAACAATAGCACGTGCTATTGCCACTCTTTGTTGTTCTCCTCCTGATAGTTTATCAGGATACTCTTTTATTTTTGACTTTAATCCAACCTGTTCCAAAACCTCAATAACTCTTTTTCTAATAATCTTGCTATCAGCACCAGTAACCTCTAATGCAAAAGCAACATTCTCAAATACTGTAAGTTTAGGTAAAAGTTTATAATCTTGGAAAACTACCCCTATTTTTCTTCTTAATTTATATACCTTAGAATTTCTAAGTCTAACAACGTTTACTCCTCCTAAAACAATCTCTCCTCTAGAAGGTTTTTCTTCCCTATATAGCATCTTAATCAAAGTAGATTTACCACTTCCTGAACCACCTATAATAAAAACAAACTCACCCTTTTCAATAGTAAGATTTAAATCATATATGGCACCAACACCATTAGGATAAGTTTTAAAAACATTTTTCATACTTATAATTTCCATTTTCAAACACCATCCTTATATATTAAACATTATAGCACTTTTTAAAAATTATATAAATAAAAAAGCGTTAAATAAAATTTACTTAACACTTTTAAGACTCATATCTTGACCTCTTACCTCATAACTATCACAAACAAATACAAAAGATTTGTCATCTATCTCTTTAATTGCCTCTTTCAATAAAATATACTTCTTATTAGGAACCATAGTCATAATCATCTTATAAATACCCTTTTCACTTTGTCCACAAACACTATATACAGTAGCATCATGTCCTAAATCATTTTTTAAAAAATCAACAATTTCTTTTGGTTTTCTAGAAACAATATGAACCATTTTATTCTTAGAAACACCAAGTAAAAATCTTTCAGTAACAATTTGACTTATATATAAATAAATAGCAGCATACAAAAGCATATTAATACCAAATATCACAGTTCCCACTATAACAACACAAAAATTAAGAATAGAAGTCACTGTATTAACAGAAGTTTTCAAATTAATAGCAATTATTTTTCCTAAAACTCCTAATCCACCAGTATTTAATCCCGTTCTATATATCATTCCATTAGTAACACCACTCAAAACACCTGCTATAACAACAAGTAGCAAAGCATTCGAATCATCTATATATATAATTTCACCAATCTTTGAAAAAGCAGAAACAAATAACGGATAAACAATAGTAATATATAAAGCTGCAAAAACATCTTCCTTTGATAAATGAAAATAACCTATAACAAGTAAAGCAAATGACAATAAAAATATAACTAAAGATGGATCAAGTCCAAATATATGATTTAAAATAATTGCTATTCCACCAGTTCCTCCAGATACCAAATGAATAGGAAGAATTAAAAGATTATAATAAATTGCTGAAATAAGCGATGAAAGAGTAACTAAAAAATACTTATAAAACAAATTCTTCTCACTTATTTTATCTATAATCTTACTTTTCATATTACTCACCACCTAATACTTCATAAGCATCAACAACTGTAAAAAAAGCATTAGGATCAATAATATGAATACCTTCTTTAAACTTATAATATTCACTAGTAGGAATAACTGTGAACAATACCGGATTTTTAACCTTAGAATATCCTCCCTTAGCATCTAAAATTGTTACAGTATGTCCCAAATCTCCTATTACAAATGATTTAATCTCTTCCTGTTTAGAAGTAACAATATAAAAAGCTTTAGAGGAAGAAATACCAAGTAAAACTTTATCAGTTATTATACTAATTATATATAAAATAATTAAAGCATACATAAACTTAGTCCATCCAAATATAAAACCACCTACAAGAACAACCAAACCATCAACTATTAATATAGAATTTCCAAATGAAATCTTAAAATACTTTTGAACAATCTGATTCAAAATATCTGTTCCTCCAGTAGTATAACCTGCTTTAAAAACAAGTCCAGATCCAAAGCCATACAATACTCCTCCAAACAAAGCACCAAGTAATTGATCACTACTATCAAGATTTAAATATTGTGGTATAGAAGAAGTAAGTTCAACAAAAAGAGGAAACAATATAGACCCCATAATTGAATACTTTGTTTCATCCTTTCCTAGCAAAAAATAACTTACTAGAAGTAAAATTAAACAAGAAATAAAAATAAATAAAGATATATTAATATTAAACAATCTATAAACTATAATACTAATACCACTTACACCACCTACAACAATATCATTAGGTAAAATAAATAAATTAAATGAAAGGGCCATGATTAAAACACCAAAAACCATTTCAATAAATCTAAAAAGCTTATGCTTTTTATCAATTTTTTTTAAAACATCTTTCATCTATCTTTTCTCCTTAAATAACTATTAATAAACATATCTAAATCTCCATCTAAAACCTTAGAAACATTACTAGTCTCAACATTTGTTCTATGATCTTTAACCATAGAATAAGGATGCATAACATAGCTTCGAATTTGTGAACCAAATTCTATATTTTTATTATCACCCTTCAAACTAGATAATTCTTTTTCCTTATTTTCTATTTCTATTAATTTCAATTTATTTTTTAAGATTTGAATAGCTTTTTCTTTGTTTTTTATTTGACTTCTTTCATTTTGACACGTAACCACTAACTTTAATGGCAAATAAGTAATTCTTACAGCACTATCAGTAGTATTAACACCTTGACCTCCAGCACCACTAGATCTATAAACATCTACCTTTATATCTTCATCTTTTATATCTATATCAACAGTATCATCAAAGTCAGGAGTAACATCGACAGAAGCAAAAGAAGTATGTCTTTTATTATTAGCATCAAAAGGAGATAATCTAACCAATCTATGTACGCCCTTTTCACCCTTTAAGTATCCATAAGCATTCTCTCCAGAAATCATAATAGAAGCTTTTTTTATACCAGCCTCATCACCATCTTGATAATCTAATAACTCTATTTTATAGTTTTTACTTTCCGCCCATCTATTATACATTCTAAAAAGCATCATTGCCCAATCACAGGCTTCAGTTCCACCTGCACCAGCATGTACCTCCAAAATACAATTACCACGATCATAATCATTATTAAATAAAAGCTCTATTTCCAAATCATTAACTCTCTTATCAATTTTTAAAACATCATCCATTAAATTAGAATAAAGCTCATCATCATATTCATCAATAAGTAAATTAGTAATATCAATATCATTTAAAATACTATTTTTAACATCAATAATATTATTAGTAACATTCTTTAAACTATTCAACTTAGAAATAATCTTCTTAGCGTGTTCCGGATCATCCCATATATCAAAAGCATTTATTTCTTTCTCCAATTCACTTATTTGATTAATCTTTGAATCAATGTCAAAGTGACCTCCATAAATCTAAAACAATTTCAAGTTTTAAATTCAAATTCTTCTTAATCTCATTAATATCCATAATTCCTCCATTATTTAGCTAATTTTCTACTCCTAACAGCAACCTCATCAAAATCCATTTGATGATAATTACTATCATATTCCTCTAAATCTTTATACAATTTCAAGAAAAAAGAATTAAACTCATCATATCTACCATTTTCACTGATTCTAACAGAATGTGTAGGAATCAAAAAATACTTTGATTCTTTACATCTGTTAAATGTTATTTTATAAAAATTATCAAGTTTTTCAATTTCAAAAAAACTAGCTATATCGACACTATCATCATCAGAATAACACTTGATCTTATCATCATGAAAAGGACTAAAAAAGCTCATCATTCTTTCACTATTCTTCATAGAATTAAACAAATTATCAAAATACGAATATATTTCATAATTTTCCCTATCTACAATATAACTCTTTTTATTATCAATTACAGAAGCATCACATCCCCAATATAAATCCAAATCATTATTAGATTTAATATAAAAATCTCCTTGATTTGTCTTAACAACACATTTAGTGCCACCATAAAATTCTTTTTTCTCTATTTCTAACATACTATCACCAATAATATTGTATCATAAAAATAAAAAAGATATAAATATTTAAATCCATATTTATATCTAAAAATCTACTCTGTTAAATTTATAGTACCATCCGCTATTGGTAATCCACTATAATTTTTATCTGTCAAAACAAAAGTAATTGGACTCTTTTTATATAATTTTTTATTAAAAACAAAATTCAAAAATTTTAATAATATAAATATAGATAAACAAATAAATTTATGATATAATATATCGCCAGGAAGGTGACAATATGGCATACATAGAATTTAAAAACGTTGATAAAATTTATAAAATGGGAGAAGTAGAAATAAAAGCCTTAAATAAAGCTTCATTTGAAATAGAAAAAGGAGAATTAGTTGTAATACTAGGCCCTTCAGGAGCAGGTAAAACAACATGTTTAAACATACTAGGGGGCATGGATCAAGCAACAAACGGAAAAGTTATAGTAGATAAAAAAGATATAACTAACTATAATAACAAAGAACTAATTATGTATCGTAGACACGACATTGGTTTTGTATTCCAATTTTATAACTTAGTACAAAACCTAACTGCCTTAGAAAATGTAGAACTAGCAGTACAATTATGTAAAGACTACTTAGACCCAAAAACCATCTTAAAAAAAGTAGGATTAGAAAAAAGAATAAATAACTTTCCATCCCAACTATCAGGAGGCGAACAACAAAGAGTAGCAATAGCACGTGCAATAGCAAAAAATCCTAAATTATTACTATGTGATGAACCAACTGGAGCTCTTGATTACAAAACAGGAAAACAAATATTAAAATTACTAGAAGAAACCGCAAGAAAAGAAAAAATGACAGTAATAATAATTACTCATAACGCTGCTATAGCACCTATGGCAGATAAAATCATTAATTTTAAAAATGGTCGTACTGAAAACATTATCATTAATAAAAATCCTAAAAGTATAGATGAAATAGAGTGGTAAAAATGAAAAAAGATAGAATAACAACTACAAGTATAAGAGAAATAAAACATTCATTCAAAAGATTCCTATCATTACTAGTAATGAGTATGTTAGGAGTTGGAGTCTTTGTTGGAATAAAAATGGCCGCTCCTGACATGACAAAATCCCTTGATAAATACTATGATGATAATAATACATATGACATTAAAATAATTTCTACTCTAGGACTTACAAAAGCTGATATAGAAAGCATAAAAAATATAGAAAGTATAAAAAATGTATATCCATCTAATTCAAAAGATGTATTAATAACAACTAAAAATCAAGAACTAGTAATAAAAATAATTGGCATAAACGACAAAATAAATAAAACACAAATACTAAAAGGTAGAATGCCTAAAAATAATAACGAAATAATTGTAGAGCAAGCAATGATAAATAAAGAATCTTTAAATATAAATGATAAAATCAAAATAATAGAAGATGAAGATTTTAAAGAAAAAGAATTAACAATTGTAGGAATAGTAAAAAGTCCTTTATATATAACAAGTGAAACAGGAACATTAAATCGTGGTAATACCAATATAGGTTCAGGAAAAATTGACTACTACGCTTACGTAAATAATGACAACTTCAATATAGACTACTATACAGAACTATATATAACAATCAAAAATGCTAAAGAAGAAACAACAAATAGTAAAAAATACAATAATTTAATAAAAGAATCCATAGAAAATCTAAATAAAATTAAAAAAGCAAGAGAAATATCAAGATATAATGAAATATACAACGAAATAAATAATAATATTTTAAATCAACAAGAAGAAAACCAAATAAAATTTGATAATGCCCTGATTGAACTAAATAATGCAAACAAAAAATTAACAAATGCAAAAAATACACTAGATAATTCAAAAATAAAATTAGACAATGTTAATAAAGAACTAATAAATAGTAAAAACACACTAGATAACGGAAAAATAGAACTAGAAAAAAATAAAAAACTAATAAATGAAGAATTAAATAAATATAACATCTCCTTAGAAGACATAAACAATATTAAAGATTATTTAAAAAGCATAACAAAAGAAGATATAATTAATCTTATACCCAAAGATATCGAAAATTATGATAAAATTATTGATCTTATCAACAAAACATATGATACAGATCTAAAAAATGAAATAGAAAACATTGCAAATAAAAAAGATGAAATAATCAATCTTATACCTAAAGATATTGAAAATTATGATAAAATCATTGAATTCATAAATGAAATAACAAGTAAAAGCATAGATGAAATAATTGAAGAATACTTAACAAATAATGAATACATCGACAAAGTAATAGAAAACATCCCAGATGATATCGAAAACTATGATAAAATTATTGAAATATTAAACTTTTACAAAGAAAATAATAAAACTATAATAAACCTAATAAATGGTCTTATAACAATAGATATAAAAGAAAAAGAACTAGAAGAAGGATATCAAAAATATTATAAATATCTAGAAGAATATAAAGCAGGAATAAATAACTATAATGATGGATTAAAACTATATAATAACAATTTAAACTTATACAATAAAAACTTAGAAGAATATATAAACAGCAAAGATATGTTTGACTTAAAAATACAAGAAGCAAAAAATAAATTAAATGAAATACCAAAAGCAAAATGGTATATATACACAAGATTAGATGACACTGATTACTCAAGTTTTATGGATGATGGAGAAAGTGTATCAAATTTAGCAAAAATATTTCCAACAATATTTTTCGTAGTAGCAATTCTAATAAGTTTGATTTCCATGTCAAGAATGGTAGAAGATGATAGAACCACAATAGGAACATTAAAATCACTTGGATTCAATAACAAACAAATCAGAAGAAAATATATCCTCTATTCTTTAACAGCAACCATATCAGGAGGAATAATTGGCTCATTACTTGGATTTTTCTTACTTCCAAAATTTATATGGAATATCTATAAAATACTATTTGATATTCATGTATTTCAATATGATTTTAACCCTTCGAATGTAATTATAGGTATAACAATAGCAATAATTTGCATATGTGGAACAACAATGATTACAATTAAAAAAGTAGTAAAAGAAAAACCATCAGAACTAATGAGGCCAAAAGCTCCATCAAATGGTAAAAGAATTATTCTAGAAAAAATACCATTACTTTGGAATCATATAAACTTTTCAAATAAAATTACAATTAGAAACCTCATCAGATATAAAAAAAGAGTTATTATGACATCCGGTGGAATACTAGGCTGTACAGCATTAATGTTGGCAGGATTTGGAATTAGAGATGCAATAACTGAAATTCCTGACAAACAATACAATAACATATTTAAATTCGATGAAATGATTTATGTAACAGAAGAAAACGATAAAGAAGATTTAAACAAAGTTCTTGCAAACAAACATATTAAAAAAAGATTAGATACAAACATGGTTGTGTCTATGACTACTGATAAATACAATATAAATATCTTCATACCAGAAGAAGATAATAAAATGAATGGAATAATTAACTTAAAAGATTTAAAAACAAAAAAACCATTAACACTAAAAGATAATGAAATAATAATATCAGATAAACTAGCACAACTAACAAATAAAAAAGAAAATGAGATATTAACAATAAAAGATGGAAATTTAAAAGAATATAAATTCAAAATTACAGCAATATGTGAAAATTATGTAGGTAATTACATATTTATGAACAAAAAAACGTATGAAGATAACATTAATACCTACCAAACTAATATAATATATATAAAACTAGACAATCTAAAACACGAAGAAAAACTTTCTAAAGATTTACTAAAAAATGATAACATAATGAGTATTATGTCAATTAATCAAACTATAAAAAACGTAAATAACATGTTAAAATCACTAAACAACGTGGTATTAATACTAATAATACTATCAGGGGCCCTATCATTTGTAGTGTTATATAACTTATCATATATTAATATATCAGAAAGAAAAAGAGAAATCGCCACACTAAAAGTACTAGGATTCACAGACAAAGAAGTAGATGACTACATAATAAAAGAAACAATTATACTAACAATAATAGGAATAATTTTAGGATTAATATTTGGTATATTCTTAACAAATATAATAGTTAACACAATAGAAATAGAAGCAGTAAGATTTATTCATAATATAAAACCATATAGTTATATAATTACATCAATATTAATAATGTTATTTACAATTATAGTAAGCATATTAATTCATTATTCATTAAAAAAAATAGATATGATAGAATCATTAAAAAGTGTAGAATAAAAAAACTACACTTTTTTGTGTAGTATAAAACATTAATTTTTCTTATCATCAAGTAAACATAAAAAAGAATAAAATGTCATAAGTAAAGCTCCAGATATAATAACACCACCAATTATATCAGAACACCAATGAACACCTGAAACTAATCTTCCAACAATAGTAACAAACGCTATCAATATTAATAAAACATTAAAAATCTTAAAATAATTATTTTTAAACAAACGTTTATTAACTAAAACAGCACTAATACAAACACATAAAACTAGCATTGTATGAGAAGAAGGAAAAGAAGCTTCTAATTTTCCATCAAGTAATATAGGCCTATAATTAATTACTACTTTCTCAAAAAACGCATAAATAGCAACAACTACAACATAAAAAATACCTAGTAAAACAATTTCCTTATCTACCTTTGATATTTTCTTTCTCTTAACTAATTGTAAAACACCAATAAATGCATAGAACAAAGCAATCAAAATAACAAACTTACCTAAAATATCAGTTATACGATACCATATCATATTAACACCTAAAGTATCAAAAACAGC
Organism: uncultured Bacilli bacterium; assembly: GCA_934098525.1. Classification (GTDB taxonomy): domain Bacteria; phylum Bacillota_I; class Bacilli_A; order RF39; family UBA660; genus CAKONZ01. The sequence goes on along the minus strand of CAKONZ010000003.1, from coordinate 15,749 downwards.
CTTATTTAAACTAGCAAAACCAACTTTAGAACCATTAGCACCAATAGTTCTAACATCAATAATCTTCACTAAAATGGTAAAAACTATTGAAAGTAAAATTAAAAAAGAACTAATTATAAAATTTTTAAGCTTTTTATTCATAACACTACCTCCAAAATAATTTTAATATAAAATAGAAATTATAACAACAATAGAATAAAAATTATTATTTGTTGACACTATCAATCTTAACAAACATTATAACTTTTTCTTTCATTGATATTTTATCAACATTATAACCATAATTTATTAGTTCTTTTTTATAAGTCAAAAAAGAATGATCAATTGTTTAAAAACATCTGGAATGAAAATATCAGAAATAAAAAAATTTATGGAATGGTGTTCTGAAGGAGATAAAACAATTAGCAATAGATTAAATATGTTTTATGAACAAGAAAAAAATATTAATAATCAAATCAATGCTTTAGAAAAATCACTTAAATTAATAAAATTTAAACAATGTATTATGAAACTGCAAAAAAATATGGAACTATAGAAAAAGTCAAACACATAACATTAGAAGAAATGCCCCAAGATATTGCTAAACTATACAAAGAAACTCATTAATATAAAATAAAAAGAATATCAATAAACTAAAATTATTAATATTCTTTTATCTTAATAAATTAATTATTTTTTATCTTCTAATTTTGTTAATAGAAAGGGTTCATATACATTTTTATATTTACCTATAGTTTCACTTACATCAAACCAATAAACATTAGTTAATATTCCATCTGATGGGTCTATTTCTGTTCTTTCAAGTTTTCCACCCAATGCTTTCAATGTTCTATCCGATCCAAGGTTATTAACATCGCAATCCAACATCACCCTATTCAATCCAACTTTTTTTGCCTCAATCATACCTAAATATAAATTTATCTTATTGTAACCTTTTCTTCTTTCAGTTGGTCTAATACCATATCCTATATGTCCCCCAAATCTTAACATTGCTTGATTCAAATTCCACCTAATATTAATTGTTCCAACTATTTTATTATCATTTTCTCTAACAAGCAAAAATGTCTTTCCCTGGCATTTTCCTAATCCTTCTGCATATTCTTTGTTTTCCATATTCAAACATCTTTCTAAAGCCTGTTCAAATGTGTATCCATCTAATATCTTATCTAATGATCCAGTTCCATTAATGTCTGATTTATATTCTACAAATTCATTCATATATTCTATTATTTCATCTTTTCTTTTCATCGAAGGCTTTTCTAAATAAAACTTTTCCACAAAATCACTTACTTTCTACTTATTTTTCAATGGCATTTCATATATTATTCTTTGTCTATTAAAACCAATATGTTCATACATCTTTAAAGCATTTCTATTAAACATCCAACAATTTAATTCAATCCTATCACAATCATTTTTCAATGCAATATTCGTTCTTGAGTAATTTTGTAGTCTTTTTTTTAATCTTATAATTATATATTATTTCAAACAAAACGTAAGTGCTAATGTTATTGCATTAGCTAATAAGGTATATAATATTATTTTATTTTTAGTGACATTCTTAAATCCAGTTAGATAAACTGCAAGCTCACATATAAGAACAATAATCTCACCTAATATAAGCGTACATGTATAGTTATTTGTTAAAATCATTAAAAGTAATTGTAACCCAAGATTTGTAATCACATTTGTAACTATAATAAGACCATAGTTTTTTACCTTTAATATAAATGCCACTAGTAGTTCAATAATTACGGTTACTATTATTGCAATTATTATATTATAAATAATTTTTATAGTATCCTCATTTTTAGTAATTTCCATTGTGTTGTAGTCAATTGTGACAGTACTATTAAAGTCTTTTCTTATAATTTCATTTGATATTTTTATATCCTTTGTATCATTATTTATAATCACTATTTTGTACCTATTAGGAGTACCAAAATAACTAAAATTATTTTCATGTTTTGAATTACCAGCACAATCTGCAAATAGCAAATATTTACCCCATCTAGTAGATTCAGAAATCCAACCATCATAGTTTAAATCATAAAGTTTTTTTATATTTTCTTCATTTAAACCATCACCATTATAATTCATTTCTGAATTATAAGCATCCTTTTCATCATATACAAATAAATCTACTATATAGTTAGTTGTATGTAAATTTTTGATTTTAACCTTAATTGAAGGTTTTTCACCTAGATCAGCAAATACCCTAATTGGTAATATTATGCTAAGCATTATTAAAAATACTGGTAAAAAAATCTTATTTATATCTTTCAACTTATCCTTATACATTTAAAATCTCCTCCACATTCTAACTTCTTAGTTAAATTATTATAATATTTTTTATCACTAAATAGTTGTATCAAATAAAAACTTCACTCACAATATTATTTCTTCTAATATAATTTTACCATAAAATTATTAATTTGTACGAATTAGTTTGATTCTTTCAGGTAATCTTTTGCAATACTCTTAACCGTATTTTTTAGTTTTTAAAAATCTTTTATTATTTAATACAAAACCTTGAACCACATAATTTTTTATTATTGTATTTGTCTGAATCCTAAATTTAATTGCTTTTGTTATATTTATCATTATTTTGTTCTTTTATAAACAGAAAGAACGTTAACAAAAATTGTTAACATTCATACTAGTAATTATTATTTTTTTCCAATTATTCCATAATATCTTCTAATTAATTTAATACCTTTTTCAGTAGTGTTTTGTTCAACATATTTTTCAAAAATTTCCTTCTCTATTGGCTTTCTTTCATATTCATTAAATGATCCTTCTGAGAAGTCATCTAATATTGGAGTTTTAACTAGTAAAGCATATAAATCTTCTTTTGTTTTATAGTACTCTATTACATGAAGTGGAATTAATTCTACTTTTTTAAATCCTGCATCCATTATTGCTTCATAATCTATTAAGCTTATAGGCTTAACATCGTGATATGCTTGACCTCTTTTAAACATTCTTTTTAAAGACCAACAATCCAATTTATCAACACCTCTTATAACAAGTTGCCCACCTTTTTTTAATGTTTTATATATCTGCAGCGGATCAATTATTGTATGACGTGCTGTTACTAAATCAAAGTAATTATCTGGAGTATTTATTTTTAGATTATTCATAACTCTAAATGAAATATTCTTTATTCCACTTTGTAGTAGATTTTTGTTGGCTGTTTCTATCATTTCATCTGAGAAATCTGTTCCCAATATTTCAGCACAATTTGGAAAATTTTTAAGCACTTTTTCTCCTGCTGCTGTTCCCAAATCTAAAATTTTTGTATTTCCTTTTACACGTTTTTTAATTTCATCCTCATAAATCCAATTTGTAAATACTTCACTAGTATAATTAATATCTTCAAAAGACCAATTAGCTATTTCACTATAGAAATCATGTTCATTTGTTTTCATTTTCTACCATCCTCTCTTATTATAAAATAAAATGTGATTGTATATAAAAAGAACCTCCTTTCATGAATACGACACAAAAAACAACCACAAAATTAATGTGTATATTTTTTGTCATTCATGAGGAGATTCTTAAGACTCTTCATTATTCCTTTAAACATTTGTTCATCTGATAGTAAAACGCGAATGACTAATTGATTTACTACAATAAAATTATAATAAATTAATATTAATTTGTCAAAAATCAATACAAACAAAAAAGGGTGCCCACATTTAAAATGTTGTCTACATCCTTATTTATCTTATATTCTTCTAATTTTATGTGGACAAGTTTTAAAAACTCAAACCAATCAATTTTTTTATAATTTTTCTTTTTCCTTTGTTTCATGCTACTTTCCACAACATTGCTTATATTTCTTTCGCTGCCACAAGTTAGACCTTTTTTAGTATATATAGTATTATAAGTTTTTCAAGGAAAAACAGGTTTGAAAAGAATCTGTACTATGTTATATATATAGTACAGATAGAACTATACATTTTTTAATTTTTGCACACAAATTGCCACATGTTATCATTACACCATTCGTTCTTTACTTAAAAATATAACATTTTTATTTTTATATAACAATCTATAATTCACCTTTATAAAAATAAATTTTCATTGCATCTTCGTTATACGTAGGTTTTGAAATATCTATATTTAGAAAATTTGATATATAATATATTAAATATTGAGATGAAATTAATAAATCATACTCACATAATATTCCATCATATCTACTTTCAATTATCAAATTTTGATCTTTCTCTAAATATTCCAATAACTTTTTCTCATATAAACTTGTAATTTTTTGCTTAAAATAAATATTTTTGTTATGACTTAAATGCTCGTAATTAATAAATCTTCCATGTGAAAAATTTTTCTTTTCATGAATTAAACAATTATATATACCAGACTCAATTATTTTACTTTCTAAATCACTACCAGCAGATTCAGTAAAATCTCCTGTAAAAATATTAAAACTATTTCCTTCTTTTAAAAATTCTTTTAGCATTTTTTTATTTTCTTTAAAATATTTGTCAAAGTAATTTTTCCAATAATTTATACTATCTCTAATAAACTCTTCAATATTATTTTTTGATTTTCTTTCAAAATATAATTTTAAAAATAAACTAGCTGGAGCCAATGCTCCTTCAAAAGATAAGAATCCTCTCTCTTTTCCTTTATTTGTGCCTGTTCTATATGAAATAACATTATTTTTAGATATTCCAGTTTTTGTTACGACTTTTTGCAATTCACCTTTTGTTATAATATATTTATTATCGTTATCAATTAAACTTGTTGATACAAACAAATCATTTGTTGTTCCTGAGTAAGTAAACAAAAATACTGAATCAACACTATTATTGTTTCTATAATATAGGTCTCTAGGATATAAAACCATTGTATTTATTCCATATAAATGATTAATAAGTTTAGATGAAAATTTTGCGCCTGCAAAAGAACCACCAGTTCCTACAAAAATACTATTATTTAGACTTTCAAAATCTATTTTAGTTAGCTTATCATAAGCACTACTATTAATAGCATTAATTATTCTTGTTTCTAAATTATTGATATTTATATTACATCTTTTTATTTGTTTCCTTAATGAAAAATTACTGCAAGTGCAAGCATCTTTCACTTTTTTTATTTTATATAAATTTTGTATATGTCCTCTTGCACCAAACTTTTTTACAACCTTTTTTGTAAGTTTAGTTGCTTTTTCAAAAGTTGAATCTATAAATTTATAATCAATAATATAGTTATTCTTTATATATTCACTAATAAATGAAAAAAATGCATCTCCAGCTCCTGTTGGGTCAACTTCTACCTCAGGATTACTTAACTCTTTATTGACTTTATTATTATCAAAAACAAAATCCGAACCTTTTTTTCCTCTAGTTACAATTATCATTTTAGGATGTAGTATATTATATATCTCTTCCAATGATTTTATAGAAAATCTATTTTTCAAATATTTTTCAACTCGTTCATTTAAGTTTATAACATCAAATTTATTTTTAATTTTTTCAATAATATCATTATCATTATAATCTTCTAATTCAAAATATTGTCCCAAATCTAACATTTTTCTATTATTACAATTATCTATTATAATTTGATTTTTATTGTTTAAATTATCAAAAATCAAAACATCATCTTTATTAATTTGTTTCAAAATATCATTTGGTTCTATTTTACTTTCTTCGTACCATTTTTTTATATTACAAATAGGACATCGTTTTTTTGAAGTAAACTCTAATTTATTATTTAATTCTTGATATGATACATGAAAACAACGGGTATTTATATCTTCAATCACTTTTACATTATCAATGTTTGTTCCAACTTCTTTTAAGCTATTAATTGCTATAGTACCTGCCATATCATCACCACATACACCACAAACAGATGTTTCCAAACCTAGTTTAGCAATATTAGCAATTATATTATGAGAAGTCATTCCTCCATTTACTCCTACCAATTTACCATTTTTATAATAAAAATCTGTAACTAAATCTCCAATACTAATTATTCTCATTCATTCACCTACTTAAATATTTTTTTCTAACCACTCATACAAATACTTATCTTTAAAAGCATGTGAAGTTAAAAAATGATTATCATTTTCTATAATTTTTAATTCTATATTTTTTGAATCAATATTTTTAAGTTTATTATAAGCTTGTATACTTTCATTAACATCAATAACATCATCATTATTACCATGATATATTAAAATTGCTTTGTCTTTTACTTGTGATAAAGTTTGATTAATAGGAAGCATTATACCTCCAGACACAGATACTATACCTTTAAATAGTCCAGGTCTTGACATAATATAATTCCAAGCACCAAACGCCCCCATACTACTTCCTAAAATACATACTCTATTTTTATCATATTTATATTCTTTATAAACTTCTTCTAAAATTTTTTCTACATCCCTTAAATGATAATCCCAAAAATTGTTGTTGGTACATTGTGGAGCAACTACAATATAAGGAATATTAAACTTATTCATATATTTAGGCAAAGCATATTTCTCTACATCTTCTACTTTATTGCCTCTTTCTCCTATACCATGTAAAAACAATAGTAATGGCAAATCACTTTCTTTTGTTTCTGGAGCATAAACAATATAATTTATATTACAAAAATTACTATCATTAAGTTTACAATATTTTTTTAACATATATCCTACCTTACTTTCACTAAATTTTTATTTACTTTTAGATTGTATATATTTTGTTGTAAATTATTGAAAAATAATCCCATATGATATCCATCTTGAAATGCATGATTTACTAGTAATGAAATATCTATAAGATATCTATCATCATCTAAATAATATTTTCCCCAACAAATTTTAGGTTTACTGTTTTTTTCATTAAAATCAATCGCATCTTTAAAATTTGAAAAAGTAATCCATGGGATACAAGTTATATTTATTTTATTCATATTTTCCAATCCTAATATTTTATAGTACGGAACATTATTAGATGCATCTTCTGTAGCCTTTGAAAATTCTATAAGAAAATTTGAAATATCTTCATCATATTCAACATATCTAGTAAAATTTAATTCATTATCACTATTTATAACAGTTGCTGTTGCTGCTAAAGTATCATATTTATAAACCAATTCATTTCCGTCTTCTTTACCAAAACCATACTTAAATGCATCAATATCATTCAATGATTTCAGTACAAAATAAGTCATGCAACCATAAAATGAAATTTTATTTTGTTTACAAAAATTTATTAAATTAGTTATATCTATTTTAGTAACTATGCCTGTATATGGATCACTGTAACTTGAAAATGTTTCATATGCTAATTTTCGTTTCCAATTATTTATGTCAATTTTAGTTTTCATTCTTCATCTTCCTTTTTACATATAATACTTCACTCTTTTTAGAATAGTCGCCATTTTTTGCTAAACATTCTAGTATTTTCCTTCTATTTAAATCAAAAATTCCTAAAGAGTCTTCATATGGATTTGTACTATACGGATCTCTCCAACTATATGGACTAGAGAAATATAAACCTTCTATAAAATTAAAGAAATGTCTATAATCTACAGCTCCATGATTAGGCATGAACATTTGGCTAATTCTATTAACTCCTGGATACCTTACAGCAACTATTTTATCAACATCGATACCTATATCATAAAAAGTAGTTATAGCTAGTTGCATTGTTTTACCAGTTAATAAATTGTCATCTAATATAATATATTCTTTTTGTTTATCAATTCCAAAAAGTTCGATACCACCAGTTTTAAAAATATCAAAAAATCTTAATTCTAACAATTGTTTTTTTGCATATCCAGTTACACTCTTGTTAAATTTTAGTATAGAAACATCATTTATTCTATCGTCTATTGACTTCATTATAATTGGCAATTCTAAACCACCATAGCATAATCCACAAATACCTTTATTAAAAATATTAGAATCTTTTTGTAGTGTTAAACTACAAGTAATAAAGTTTTCTGCAAAATTATCTATCTCTCTGTATGCTCTAAAATCTTTAGAATAATTCTCTTTTTCAGGTTGTTTAATAAAATTCAATTTAAACTCATTAGTAATTAAAATTATATTTTTAATTAAATTTTCTATTTCAATACTATTAATTTTATAGTTTTCATCAAATGAAATATTTTTCATCAAATTTTCAGTACTTATTAAACTATTATATAGTTTGTACATTAATGAATCTTTAGCTAATGTTTCCAAGTTAACCATTACATTTTTTTCTATCTGATTATTAACAATTTGTTGATTTAATAGAATTAACAAATAATTTCTAACATTATCTATTAACCCCAATATCATTTTTACATTATTTAAGTCATTTATATCTAATGTATTATTAATTGCTATTAAAGACTTTGAAAAAAATTCCATATTATTATTTAACCATTCATATATCATTTCTTTAGTTGTTATATCTTCTCGTGTATTTTCGTCATGAATTCTTTGAGATAAAAAATAATAATATATACCAGAACCTCTTAATAATATATTTTCATTATCATACATTGAATAACACAAACTAGAGTCATTATATGTAAACCATAGTTGTTTTAGTGGATTATTATCTGGTATAGTAATCCATTCATACATAGGAATTTTTATGCTTCCACTTGACGAATCAAATAAGCTAGTTATTCAATCTACTGTCTGAAATTTATTATTAATAAAATTATTAAAATATGTAATTTTGTTGTTTTTACCTTGTGTCATTTTCTTTTCTACTTTAGCATATGCTCTTGCGTACTCGCTTTGTTTAGCATGTTCCAAGCAAATTGTAGGTAATAATTTTACTTTTTTTAATAAACTTAAAGTGCCATTTACACCAGTTATTATTTTTCCATTTTCAATAACTGGAAAACATTTATCAAAATCACCACTTGTTTTTTCAACACTAAATCCTTGTGGGCAATTTAACATAGAATAGTCGTTACCAAATTGGTCACCACAATCTCCAACTCGAAGCATTGAATTTTGTGGAATACCTATCATCATCTCAGCAATTTGTATAGCTTTATTTTTAGTGGCAGTACCTATTTGTAAAACTTGTTTACCGTTATGCATTTCTATTGTTAAGTTTAAATTTGGGTTTTGTGAATCTCTTATTAATGAATTAATAATTCTTATTATTTCATTATTAAATTCTATGCTATTAGTATTCTTATATTTATTATAGCGTTTGTTTTAGAATCTATTGAATAAGTAACCTTACAATGTTCATTTAAAATAGATGTATTTAATAAAGAAATAATTTTTTTATTTAATTCTTCTAATTTAATAAAATCTTCTTTAGAAGATATATATTCACTAATATTAAAAAGTTTTCCACTACCATCACTTGTCATGAATATCCTTGCGCCATCATTAGTGAGTGCATACATTTTTAACAATTGTTTTTCAGTAACATCGTATTTATTTTTTAAATCATAAATAATATCACTTAATAAATCATTTAATCCAGTCTCTCCTCTACCTGTAATAAAAACTACTGGAATATGTTTTTTTAACATATTTGCTAGCATTGGCAAAACACGAGAATCTATCTTTGTTGAATTATCTTCTGTTAATGTTCCATCAATATCAAAGCATACTGCATTATATTTTTGTTGCAATGCTCTTTGATAATTATTTAACAATTCTTCACTTATCATAAAAACCTCCTATAAAATTCTGCTCAAAGTTTTTACAGTTTCAAACTGGCTAACAGATTCTAAATCTTCGTTAAAGTAAATACTCTTTCCTCCTTTTTGTTCCCAATCAATTAAATTTTTAATACTATCATCAATTAAAATTTCTCCATTATTTGGTAAATATATTTGACTTTTTTTCACATGAGGTGGAACAAATAATATTGGTATCTCTACTTTTCTACTCCTTAACGCTTTTACTTTTGCTTCCATTTCAACTAAAGTATGTATTTTAGTTAAAATAGAAAGCTGCTTTGATCTATCCTGTCCTTCCAAAATATATTCAATAGCATTATTTATTACTTTGCACTCTTCTAATAATTGGAACCAATCTAATTTTTCAAAAAATTCATTCCAGCTCATATCAGGTTTTTGATTTTTTCTTTCAACAACTCTCTTTTCTGTATCAAAAATCACTCCATCAAAATCAATAAATATTTTTTGATTAGTCATAGTTATCACCTCTTTTAAATATATTATATCATATATATAGGCAGTATTATGTCTTAATTATTTATTGTTTAACTTTATTCTATCAATTTCAAAATGTCTAATATCATCTCTAAGTTCACAATATGCTGTCACATAAAATTTATTATCATAACTAAATATTTGTAAAGGATGAATTATTCTTTCTTGCCATTCTTGTTTTAAATTCCTATATAATATTTTTAGTTGTGTTTTATTTAAAATTGCATCATTTAAAGTAAAATATAATTCAGATTTATCATTAGCCCCATTATCCAAAAAATATTTACTTTTTTCCTCTTCTACATCACTTGCAAATTTAATTTTATTAATTAATTTTTGATACTTTACAACATCTTCATACTCTAATTTTTCTAATACCGTATTAATATTTTCTAATAATTGAAGATCATATTTATTAAAATGATTATATTGATTTTTAATATTTAGTATGTAATATCCCCCATTCGGTCCCATAAAAGTTTCTATTGGAATTCCTGCCTGTTCTAATTCAACTTTATAATACCTAACCATGCGTTCAGTAATACCTATTTTTTCGGAGAGTTCCTTCACGTTATATTTATTCCCCGTATTCAAATAATTTAACATTTGAATTGCATTTGATATTTTGCCCATCTTTTCACTTCCTTTATTTTATTATATCATTTATATTATTAATTTTCTTATCCCAATATAAACTTTATTTAAATTTTATTATATTGGAAATTACATTTGACTGAATTTGATTTTTAATTAATTCACCAGTGTTTACTTGTGTCATAAATTTTTTTCTCCTCTAAATTTTTAGAGAACGAAAAAAATCAACACAAATGTTGATTTCATAATTTTGTGTGCATGATTTTTTATTTTTTGCACACAAATTGCACACAATTTTGTAATTTTTTAACTACTTCACATCTCACAAATCCTTATAAAATAAGCTATTTACCACAGCATTGTTTGTACTTCTTACCAGAGCCACAAGTTGTAGGAACTCCCATATTTATAATACTTATAATATTTATAATATTATTGATATTTCAAGGCTTTACCGTCTTGGTAATCTATTATATTTATAATATTTATAGTATTTTTGTTATTATAAATATTTCTCTATTGCAAACAAAATGCAAACAATGTTTGCATTCATTTACTAAGGTCATTATATTCTTTATATATAACAAATGCCAATGTGCGTTTTTATTTTTTGCACATTTATTATACTATAAATATTATTTTTATCAATGGCTCTGTCAAATTATTCATATTTAATAATTTCTTCTATAATTTCAGATTTTGTTATCTTATCAAAAACATCAGTTGCTAATCGTCTAGATTTTTTTGTACTTGAAATATAATAATTTTCTGTTGTTTCTACATTTCTATGTCCAAGTATATCAGCAACATCTCTTATCTCAATTCCATTAGTTAATATCTTGGTTGCATAACTTTCTCTTAAATCGTAGAATCTACATTTTTCAATTCCTAACTCATTATGAATAATTTTAAATGGATATCTTGTTAAATCAGTTCCTACATATAAGCCGTTTTCTTTTGTAAATACAAGATTAATCTTTTCTTTATATTTTTTTGTATTATCATTTATTACTATTCTTCTTTCTACTACTTTACCATATTCATTCATAACATCTTCGATGTGATAGTAATTATATTTTTTACCATATAGCTTCTGATATAGTTGTTGTTTTCTCTGATAATTTTTTAATGCATTTAATAATGTTTCACTAATATGAATCATTCTTTTTCCTGCAAAAGTTTTAGTTGTCCCTATAAACCATCTTTCTTTTTCGTCTTTAGGTTTATCATAAACATTATGTTTGATTGATATTGTTCCATTTTCTAAATCAATATTATCCCAAGTTAATGCAAATACCTCTCCAGTTCTCATTCCAGTATAACAAGATGTTAAAAATGCACAAGTAAATGTTTCATTATTTTTAAATCTATTTAAGATAGTGTCAATTTCATCTTGTGAATATAAATGTTTACTTTTTTTTCTAATCTTGGAAGTCGAAATGTTATTGCTGGATTATATTTAAGAAAGCCATATAAATCACAAGCGTCACGAAAAGAACCTTTTACAACTTTTAATATACTTTTAAAATATGCTCTTGAAAAATCACGTTCCTCGCATAATTCTGTTATAAAAGTATTTAACCTTACACCTGTTATTGTTGACAATCTGTACTTACCTATATATGGTTTAATATACTTTTTTTAAGTTTACTAATGTTTCTTTCACTATTATCGCTTCAACATTGCTTCTTATATTACTCTATCTCTACCAATTAATCTTTTCATATTATTTATATAAGCATTATGAGTTTCTTCTCCTGTATGACTCATACAATAATCTTTTAATATGTATACATCATAATTTTGCTCAAACATATCCAGTGCTGTCTTTTGTACACAAGCGTCAGTATCAAATCCACATAAATATATTTCTTTAATATTATTTTCGACAATAAACTGTTTTAATTCTTCATTTAATGCAGTATATATTCTTTTATCAAATACTTTATAATTTTTGGTATCTATTACTATTTCTTGTTGCTCTTCTGTTATACAACCCTTATAATTCAATTTTTTATACCAAATACTATCTTCATCATTAATAAATCTAGTAAATGCAACTATATCATACATTTTAGAATCAATTAAATTTTTTATATTGTCTAAAACTTTTAAGGTATTATTATTTATAAAATCATTTTGAACATCAATTACTAATAATAATTTACTCATACTACCTTTCCTCTCCGTTCCGTACTATCAGAAAGACTTTGTCCACCTATTTCATTTAAATACACATTAACTCCATTTTGAATATGTTGATAATACTCTAATCTATCTATTCTGGAATCGCTTTCTGGTTTTTCAAAACCCGTAAATAATCTTCTAAATAGTTTTGAAACATCTGCATTTCTACCAGACACCATAAATCCCGGCTCACGGGAAGCATAATATCTATAATTTTTATATAAAAGACTAATTCTCTTTATGTAATTATCCATAAGTTGTTCATAAGAAATGTCTCCTTGTTGATATAATTCTAAAATCCCGTTAATTAGTTCTTCTGTATGATAAAGATATAATTCTTTTTCTTCCGGATTATTTACTCTTTCTTCCCTTTCGGTTTGAGCAATAAATTCTGGTTGAGTATAAAAATCCGAATCTAAACTTATCGGGAAACTACTATGCTCAAAATCTCTAAAATTAGCAAGAGAACAGATCATTTTTAATGACTCCGTTAACCTTTGACAAGTTTCTGGCTGCATAATTCTTTCCTTATTTTTAACAATATAATCATTAACAATAGGATTTGATGCTCCCGAAAATCTTCCCTCTGGATCAAATGAATAATTGTGAATACTAGAAATTTGGTCTATTTGCCTTCTTTCTTCTTCTGACAAACTTGAATAATAGCCGATATCTGATTTAATTAAGTTGGCACATAAATAATTGATTGCGTGTGAGGAAATTCTGTTAAACCAATAATTATATGTTGCTCCCTGCCTACTAGTTGTAATTGCATAATATGAACAATTTAAGCCTGTTGCAATAGGTGTTCCAATATCAGATACTAATTCTGGATTTTCTCTTTTTATTTCTTCTAAAACTCGTACTGTTTCCTCAAAATATTCATCAAAACAGTAAATACAAGTTCTATCTTTTTCATCTCCTGTATGTTCCTCGCCTTTCATTTCATAAGGAATACTTTTTTCTATACATCTTCTAATAAATGCCTCTAAAAACTCAAATCTATTTTTACCATTTGGGGTATTTATATATATTCTATAATCAGCGTCTTTCTTGTGTGGTCTATCATTACCATATGGAATTGTTTCTATTTTTCCAATTCTGTCTTCTTTAAGTCTTGAATTAGCAATAAGCATATTTAAGAAACTTTTTTTATCGTTTCCATCATATCTTTTTATTTCTTGTATTATTTCTTCTTCTGATAAAACAAAAATTTGTGTGAATTGTTCATAAGAAAAATTATTTTTATAAGCATTAGGTAGGCTATCATATAAATTTCTATCGCCACTTAAAGTTCTTATTTTTTTCATTTTATCAATTAATAACATTACTATTCTAAAAGTATATTTTTCTAATTCTTCAGCCGTAAGACTAGTAGATGAATCATTTGGTTTCCTATAACCTGATAATTCAACTTTTCTTGTATTATATCCTCTCTTTTCAACTACTGAACTTATGTATTCATCTATCAAACATTGACTACCTTCTAGCGAAATAATAGGGACATTTCCGTTATTAACAATACTTTCTCTTATTGTATTCACTTTATTTCCTCCTTGATTTTTTCTATTATAGTTCTTGCATTTGTGTATTCTATTGACTTATCTCCATATCTACTCTTGATATCTTCTAATCTCTTTTCATAACCAACATCATTTCCACATTTATCAATTTGCATATCTGCTTGATTTAAAACAGTTAAATATAAAGATTCATATTTTGTATTAGGATTTCCGTGATAATAAACTTTTTGCCAATACTTATAATTGCTTTCTTTAAGTATTTCTCCACCAACAATTCCGTGATCTAAATTATTATCAACAAATTCATAGCCAATATCGTGATTGTATCCAAGAACAAATAATTCTTGCAATTCCTTTTCAGTTAATTCTTTATTTTTACCGATTTCAACCATCTTTCTAGCAACTGCAAGTGAGTGTTTTAATCTATCAGAATCTATATTCATTATTCTACTACATTCCTTATTTTATTATTATTTATGACATCTTCTAAACTTTCTATTATCATTCTTTCCATTTCAAAAACTGCGTCGCTTGAATTATAAGCATTATGTGGAGTCAATATATATTTATCTTCGTTTAAATCTAAAAACTTGTCATCTATTGTAGGTGTAATTGGCTCAATATAAAATCCATCCATTGCAACTGCATTTATTTTTCCTTGTTTAAGAATGCTATATAAATATTCTTTATCTATTAACTCTTGTCTTGCAGTATTTACAATAATAGCATTATTCTTTATGTTCTTTAATATGGCTTCATTAATCATTTTTTCTAAAAATATACTATCAATATTCAAACTTGATAATTGATTAGTTAAAATTTTTTTCTTTCATCTATTTTCTCAATAGTAAGTTCATTTAAATTACTACTTCCTAATATACTCATAATTTCATCGTCTTTATAAATACTATAAAATTTATAATTAAAAATGATTACAATTAACCAATTATAATTATAACATACTCCCTAGTTTTTTACCACGATTCTACCAAAATTTCTATAAGAATTTCTTTATGTAATAAGGCTATTTCTTGAAATTCAGAAATAACCTTGTTTTTATCAATTTGTTTTAAAATAATTAAATTGTGAAGTCTTACTTACTTCATAAGCCTTCCACATTATAGTTTGACTAGAAGCAGGATCAACCATCATAACATTGACAGAGTCTATACCTGTGACTGCAACCCAATGTTGATTGCCTGGTATTCAAATACTCATTGTATGCAATAATACCTGCTTGTTTTGCCTCACTTTTTGTTGCGAACCCTGATTTGTTTT
>CAKONZ010000002.1 GCA_934098525.1 uncultured Bacilli bacterium | reverse complement strand
CGATTTGAATTAAAAAATAGAGAAGATAAGTGGAATAGAAAATATGAATTAGCGAAGGCATATTATGAATACCATGGTAATCTAGAAATACCAAGCTTATTTAAAACAGTAGATGGGTATAACTATGATGAAAATGGAGTAGCATTAGGATATTGGATAATTAATCAAAGACAAGCATACAAAGGAAACAAAAATTATAAAATAACAGAGGAAAGAATAGAACTATTAAAACAAATAGGAATGCGATTTGAAATAAGAAATAAAAAACATGAATTATATCATGAACATTTAAAAGAAAATCATGAATTTTTAAATAAAGCGAAATTATTATTGAATAAATATTCTGATTTAGAATCACTTTCAAAAGAGAAAATTAATCAACAATTTTCAGATGAACCTGATCATACTTTAGGTCGCAAATAAATTTGATTAGTGAAAGAAGATTTACAAAGTAACTAATAAAACTCGAGTTATTGAAATACTTAATAAAAAAGCTTAATTAAATTTTATTAATTAAGCTTTTTAAATTATATAAATTATTTTTGTTTGTTAATATTTCTGCTTTTTACTAATTTTGATTTTTTAATTTCATTTTGAAAATCATAAATTTGTTGAGATAATATTTTATCTTTGATTTTTATATCTTTTATGAAATCATTAAAAGTATAAATAGTACCTATAAAATATTTGTCTTTATCTATTTGGAAAGCTACTAGTGGTACATCACCAATTGTATAATAGTCTTTAATATTTATTAATTTATTAAATGATGTAGTAAGTGGTTTTATTTCGTTTATATGTTTTTCGTTTTGTATTTTATAAAAAGAGTCTATTTCTATACTATTTTCACTGTTTGATAAGTAGTAATTTCCATTGTTTTCAAATACAGGCAATACAAAATCTGGATAAAGATGAAACAGATTCATTGTTCCAAATAATTTATATTCATTTTTATTATTTGTTTTTAATTCATTATAATTAGATGTTGTTTCTTGTTTTTTTCTTTTATTTGTTGTCATTAGATTACCTCCTACGTTTAATTATACTATATTTTTAATAAATTGTGTTAAAAAGTTGATTGATATTTCTAGATTTATTTAGATGAAGGAATATTTTTAAGAATTGATAAATATGTTTTTTGATTTTTACTTATATGATATAATTGTTGTATATTAATTACTAGGAGGAGTTATGGAGTATTTTAAAAAGTTGATTGGGGATAGAATATATTTATCTCCTAAGAGTTGTTCTTTAGAAGAGGCAGAAAAGTATACAGAATGGCTTAACGATTTCAAGGTTACTGATTATATTGATAAGACTAGTTCTTTAATTTCTTTACCTTTGGAGAAAGATTGGATTAGTAATTCTATTAAAGATAATAGTGCTAGAGTTTTTAATATTGTAACACTTGATGGGGATAAGCTAATTGGAACAATAAGTTTAGAGCAAATAAAATGGGTTGATAGATCTGCTGTACTTGGAATTTTTATTGGTGATGGAGATTATCTTAATAATGGATATGGTACAGAGGCTATTAGGTTGTTGTTAGAGTATGGTTTTAGATATTTAAATTTACATGTTATAAAATTAGAGTTGATTGATTGTAATGAAAGGGCTCATAGATGTTATTTGAAATGTGGTTTTAAAGATGTTGGAAGAAATAGGGAAATGTTGTTTGTAAATGGAAAATATCATGATTTGTTACATATGGATATACTTGAAGATGAGTTTGATGGTGATTATATAAAAAATAAAGTTATATAGGTTTTTTGTGTTTTGAATAAAAATAATTTTATTTATAATTGAGTTTTTTTGATTAATTTTTTATTAAAAAGAATAAATTAGTTGTTGATTTATTCTTTTTTTGTTTTATTTTTTTTTGAAAATGGTTATTTGTTTGTTTTTTATATTTATGAATTTAGTGTATATTGTTTTTTGTTAGGAGGGTATTGTGTTAGAATTAAAAAATATTTGTAAAGGGTATGAGATTGGAAATAAAAGACAAGAAGTTTTAAAGAATATTAATATTTGTTTTAGAGATAGTGAGTTTGTTTCTATTTTAGGGGCTTCTGGTAGTGGTAAGACTACTTTGTTAAATATTATAGGTGGAATGGAAAAGTATGATTCTGGTGATTTATTAATAAATGGTGTTTCTACTAAGAATTATCTGGATAGGGATTTTGATGTATATAGAAATAAAACAATAGGTTTTGTTTTTCAAAGTTATAATTTGATTGGACATCAAAGTGTTCTTGCAAATGTTGAGCTTGCGTTAACTTTATCTGGTGTTTCTAGACGTTTTAGAAAGAAAAAAGCTATAGAAGTTTTGGAGAAAGTAGGGTTAGGCGATCATATTAATAAAAAACCAAATCAATTATCTGGTGGACAGATGCAGAGAGTAGCAATAGCTAGAGCTTTAGTTAATGATCCGGATATAATTTTAGCGGATGAACCGACTGGAGCTCTTGATTCTTTGACAAGTATACAAATTATGGATTTGCTAAAGGAAATTTCAAAAAATAAATTGGTTGTTATGGTTACTCATAATTCTTTAATTGCAGAGAAATATTCAGATAGAATAGTAGAATTAAAGGATGGTTATATTATTAGTGATTCTGATCCTTTTTGTAGTACATTAATTAACAAAAATATTTTCA
Organism: uncultured Bacilli bacterium; assembly: GCA_934098525.1. Classification (GTDB taxonomy): domain Bacteria; phylum Bacillota_I; class Bacilli_A; order RF39; family UBA660; genus CAKONZ01. Next base: position 149,535 of record CAKONZ010000002.1, on the reverse strand, counting down.
AAAAGAAAGGAAAAAAGATGTCTTTAATTTCTTCTTTGGGTTTATCTTTTGGTAATTTGTTGACAAAAAAAGGACGTACTATTTTAACATCTTTTGCTGGTTCTATAGGGATTATAGGTATAGCACTTATTTTGGCATTATCAAATGGTGTTAATAAATATATATCTGATTTTGAGAAAAAATCTTTGTCTAGTTATCCTATTTCTTTGGAAAAAAAGACTTATGATTATTCTAAGATTCTTAGTGGATATCAATATGAAAGGGTTAATTGTGGGAAGAATGAGATTTGTTCTAATGATGATGTTAGTAAAAAGATTAATTATATTAATAATAATGTAGTTAGTAATAATTTAAAGGAATTTAAAAAATATATTGATAGTAAAGATATAGATAATTATGTTTCTTACATACAGTATGGTTATGATATAGATCTTCAAATTTATGCTTTAAAAGATGATAATTATAAAAGGGTTAGTCTTGATGATTTAAATTTGTTTGATAAGAATTTTGTTAATACTTCTATTTATTATGAACTTGCTTCTGATGATGTTGTTAATAGTAAATATGAAGTACTTAGAGGTAGATTACCAAAATTATATAATGAAGTTGTTTTAATTGTTGATGAAAATAATAATATATCTGATTCTTTATTATATAGTCTTAATATAAAAAATCGTGATAAGTATGATAAGAGTAAAAAGGTTTATTCTTATGATGAGCTTATGGAGAAAAAATATAAACTTATATTAAATACTGATTATTATAGGTATGAAAATGGTGTATATGTTGATTATTCTAATAATAGTGATTATATTAAAAGTATACTTAATAATGGTGTTGATATAAGTATAGTTGGAATAATAAGAGCAAAAGATGAAGATGAGATGAGTAATGTTATTGGATATAATTATAAGTTAATTAATTATTTAATTGATAATATAGAAAAGAAAGATATAGTAAAAAAACAATTGAATAATAAAAATATTGATGTTTTTACTAATGATAAGTTTGATAATAATAGTTATAGTGATAATTTGAAACTTTTAGGGTTTGTTGATAGAAATGATCCTAGTTATATTAATATTTTTCCTAGGAGTTTGAGTTCTAAAGAAAAGATAGTTAATTTTATTGATGAATATAATAGTATGCAGAGAAAAGATAAAAAGGATGATTTAGTTATTACATATACTGATTTAGTTAAAAGTATTGTTTCTAGTGTTACTTCTGTTGTTAAAATTGTTTCAATTATATTAATTGGAGTAGTTGGAATTAGTTTGATTGTTTCTAGTATTATGATTTCTATTATAACTTATATTAGTGTGTTAGAAAGAACAAGGGAAATAGGAATATTAAGGGCTATTGGCGCTAGTAAAAGAGATGTTTCTAATGTGTTTATATCAGAAAATATTATTGAAGGTTTGGTTGCAGGTACTTTTGGTGTTTTAATTACTGTTTTATTAATTGTTCCTATAAATTTAATAATAGAGAAGTATGTTTCTATAAAAAATATTGCAGTTCTTTCTATTGATAATATTTTTATTTTAGTTTCTTTAAGTGTTATAATTACAATGATTGCAGGAATAATACCTGCTAAGATGGCTAGTAGAAAGAAACCTGTTAATGCGTTAAGAAGTGAGTGATTTTAGTTTTATTTATTTTTATTTGATGTTATAATTTATTTGGGAGGATTATTATGGAATTAAAAGGAAGTAAAACAGAAGAAAATTTAATGACTGCTTTTGCAGGAGAGTCACAAGCAAGAAATAAATATACTTATTATGCATCTAAAGCTAGAAAGGATGGCTATGAACAAATAGCTGCTATTTTTGAAGAGACTGCTAATAACGAAAAAGAACATGCTAAAATGTGGTTTAAAGAATTACATGGAGGAGAAGTTCCTGCTACATTAGATAATTTAAAGGATGCAGCAGCAGGAGAAAATTTTGAATGGACTGATATGTATAAAGGTTTTGCTGAAGTTGCAAGAGAAGAAGGTTTTGATCATATAGCATTTCTTTTTGAAGAAGTTGCTAAGATTGAAAAGGAACATGAAAATAGATATAAGAAATTAATTTTTAATATTGAAGAGGGGTTAGTTTTTTCTAATGATGGAGATACAATTTGGATTTGTCGTAATTGTGGACATGTTGTTATAGGAAGTAAAGCTCCAGATGTATGTCCTGTTTGTGCTCATCCAAAAAGTTATTTTGAAAGAAAAGCTAATAATTACTAATATTTGATAAATTTCGACATTGTACGACAAAAAACTTTGCTATTATTCTTTATGAGGAGGTATAAGTAGTATGATGTTAAGTGGTAACGAATTAGAATTATTTGTTAATAAGTATTTTCATCCTTGGAAAAAAGATATATGGAAAGTATCATATATTGATTTTGATGATGTTAGAGAATACTTGATTAATGAGCATTATATATTTATATTAAAAAATGAAGAATTAGATTAATTTCTAGTTCTTTTTTTGATATAATATAATTTAATGGAGGTAAGATATGAACGATTGTATATTTTGTAAAATAATTAAGGGAGAAATACCTAGTAAAAAGATTTATGAAGATGAAATGGTTTTTGGTTTTTTAGATATTAATCCTCATGGAGATGGACATTTATTATTAATTCCTAAAAAACATTATAGTGATATTTATGATTTAGATGAGGATGTTTTTGATCATATTCATAAGGTTTCTTTAAGACTTATTAAAAAACTTATGAATAATTTAAACAAAGATGGAATAACTATTACATATAATTATGGTTCTGAACAACAAGTAAAACATTTTCATTTACATTTAATACCTGAATATAGTAAAGGATGTAGTATGAGTGTAGATGAAGTATATGAAAAACTTAAATAATTATTAGGAGGGGTTATATGAAAAAAGTGATGGTTGATATGGATGATGTTATTACTAAAGGTGGTTTTTTACACCTTTTGAATGAATATGCTGGTACTAGTTATAAAGAAGAAGATTTTACTAATTTTTATATGCAGGATACTATTGAAGATAAGGATGGTTTTTATAAGTTTTTTTTACAGAAAAATTTGTATGATTATTGTGAATTAGTAGAAGATAGTTATGATACTTTAAAAGAGTTGGTTAAATATTATGATATTTATATTGGTACTGCTTATATTTATAGGGAAATTCCTTATGATTCTGGGCATATTTTAAAACAAAAGTATGATTATTTGATAGATAAATTGCCTTTTATTCATCCGAATAAGTATATTTTTACTACTGATAAAAGTATATTAAATTTTCCAATTAAAATAGATGATAGAATTGATAATCTCAGTGGGGCAGATTTAAAATTATTATTTAGTGCTTTTCATAATAAAGATTTAAGTGATGATTATTTAAAAGAGTGTAATGTAGAAAGAATGAATGGTTGGAAAGATGTGAAAAAAAGATTGTTGAAGTAAGAGAGGTAGTCATGAATAAAATAAAGATTGAGATTTTGCCAAATGAGTATTTGAAAGATGATGGTACTTTTGATAAAGAAAAAGCTTTTAATATATGTGGCAAAATAGCAGGGGTTTGTTATGATAAGGAAGGTTTTAATCATTTAGTTAATGAACCAGTAGAAAAAACTAATAGAAGAATATCTTTGACTTTAGATAATGGACATCATAGTGTTTATGATCATATATTTATTAATTTTAATATACATAATATTCCTAAGATACTTAGTATGATTATTAATAATGAACATCAATATACTACTAGTGAAAAGTCTGTTAGATATACAAAGATAGTAAAGAGTGATGATTCAATAATTACTCAGAAAGAAGCAGATTTATATAATAAGTGGTTAAATATTTTTAAAGATTTAATTAAGAAAGAATATCCTTTAGTTTTTAGTGATTCTAAAGTTACAAAATTGGCACAAGAAAATGCTAGATATTTAGTAACTGTTTTTATGCCTACAGAAATGATATACACTACTAGTTTGAGACAAATTAATTATTTAGTTGCTTTTATGTATAAGTATATAGATAATGCTAAAGATAATTATTTTGATAATAATTTGGTTATCTCTATGAAAATGTTTATTTCTGAAATTGAGAGGTTAAATATTTTAGATGAAAGATTAATGCGTAATGAGAAAGCTCGTAAATTTTCTTTGTTTGGAAATAATTTAAGAAAACATAAAGAATATTTTTCAAATGTTTATAGTATGATTTATGAAGGGAGTTTTGCTTATTTAGCACAGGCTCAAAGACATAGAACTATTAATTATCAAATGGAAATTATTCGTGATTTTGATTGTTTTGTTCCTTATATATTAAAAGATACTTCTTATGAAAAAGAATGGCTTGATGATATGAAGAGTGTTTATGATTTATTTCCTATGGGTAGAAGAGTTTTGATATCTGAGGTTGGAACTTATGATAATTTTATATTAAAGTGTAAGGAAAGGCTTTGTTCATGTGTACAAGTTGAAACTTCTAATATTACAAGGAAAAATTTGCTTAGATATAAGAAGTTTTTAGAGGATAATGATGATGTTTTAAAAGATGATATAAAGAAATATTCAAAGGGAGCTCGTTGTACTTTTACTGATTATAAATGTTTTAGTGATTGTCATTTTAAGGAAGGGAAAACTTTGAGTAGTAAAATATAATTTATTGTAATATATTGTCGGTTGTGTTAAAATTAGTGAGGTGATTTAATGATATATACTTGGTTAACATTATTTATAATTTTTGTTATTGTTGAGCTTATTACTTATGGTTTGGTTACAATTTGGTTTGCTTTTGGTGCGTTGGTAGCTTTTTTAATATCATTTATTACTGATTCTACTTTGATTCAGTGTGTTGGTTTTTTTGGAGTTAGTATTATTACTTTATTATTTACAAGACCTGTTGTTAAGAAATATTTAACTCCTAAGATTGTTAAAACAAATTATGATAAAGTAATTGGTATGATTGGTATTGTTACTAAGGATATTAAAAAAGATGAGTATGGTGAAGTTAAAGTTGATGGTAAGTATTGGACTGCTAAGGCGGATAAAAAGATATTAAGGGATAGTGAAGTAGAGATACTTGCTATAGAGGGTGTAAAATTAATTGTTAAAGAGAAGGAGAATGAAAAATGATTTATTTTATAATAATTTTATTAATTTTGATTATTTCTGGTATTAAGATAATACCTCAATCAAAGGCTTATGTTATTGAAAGATTAGGAGCTTATAATAAGACATTGCATACAGGACTTAATTATGTTATTCCTTTTATTGATAGAATTTCTAATAAGGTTACATTAAAGGAAATTGTTAAGGATTTTGCTCCTCAACCTGTTATTACAAAAGATAATGTTACAATGCAAATTGATACAGTGGTTTATTTTCAAATTACTGATCCTAAGTTATATACTTATGGAGTAGAAAATCCTGTTAGTGCTATTGAAAATTTAACTGCTACTACATTACGTAATATAATTGGAGAACTTGAACTTGATGAAACTTTAACATCTCGTGATATTATTAATTCTAAAATGAGACTTATTTTGGATGAGGCAACTGATCCTTGGGGTATTAAAGTTACTCGTGTTGAAGTTAAAAATATTTTACCACCTAGAGATATTCAAGAAGCTATGGAAAAACAAATGCGTGCAGAACGTGAGAGACGTGAAGCAATTTTACGTGCTGAGGGAGAGAAAAAAGCTGCTATTTTAACTGCTGAAGGTGAAAAAGAAAGTATGATTTTAAGAGCAGAAGCTAAAAAGGAAGCACAAGTAAAAGAAGCTGAAGGTGAAGCTTTGGCAATTGTTAAAATTCAAGAGGCTAAAGCTGAAGGTTTAAAATTATTAAAGAGTGCTGAGATAGATGAAGCAGTATTAAAGTTGAAAAGTTATGAAGCTTTTGCTAGGGCTGCAAATGGACAGGCTACAAAAATAATTATTCCTAGTGATATTCAAAATTTAGCTACTATTGGTACTGTAGTAAATGAAATGATTGAAAAGAAAAATAAATAATGTTTAAGCTAACTTATGTTAGCTTTTTTAGTGAATTTTTGTTAATTTTTGCTTTTTCTTTTGATTTGTGGTATAATATGCACAAATAAGGGGATGGTTTTTTTGAGTAATAGTGGTTATAAGAATCCAGTATATATTGAAACTATTAAAAAGTTTAAAGCTGGTGATCAAAAGGTTTATGATTTGATATATAATCATTATCATTATTTGGTTGATAATTATGCTAAGTTGTTTTCTGATAAAGTTAATTGTTATGAGTGTGCTGAGATTTTATATAAATATGCTTTAGATGCTTATAAACAAGGTAGTACAGATATATATTTGTTTATTTATATTAGAAGAGTTTTTGATAGATATTTTGAAAGATTTTCTTTAAATGATAAAAATCCTATTGGAAGAAAACATGATGTTTATGATTTGATTGAACTTGCTAGAACTGATTCTTCTGCTAGGAAGATAGTATATGAAAAATATTTTTATATAGTTGAAAATTTATTAAATAATAATGACGATGATGAATTAAGATCTTATCTTTATTATAAGTATGTAAAGTGCGCTAATGATTATTTTACTAATAATGTTGATTATCCTTTTAGTACTTATATTAATATTGCAATGAGAAGTTGTTTGAATCGTGCTAGTAAAAAAGATAATTATGTTTGTAGTTATGATAGTTTATATGGAAAAACTTATGATCTTAATGATCAAATATTAGTTAATGAAATATTAGATATTATTAATTCTAAACATTTTAGTGAAACTGATAGGACTATTATTCTAAAAACTATTTATGATAAAGAAAATGTTAGAGAATTGGCTGAAGAGTTAGGAATAAGTCGTACTCTTGTTTGTAAAAAATATGCAAGGGCTATAGAAAAGGTAAGGGGAATAATACGAGGATAATATGAAAAAAAATTTAATTGCTAAAATGTTAGAAGAGGCTAAAACTGATATTAATGTAAGAAATAAACTTGTTGAAGAGTATATGTATGTTATTGACAAAATATTAATATCTGATGATGAAGATGCTAGAGCTTTTTTGAATTTATCATTAGTAGAAATTATAGATAAATATTTAGAGACTAATCAAAAAATACCTTTATCACAATATATAAATAGAAATATAAAGATATGTTATAAAAATTATTTAAATAAAAAGTATCCTTCTTATGATTATTGTTTGTCTTCTGAGTATGAGTATGATGATATTGTTCTTAATTCTGAAATTTCAAGTATTTTGAATAATTTAACTGATTTTGAAAGGGAAGTTATAATAAGATATTTTTTTAATAATGATACATTTGAAAATATTGGTAAGGTTTTTAATTTCCAAAAATCTTGGACTAGTTTTGTTGAGAGAAGAGGGATAGAGAGAATAAGAAATTTATATCAAATGGATGAAGAAGATGATGTTTTAAGTGTTGAGAAGGTAAGAAAGAAATAGTCCGAGAGGATTATTTTTATTTGGAAAAAATATTAATAAATGATATACTTATTATGGTGATAAATATGTTTGATTTATTAAGTGATAGATTGCAAAATGCAATTAGGAATATTAAAGGGTATGGAAAGATAACTGAAGATAATATAGATCCTATGTTAAGAGAGGTTAGACTTGCTTTACTTGAAGCTGATGTAAATTATAAGGTTGTTAAAGAATTTACTGAGAATGTAAAAAAGAAAGCTTTAGGAGAAGAAGTTAAAAAGAGTCTATCTCCTGGTGAGATGTTTGTAGGAATTATTAGAGATGAACTTATTGATCTTTTAGGTGGTAAAAAAGAAGATTTAAATTTAGTTGGGAATCCTGCTATTTTGATGTTGGTTGGTTTACAAGGAAGTGGTAAAACTACTACTATAGGTAAACTTGCTAATTTACTTAGAAAAAAACATTCTAAAAAACCTCTTTTGGTAGCGTGTGATGTTTATAGACCAGCTGCTATAGATCAGCTAAAAACTATAGGAAAAGAACTTGGTATAGAAGTATATGAAGAGGGAAAAAGTGATCCTTGTTTAATTGCTAAGAATGCAGTAGAATATGCTAAAAATAATGGCTATGATTATGTGTTGATTGATACTGCTGGTCGTCTTCATATAGATGATAATCTTATGGAAGAGTTGAAGAATATAAAAGAGGCTGTTTTACCGCAAGAAATTTTATTGGTAATAGATTCAATGATGGGACAAGATGCTATTAATGTTATTAATGGTTTTAATGATAGTATAGATCTTACTGGTGTTATACTTACTAAACTTGATGGGGATACAAGAGGTGGAGTTGCTTTGTCTGTTAGACATTTAACTGATGTAAGTATTAAGTTTATTGGTGTTTCGGAGAAGCTTGATGGAATTGATTATTTTTATCCTGATAGAATGGCTTCTAGAATTTTAGGAATGGGAGATATTTTGTCTATTGTTGATAAAGCTAATGATGTAATAGATGAAAAGGAAGCTGAAAAATCTTTAAATAGGATGAAGAGTGGAAAATATGATTTAGAAGATTTTTTATCTCAAATGAAGCAAATAAAGAAACTTGGATCTTTGGAATCTATTTTAAAACTTTTACCTGGTGCTAGAAAAATGGGACTTAATAAGATTAATATAGATCCTAAAGATATGGCGCATGTTGAGGCTATAATTTTATCTATGACACCTTATGAGAGAAAACATCCTGATGTTTTAAAGGCTTCTAGAAAAGAGAGAATTGCTAAGGGTAGTGGACGAACTGTTACTGAGGTTAATAGATTAGTTAATCAATTTGAACAAAGTAAAAAAATGATGAAACAAATAGCAAGTGGTAATTTTAAAATGCCATTTTAGGAGCTTATATGGATGGTAGTAATTTTGATGAGAAGTTAACAGAAGCTTTAAAACAAGCTCTTGCTAATTCAAATTTTGATTTGGTAGAACTTAATTCTAATGAAATAGAAGAAGTAAAAGCTCATGTTAGAAAAAGAGTAAATAATGATAAAAGGAAGTAATGGATAATGTCTGATGATGAAAGATTTAATTCATATTTTTATGATGGAACAACTGTTTTAAAGAATAAGTTAGGTATATTATCTTCTTCTGAGTTGTCAAAAGAAGAGAGAAAAATTGCTATCGAAAAGATGGTTTTGCTTTATTTTTGTCCAATAGTAAATGAATGTAATAAAGAGGAACTTTTGAATTTACATAAGTTTATTTTTGGAGATGTTTATGACTTTGCTGGTAGTTTTAGAGATGTAGATGTTAGGAAAGTAGAGGGCGGAGATCCTTTTGTTAGTTATAAGAATATAGATAGTTATTTAGGGGAAGAATTAAGTTATGCTAATGAGAGAGTAAAAGAAATTTACAGCAGAGGTGAGTATGCATGGTTTTTAGCTGATTTTTATAATGCTTTAATTGTTATTCATCCTTTCAGAGAGGGTAATGGTAGAACTATTAGAGAATTTTTACGTGAGTTTGTTGAAGCAAAGAATAAATATATGAATGTTTCTTATGAATTGGATTTTACTATGATGGATCCTGATAATTTAATGAATGGAACTAAAAATAGATTAATTTATCCTGGTATGCTGGAAAGGGAATTTGATAAGGCTTTGAAGATAAAAAATGTTAAGATGAGATAAAATTTTTGTTTTATTCAACACCAAATAAATTTGATTTTATATTTAAATATATTATCAAGATTTAACTTTTGATTGGTATATGTAGAAATTTAAATTAGAATATTAACTTTTACCAATTTCAAATGGTAGTTCTAGATATTTTTCTGCTAAAAAAATCATAATAGAGAATGAGATAAAATTAAAATCTAAACCTAAATTAAAAATAGATGATTGAAAAGTAATGTAATTTAATAACAAATGTTTTTGTGGTATAATTAATATAAAATAAAGTGTAATTTCTAATTTATTAAGGAGTAAAATAACTAAAGAAAAAAAATAAAATGGTGGCAATGTAATTTGTTTGAAGAAGATATAGTAGAATTGTCCAGGCACAAAAATGGTTGGTGGTCAACATACTAGCTAAAAAGTTTTTGTTTTAAAGAAATTTTTTAGTTTCAAGGTATAATTTAATTAGAAATTTTATTATAAAAAATGTTCAGGAGGGGAACTAATGCAAACTTTACAAATAAGAAATTCAACAGCAGAATTTTTAATTTTTACAAAGCAAAATAATGAGAAAACAATTGAAGTAATTGTAGATAATGAATCGGTGTGGCTTAGTCAAAAGTTGATTGCTGAACTTTTTGATACAACTAGAAACAATGTTACAATGCATTTAAATAATATTTTAGAACGCGAATTAGATAGAAATTTAGTATGTAAGGATTTCTTACATACTGCTGAAGATGGGAAAAATTATAAAACAAAGTACTATAATTTAGAGGCCATTATTTCGGTTGGTTTTAAAGTTAATAGTAAAAGAGCAATAGAATTTAGATTGTGGGCAATTAATATATTAAAACAATATTCTATTAAAGGATATGTATTAGATAAAGAAAGACTTAAAAACGGAACATTCTTGAATGAAAATTATTTTGATGAATTACTTGAAGAAATCAGAGAAATTAGAATTAGTGAAAGAAATTTTTATCAAAAAATTACTGATATTTATGCTACTAGTTTAGATTATAATAAAAATTCCCCTGTTACTAAAGAATTCTTTAAAACAGTACAAAATAAAATGCATTTTGCAACACATGGCAATACTGCTGCGGAAGTCATAGTAAAAAGAGCAAATCATGAAAAAGAACATATGGGCCTTACTACTTGGAAAAATTCTCCAAGTGGTAAAATCATGGAATCTGATGTTATAATTGCCAAAAATTATTTAACAAAAGAAGAGTTAAAATCTTTAGAAAGAATAGTTACAATGTATTTAGATTATGCAGAAGATCAGGCTGAAAGGCATATTCCAATGACTATGGAAGATTGGAAAAAAAGATTAGATGTGTTTTTGCAATTTAATGAACGAGAAGTGTTAGATAATCCTGGTAAAATTTCTCACAAAGTTGCAGAGAGTTTTGCTTTATCAGAATTTGAGAAATATAGGATTATACAAGATAAATTATTTGAGTCTGATTTTGATAAATTTTTGATAGAAATAAAAAATGAGGGAATAGATAATTAATTTGGGATTTAATGGAACTAAAAATAGATTAATTTATCCTGGTATGCTGGAAAGGGAATTTGATAAGGCTTTGAAGATAAAAAATGTTAAGATGAGATAAAATTTTTGTGCAAAAGTCATATACATAAATTATAGATTTTCATATCATAAAAGTAGATAGGGGGATTTATAATGTTTAATAGAAATTTTTTAAGACAAATGCCAGTTGTTAATATTCCTAATCAAGAAGGATTTATTGATATTGATAATAATACTGGTAATATTGATATTGATTTTAATCAAAGTCAAACTCAAAATGTTAATTCTTCAGTAATGCCTGCGGCTGGTTCTTCATGTCCACAAACTAGTATGTCACCAATTATTGAACCTGTAAGAGAAAGAGTTGTTAATAGAAGAATTGAACATGTTGTTCCACATGTATGTCCTATAAGAACAAGAATTGTTAATCATCATGTCTATAAACATACATACCAACCAAATTATACATGTTGTGAAGAAAATATTGTTTCAAATGAACAATGTGGCTCATGCTGTAATTTTAGATAATAGAGATGGTCATATTTGGCCTTTTCTTTTTGTTTTAGATTTATGATAGAGTTTACTTTAAGTATTGTTAATAAATTTGGTTATTTTGGTGTTTTTATATTGGTGGCAGTAGAAAATATTTTTCCACCTATACCATCTGAAGTAATATTGTTGTTTTCTGGATTTATAACTACTTATACAAATTTAAGTATTTTAGGAATGATTTTATCTTCTACTATAGGATCTTTATTTGGAGCTGTTTTTCTTTATTATATTGGAAAAATGTTAAAAAAAGAAAAATTAAGAAAGATATTTTTTAGGAAGGTTAGTTCAGATAATTTTAAAAAATCTTGTGAGTGGTTTAATAAAAGAGGCAGTTTTACAGTATTATTTTGTAGATTAATTCCGCTGATCAGGAGTTTAATTTCTATACCGGCTGGTATGAGTGGTATGCCTATATTTCGTTTTTTAATATTTACTTTTATTGGAGTATTATTATGGAATGTTATTATAATTTATATAGGTGTTATACTTAGTAATAATTGGAGTAGTATTTTGAATATTTTTAATGCATATTCTTATTTAGTTATTTTAGTAATGGTTGTTTTTGTTATATGTATATTTATGAAAAGAATATTAAAGAAAAAACATAGTATATGATGACATATATTATGTTTTTTTATTATAATTATATTGGTGGTATTATGGATGATTTGTTTAAAAAGCTTTCTTATTCTAAGTTTAGATCTAGTTTTAAGTTGAAAGATAAAGATATATTATATATAAATTCTAAGGGAATTGATAAAATAAGGGAACATGCTTATGATTTTGTTGTTAAAAGATTAAAGGTTAGGCTTATTAATGATGGTAAGCAAACTCCGATGAAAGGACATCCTGTTTTTATTGCAATGCATGCGACTGGTACTTGTTGTAGGGGATGTTTAAGAAAATGGCATAGTATTGATGAGAATAAAATTCTTGATGAAAAGGAAATTGATTATATTGTTTCTGTTATTATGAGATGGATTGATTTAAATAATACTTTATAAGCATTATTTTTTGATATATAATTGTTATAGGTGATAATATGAAAAGAGCATTGGTTTTATCTGGTGGTGGCGCTAAAGGGGCTTACCAAATAGGTGTATGGAAAGCTTTAAATAAATTAGGAAAGAAAATAGATATAGTTACTGGTACTTCAATAGGGTCTATTAATGCTGCTATGTTTGCTCAAAAGAAGTATTTTAAATCCAAATATTTATGGCTTAATTTAAAGACTTCTGATTTATTTGATTATGATACTACTAAGAGTATTATAGAAAATAAGAATAATATTGAGACTATGATATTGAACAAAGGATTGTCTAATGAGAAGATGACAAAGTATCTTAATGGTTTAATAAATGAGGATAAGGTTCGTAAATCTAAAATTAAGTATGGACTTGTTACGTATAATTTAAAGACAAAGTCACCTAGATGTTTATCTATAGATGAGATTCCTAGAGGAAAGTTGGTTGATTATGTTATAGCGTCTTCTACGTGTTTTCCTGCTATTGAGAAAAAGGAAATAGATGGCGAGTACTATATTGATGGTGGTTTTTATGATAATATGCCAATAAATTTAGCAGTTGATATGGGAGCGGATGAAGTTATTGCTGTTGATTTGTCTGTTTTGGCTTTCAATCAAAAGGTAAAAGAAAAAGATATAAAAATTGATTTAATAAAAATGCGTGATAAAAAATTATTTACATTGGATTTTAGTAGAAAGAATGCTGAAAAACTGATAGCACTTGGATATTTTGATACTTTGAAATATTATAATAAATTAGAGGGAAATATATATACTTTTAAAAGGGGAAGTTTATTAAAAAATTATAATAATATTAAGGAATATTATGTTGATTTACTTAATTATATTTTACTTACTAAACATAGTAATGCTTTGATGAAACAAATATTTAAGATATCTAAATATAATAAAATTTTTTATGATTTGAAGCAGGGAAAGAACATTGAAAAAATTATTAATGATTCTATGGAATATTTAGGAAAGATATTTAATATAAATGATACTAAATTATATAGTAATAATAGTTTTAATAAGGTTTTATTATCTAAAGTTTGTGAATTAAATTATGTAAATGATAGTAAGAATTTAAAGGGTAAAATGTTAGTTAGTTATATTTATAATAAATATATGAATAGTAATGATAGAGAAAAAGAAGTAAAAGAGTTATTTAATATGGCTTTAATATTTCAAAAAGATTTTTTAGCAGCTTTATATTTAATTTCTATTTCTAAAAAGTATACTCTTTATTTAAAAAGTAAAGAAGAGTATATGGAGTTATATAAAAATGCATATGATGTAAAATAATGTAAAGTTTTGTAGTATTTGTTGAAATAAAAAATTTATTGTTTTATTCTTGTATTAGGGAGAGTGATATGATGATTTATCCTTCTATTGACAAGTTGTTATTGGTTGTTGATTCAAAATATCGTTTAGTACATATTGCTGCTAGACGTAGTGATGAGATTACTAGGACTGGTTTTTTACAAAAGCCTGAGAGTGAGTATGTATCAAAGAAGAATATTGGAAGGGCACTTGAAGAGGTAGCTGAAGGTCTAATCAAAATTAAAAAGAATTAGATCTTTTTTTCTGGAGGCTTTATGAAGATTGTAAAGTATAAATATTTAGGTAATAGTAAATATGAGGTTTATTTAGATGACAAGAAATATATTTTGTATGAAGATATTATTATAAAGAATAATTTATTATCTAAGAAGGAAATAAGTACTCAAGAATTTGATTCTTTGATTTCTGAGTTAAGCTTTTATGAGGCTTATTATAAGAGTATTAAATATATTTCTAAAAGATATCGTAGTGCATTAGAAATTGAGAATTATTTAAAGAAAGATTATGATTATAAGATAATAGATAAAGTTGTTTTAAAACTTCGAAATGATTTATATATAGATGATTATGTGTACGCTAGGGCATATGTTATTGATCAAATTAATTTAAAGAATACAGGACCATTAAAGATTAAAAAAGAATTAATGAATTTGGGAATATACAAGGAGGCAATTGATAAATCTTTAAGTCTTTTTACTGAGGATTTAGTTAATGAGAGAATAAGAAAAATAATAGATAAAGAAGTAAAACTTAATAAGAATAAATCTATTTATGTATTAAAAAATAATATTAGTAATAAGCTTATTAATTTAGGGTATAAAAATAGTGATTTTTTAGATTATTTAAGTAATATTAGTATTGATGAAGATTTAATAAGAAAAAAGGAATATGATAAATTATATAAAAAGTTATCTTTAAAATATAGTGGTAGTGAACTTGATAATAAAATTAAACAAAAGATGTACGCTAAGGGTTTTAAGATATAAAAGTATAAATGATATTAAGTTTATGAATAAAATAAAAGGGAAGAACTAATAGAACAATTTTGTTCTTAAGTTCTCCCTTTATTTTTTAATTCTTTTTATTTTTTAATTCATTCATATAGCTATCATATGCTTTTTTTAATTCACTATCTACTATTTCTAAGTTGGCATTTTTTCTTATATCTTCTAATGTTTTATAATATAGAGTTGAATCAGAAGAAAGTTTGTTAGTTATTAATTCTGAAATAATTTCATCTTTTGAATCTTTTAATGTTGGTTTCTTTTCTTCATCTATTTTATAGATTATATGATAACCATATTTTGTTTTAACTGGTGATGTTGTATATTTTCCTTTTTTAAGAGCAAAGGCAGCGTTACTAAATTCTTCAAGCATATCTCCAGATTTGAACCATCCTAGATCTCCACCTTTATCTTTAGTTGCAGAATCAGTTGAATATTTTTTGGCTAATTTATCAAAATCTTCACCTTTATCTAATTTTTTAATAATTGATTTAGCTTTTTCTAAAGCTTTTTCTTCTGCTTCTTTCTTTTCTTCTTCTGTCATTCCATCTAAAGTTTCAGGAGCAATTAAAATATGTTTACAATTGATTTGTCCGAAAATATTTTTATCATAATATTCTTCTATTTCTTTTTCAGTTATTGTATCTTTTAAAGCGTCTTTTACTGCTAATTCTCTTTTGTATGTTAGAGCAGTTTGTTCTTTAAATTGTTCTAGTGAAATTCCATAGTATGCTTGTAATAAAGATTCAACTGTTGTGTTATATTGTGAAGCATATTTTTCCATTTCTTCTACTTTTTCATTTACATAACTTTTTTCATCTTCTGTAGTTTCATATTTTTTTTCTAAGATTTTTTTATCAATTAAATTTATTAATTGATCTTTTCCATATTGGGTTTTTAATATTTGATATAGTTCTTCAGCACTAATAGATTCTTTACCAATTGTTGCTACTGCTTGAGTACCATCTTTTAGAGTTGGGATAGTTTTTCCACATCCTGCTAAAAGTGTAATAAAAAGAACTAATATAATTATTTTATTAACTTTTTTCATTGTTATCCT
Organism: uncultured Bacilli bacterium; assembly: GCA_934098525.1. GTDB lineage: Bacteria > Bacillota_I > Bacilli_A > RF39 > UBA660 > CAKONZ01. Next base: position 133,421 of record CAKONZ010000002.1, on the reverse strand, counting down.
CCTTTTAAAAGTTACACTATTATCATAACAAAATTTAAAAAAAATGACAATAAATTAGATATATATATTCACAAAAAGTTACTATATCCCATAAAATAATCTAGAATAAGAAAAAAGGAGGAATAGTTATGAACTATGTTTCATCATCTGCAATCGTATTAGTATTATTTATTTTATTAATTATTATACTTGGTGCTTGGATTTAAGGAGGTGCATTATGGAAAAGTGTAATGACAAATGTGATAATAGAGGCACAGGTTCAGGATTATTAATAGTAATAGTTCTATATATCTTACTTGCTATTATCTTAAGTTCAAGTTTTACTTGCTAAAAATAAAAGGTTTTTCCTTTTATTTTTTTTATTTATATCTTTTATTTAATTTTTATACGTGTTATAATTTATATGATAATAGGAGATGATGTTGTGAAAAAGAGTTTCAAAGTTTGTTTAATGCTTTTATTTATGATATTAACTATTTTACCAGTTAGTGTTTTTGCTTTGACTGCTAAAATGAAATCTAATCAAGTAGGAGTTGGAAATAATGCTAGTAATTGTGACGCATGGTATCATGTAATTTATGATAGTTCAAATAATAACAGATTGTATTGTTTGGACAAAGATTATAGAATTCCATCTACATCTGGAAATAGTTATACGAGAATTAGTAGTTATGATATAAAGGGTGTTGGTCCTGCATGTGCTTTTATTGAAACAAAGGTTGCCACTAATTATTGGAATGATGATCATAGCTGGTCAGGTTTAACAGGTGATGTGCCAATGCTTGCTGAAGACTATAAAGTTAAGAGCTATATTCAAAAGAATCATAATAGTACAACAGCTTGTTCAAAGTATACATATGTTAGTGGAGTATGTGATTCATCTAATAATAAAAATGCAGTAGATGATGGTTCTACTATCGATGTTAGTGTTTCTAAGTTTACTTTAGAAAAAGATTATTATGTTGCAACAGCGACAATTAAATATACTAAGAGTATTACTTCATATACAGTTACATTTTCAGGACCTAGTGGTGTTTTAGTTTATAATGGTTCTAGTAAAGTTAATAGTGGATCTAATATTTCTGCTAAGACTTTGACTGTAAAAATACCTAGTTCTGTTACTACTGCTTCGACATTTAGAATAAATGTTGAGGGTAAATATTCTACTTCTTGTACTTATAATATGCCTGTTTTAAAGATGTATTATTATAGCGGTTATGTTACAAATGGGGCACTTAATTCTACAGGAAAAAAATATTTTAATTCTACTACTGGTAGAGCTTTATCTAGTAGTTCTTCAGCATTACAAAGTTTAGGTTATTTTGATTCTGAGAATAAGACAGTTAAAAAAGATTTTGTTAAGAAGGATTCTGCTACTTCTAATATGAGTCCTACACTTGGTAGTGTTTTGATTAAGAAGGTTAATTCTGTTACTAATAAATTTTTAAAGGGAGTTAAGTTTGGATTATATTCTGATAGTTCTTGTAGTACTGCTATTGATACTAATTTAGTTACGGATAGTGATGGTATTATAGAAAAGGCTAATTTGACTGCTGGTACTTATTATGTTAAAGAGTTAGCTACTATAGATGGTTATATTTTAAATAGTACTTGTAATAAGGTTGTTTTAACAGCTGGAGAGACTTCTACTATTTCTATTAAAAATGAACCTTTAGGAGCTATAAAGATAACTAAGACTACTAATAGTTCAAAACCAGTTGGATCAGTTAAGTTTAAATTATATTCTGATAGTTCTTGTAGTAATGTAGTTTCTACTAATTATAAGGGTGATGATATTTCTTTAATTACTACAGATGCTTCTGGTGTTGCTAATATTACTCATTTAAAAGCTGCAACTTATTATTTAAAAGAGTATTCAGTTCCTGATGGCTATATTATTAGTAATTCATGTATGAAAGTAGATGTTTCTAAAGGAGCTACTAAAAATGTTTATATGTTTAATGATCAATATTTTTCATTAAATATTTTAAAGACTGATTCTAATGAAAACTTCTTGCCTGGAGCTAAATTTACTTTATGTAGAGATTCTATGTGTAATTCTATTGCTACTCATTATGATGGAAGTAAAATAGAAGATTCTGAGTTAGTTACTGATAGTAATGGTAAACTTACTATTACTAGATTGAGATATGGAACATATTATTTGAAGGAGGTTAAAGCTCCGGATGGATTTATAACAGATGATACTGTTTCACCAATTTATCTTACTAAAAATATTACTAAAAAAATTATTAATGATAATATTAAAATGAGAATAAAAAAAGTTTCAATATTTGATGATGATCTTACTACTAATTTACCTGGTAGTAAAATAAGAATTGTTAAACTTGATGATGGTTCTTTTTCTGAAGATACTTTTATTACATCAGACCAAGCTGAAGAAATTGCTGTAGTTCCTGGTGTATATGCGGTATACGAAGATTATGCTCCAATTGGTTATGAAAATTTATTTTATACTTTTATATTTGAAGTTAAGAATGATGGCACTATTAAAAAATATAATGGTAGTGAATATGATGATTATTTAGAGTATGATGTTGATTCTAGTGATTTAATTATTTTAAAAGATAATACTTTAATTATAAAAAATGAACCTACATATATTAATTTATCTAAAGCAGATATTGTTAGTGGTAAAGAGATACCTGGTGCTAGTATTACTATTATTGATGAAAATGGCAATGAAGTAGTTAGATTTGTTAGTGATGGAAATGGTAGTAAAAAGTTTAATTTAGAACCTGGAATGTATACTTTAAAAGAAGTTGTTGCTCCTAAAGGATATAAACAAATTACTACTGAAGTTCAATTTATTTTGGGTGATAATGGTGATATATTGATTATTAATGATAATGAAAATATTGGAGTAGATGGTAAAACAATTATTGTATATAATGATGTTGAGGATACTATTGTTCCAATTACCGGAACTTTTAAAAATATTATGATTGTTACACTTGGTGCGGCGTTAATTATTGCTGGTACTTATGTGTTAATGAAGAGAAGAAAGCTTAGTTATTAAGCTTTTTATTTTTCTTGTTTATTTATACTTTTAGTGCTAGAATATAGTTGGTGATTTTATGAATGTTAATATATCAAATTTATTTGTAAATGTGTTTGGAAAAGAAGTGCTAAAAGGACTATCTTTAGATATAAAAAAAGGAGAAATTCATGTTATTATGGGACCAAATGGTGTTGGTAAATCTAGTTTATCAAATACTATTATGGGAAAAGAAGGATATGATGTTATTTCTGGTGATATTTTATGTGATGGTAAATCAATTTTGGATCTTAATGTTTCAGAAAGAGCTAGATTAGGTATATTTTTGGCTTTTCAAAATCCTATTGAGATAGATGGAGTTACAAATTCAGAGTTTTTAAGAACTGCTGTTAATAGTGTTAATGGTAACGTTGGGTTATATGAATTTATGACTGATCTTGATAATTCTTTTAAAGATCTAGAATTAAGTAAAGAAATGATGCATAGACCAATTAATCAGAATTTCTCTGGTGGTGAAAAGAAAAAGAATGAGATTATTCAAATGAAAATGTTGAAACCTAAGTTTATTATTTTAGATGAATTAGATTCAGGTTTGGATGTTGATAGTTTAAGAATTGTTTGTGATAATGTAAATAAATATTTAGAGGAGAATCGGGATGTTTCAGTTTTAATGATTACTCATTATCCTAGAATTCTTGAGTATATTAAACCTGATTTTGTGCATGTTTTAAAAGATGGTAAAATCGAGATGAGTGGAGATATATCTTTAGCTAATAAAATTGATAAGTTTGGTTATAAAATTTCTTTTTCTTGTGCTTCTTCAGTAAGTGAGGATTAAAGATATGAATACAATAAGAGTAGAAGCAAATAAATTATTGGGAAAAGATATTAGTATATTAAATTTAGATAAAGATACTATTATATATTTTATTGATTGTGATATTAAATTAGATATTGTTTGTAATAGAAATATAAAAGTGTATGAATATGTTTCTTATTCAAATATTAACGCTAATTATATTATTAATAGTAATTTAAATTTAAATATTTTTAGTGTGGATTCTAGTATAGATAATAAAATGAATTTGAATGTTGAAAATATTAAACTTAATTATAATTATTCAACTATTAATGATCATGATAATGTTTATAATTTGAGTGTTTTTCATAATAAAAAGAATACTTGTAGTAATGCTTGTAATCATGGAATTAATATTAATGATAAAAAACTTGATTTTATTATTAATGGATATATTTTAAAAGAAAGTGTAAATGTTGTTTGTAATCAGGATAATAAAATTATTATTATGGATAACAATAATAGTAGTATAAAACCAAATTTATTTGTGGATAATAATGAAATAAGTGCTAATCATTCAGCATATATAGGAAAGTTTAAAAAAGATGATATATTTTATCTTATGAGCAGGGGTATAAATTATGATGATGCTAATAAGATGCTTGCTAAATCATTTTTGTTAGGAAATATGAATTTTTTATATGAAGAAAAGGAATTAATTTTAAAAATGTTAGAAAAGTATTGGAGGTGATATTTTGAATAGAGAAGATTTTGCAATATTAAATGAAAATTTTATATATTTTGATAATTCTGCAACTACTTTTAAACCAAAGTGTGTGGTTGACAAAATAGATGAATATTATACTAAGTATACTGCTAATGCACATAGAGGAGATTATGATAATAGTTTGAAAGTTGATTCTATGTATGAAGGTGTTAGAGATAAAGTTAAAATGTTAATTTCTGCTAAGAGAAGTGATGAAATTATATTTACAAGTGGTGCTACAATGGGATTAAACATGGTTGTGTTTGGATTTATGAGAAATGTTTTAAAAAAGGGCGATGAGGTTCTTTTAAGTAAATCAGAACATGCTTCTAATGTATTACCATGGATTGAACTTAGTAAAGAAATAGGTATAGTTATTAAATATATTCCACTTAATTCTAATCTTGCTATAGATATTTCTGATGTTGAGAAGATGATTACTCCAAAAACAAAGGTTATTTCTTTAGCTTATGTTACTAATACAGTTGGAGATGTTAGACCATTAAAAGAGATAGGAAAGTTGTGTAATGATAAAAATATTTATTTTGTTGTTGATGGTGCTCAAGGTGTTCCTCATAAGAAAATAGATGTTTGTGAATGTAATGTTTCTTTTCTTGCATTTTCAGCTCATAAAATGTTAGGTCCAACTGGAGTAGGATTTTTATATGGTAAATATGAATTGTTAGAGAAGATGAAACCTCTTTTTTATGGAGGAGGTATGAATAATTATTTTGAAGTTAACGGAGATGTTGAGTATAAAAGTATTCCTACAAGATTTGAGGCTGGTACTCCTAATATAGCAGGTGTTATTGGTATGGGAGAAGCAATAGATTATTTTATGAGTATAGGGTATGAAAAGGTTAACAAATATGAAAAAGAACTTAAAGATTATTTGCTTGAAAAATTAGAAGAGATAGATAATGTTAATATATATAATAAAAATAGTGATTCTTCTATTGTTATATTTAATTTGGATAATGCTTTTGCACAAGATACTTCAGTTTATTTGAATCATTATCATATATGTGTTAGAGCAGGTAATCATTGTGCTAAAATGTTAAAAGATGAGTTAGGAATTAAAAATACATGTCGTATAAGTTTGTATTTTTATAATACTAAAGAAGAAATAGATAAATTAATTGAAGTTTTACGTAATTCAAGACAAATATTTGATGTGGTGATTTAAATGGAAAAAGAAATGAAAAGAGTTATTATTTTGGATAATTATCAAAATCCTTATCATAAAATGGTACCTGATGGTGATTATATTAAAATAAATACTAATAATGAGTCTTGTATTGATAATTTAGATATATATTTTTCAGTAAAAGATAACTATATTGTTGATGTTTATTTTGATGGGGAAGCTTGTGCTATTAGTACTAGTGCTACTTCTATTATGTTAAGAAATCTTGTTGGAAAAAATGTTGATGAGGTTAAAAATATTTTGATTAATTATGAAAATATGATTAATGAAAAAGAATATGATAAAGAAGTATTAAAAGATTTAGTTGTGTATGATGATATATATTTACAACCAAATAGGAAAACATGTGCTTTGTTGCCACTTAAGGCTGTTAGGAAAATGATAGAAAAATTATAGAGGTTAGGTATGATTATTGAAGGTTTAAATGAAGAAAAAATTAGGAAAATATCAGAGTTTAAAGGTGAAGATAAAGATATATTAGATTATCGTTTAAAATGTTATAAGGCTTTTAATGATATTGATTTACCTTCTTTTGGTCCTAAGATAGATTTAGATTTTGATAAGATAGTTTATTATAAGAGTGATGATATTGGACTTAATAATTCATGGAATAATATTGATAAATCTATAAGTGGGGAGTTTTGTTCATTAGGAGTTGTTTCTTCTGAGGAAAAAATGGATGGTATTGGTGTTCAATATGAAAGTGAAGTTATTTATCATAATATGATAAAAGAATTAGAAGAAAAGAATGTTATTTTTACTTCTATTGAAGATGCTTTTAAAAAATATCCTGATTTGGTTAAAAAGTATTTTTCTAAGATTGTAAATCCTAATGAGAATAAGTTTACAGCTTTAAATGGGGCAGTTTTTTCAGGAGGTAGTTTTATATATATTCCTAAGAATACAAAGTTAGATAGACCACTTCAAAGTTATTTTAGAATTAGTAGTAAGGATTTAGGACAATTTGAAAGAACTTTAATTGTTGTTGATGATAATAGTGAACTTCATTATATAGAAGGATGTACTGCTAAGAGTTATTCTAGTAGTAATTTACATGCTGCTGTTGTTGAGATTTATGTTGGCAAGAATAGTAAGTGTAGATATTCTACTATTCAAAATTGGGCTACTAATGTATATAATTTAGTTACTAAAAGAGCCTTGGTAGAGGATAATGGAGTAATGGAGTGGATTGATGGAAATATTGGTTCTTATAAAACTATGAAGTATCCATGTTGTGTTTTAAAAGGGAATAATTCTAAGGGAACATGTATAACAGTAAGTGTTGCTAGTAAAGGTCAAGAACAAGATAGTGGAGCAAGAATGATTCATATTGGTAAGAATACTTCAAGTAATATTATTTCTAAAAGTATTGCAAAAAATAGTGGTTCAGCTGATTTTAGAGGTAAGGTAGAGATAAAGGCTGGGGCAGTTAATTCATATTCGTTAGTTAAATGTGATACTTTAATATTGGATAATGATTCTAGCAGTGATACTATTCCTAATAATGTTGTTAGGAATGATAGTAGTTTTATTGAACATGAGGCAACTGTATCTAGAATAGATAAGGATAAGTTATTTTATTTAATGAGTAGAGGATTAAGTGAAGAGGATGCTATTAATTCTATAATACTTGGTTTTGTTGATAGGTTCAAACAAGAGTTGCCGCTTGAGTATGCAGTGGAACTTAATCAGTTATTGAAACAGAATTTGTAAAATAGAAAGTAAATTATTGATATTTACTTTTTATTTTTGTATAATGGAATTGGTGATAATATGAATAGTGTATTTGATTGTAAAGATGCTGTTAATAACTTACTTGGAAAAGATATGGTAAATATTTTAAAAGATGCTTTTTTAGCTATTAAGATAGTTGTTCCAATTTTAATTGTAGTTTTAATTATGAAAGATATGATTGTAGCTGTTACATCTGGTGATGAAAAAAATATGAAGAAAGCACAAAAGACTGCGGTTACAAGAATTATTATTGGAATCTTAGTGTTTTTAGTTCCAGTTGTTGTTAATGCACTTTTATCATTAATTATAAGTTCTGGTGGGGGTTATATAGATCCTACATTAAAACATATTGTATATTGTTCAATTTTTTAGTTTTTTATTATTTAATTTATGATTTTTTTAAAAAGGAAAGTTAGTTTATTAATTTTTCTTTTTTATTTTTGCTTAAATCTTGTTTTCATTAATTTTTAATTTTTTTAAGGAGATGATAATATTGGTTTTGAGGAGGTGAGAAAAGTGTTAAATCAGGTGGTTTTGGTTGGAAGATTAGTTAGGGATCCTGTTATTAATAAGGCTTCTAATAATGAAACTTATTCTAATATTACTGTGGCAGTTCCTAGAAGTTATAAAAATGCAAATGGTGAATATGATACGGATTTTATTAATTGTATGTTATGGAAAGGAATAGCTGAAAATACAGTTGAGTATTGTAAGAAGGGTGATATTGTAGGAATTAAGGGAAGAATACAAACTAGTTCATATGAGGATAAAGAAAAGAATAGAAAATATAGTATTGATGTAATTGCTGAAAAAGTTACATTTTTATCTAATAAGAAAGCAGATGAGTAATCTGTTTTCTTTTCTTTGTTATTTTTGTTGGGATGGATTTTACTTGTGGTATAATGTATTTAGATTAATTTTGGAGGTATGTATGTTAATAATAGGATCTCATGTTTCTTTTAAAAAAGATGATCAGTTATTAGGGTCTGTTAAAGAAGCTTTGAAGTATGGCAGTAATACATTTATGTTTTATACTGGGGCTCCACAGAATACTAATAGAGTTTTGATAAATGATGCTTGTACATATGAAGCTATTAAGTTGATGAAGGAGAATGGTATAAATAATAGTGATTTAATTGTTCATGCTCCTTATATAATTAATTTAGCTAATAATAAGAAGATGGAACAATATAATTTTTCTATTAAGTTTTTAATTGATGAATGTGAAAGATGTGAAGAGTTATTTGTTAATAAAATGGTTTTACATCCAGGAAGTCATGTTGGTGTAGGAGTAGATGAGGGTTTAATGTCTATTATTAAAGCATTGAATAAAGTTTTAGAGACTACTTCAATTACTATATTACTTGAAACTATGGCTGGTAAGGGAACAGAATTAGGAACTTCTTTTGAACAATTAAAAGAAATTATTGATAATATAGAAAAGAAAGATCAAATAGGTATTTGTTTAGATACTTGTCATTTGTCTGATGCAGGATATGATTTGTCAAATTTTGATAGTATTTTGGATGATTTAGAGAGACTTGATTTACTTAAAAGGGTTAAGTGTGTTCATATTAATGATTCTAAAAATGTTAGAGGTTCTCATAAAGATAGGCATGCAAATATTGGGTATGGGGAGATAGGCTTTGATAATTTGATTAACATTATTTATAATGAAAGATTAGATAATATACCTAAAATTTTAGAGACACCTTATATTGATGAGTATGCTCCTTATAAGTATGAAATAGATATGATAAGAAATAAAAAGTTTAATGAAAATTTATATGAAGATGTTAAAGATTGATTAATTAATTATTCAATCTTTTTATGTTATAATTATTATGTATTATGGAGGTTATTATGAAGAGGTTGTTGTTTGCTACTGGTAATGAAAGTAAAGCTAAAAGGTTTTCTAAAAGATTAATGGAAAATGGTATTGAGGTTGTAACTTTAAAAGATATTGATTGTTCTTTAGAGGTTATAGAAAATGGAAAGGATGCTTTAGAAAATGCTTTGATTAAAGCAAGAGCTTATTATAATGAGACAGGTATGATGACTATGGCTATTGATGATAATTTGTATTTAGAGAATGTTTTAGAGTGTGATCAACCTGGTGTGTTTGTTAGAAGAATTAATGGAAAAAGATTAAATGATGAAGAGATGATAAATCATTATATTTCGTTGGTTAATAAGTATAGTAATGAAGGAAGACTTGTTGCTAAATGGGTATATGGTCTTGCTTTAATAGTAAATGGAAATGAGTATACTTATACTTGGAGAAAAGATGATTTTTATATGGTTAATAAACCTAGTAAGATTATTAATCCTGGTTATCCGCTTAATTCGATTTCTGTTAATAGAAATTTAAATAAGTATTTTAGTGAGTTAACTGATGAGGATAAGAAATTAATTGTAAATACTGATGATGATGTTATTTCTTTTATTGCTCAGAATATTAATGATTAGGAGGCTTTATGAATTATATAGAACAAATAAAGAAGTATATTCCTTATAATGAACAAGAGGAAAAAGATAGAGAAGTTATGTTAAAATACATAGATTGTTTTGATGATGTTTTAACTAGAAAAAATAGATTTGGACATTTTACTGCTTCAGCATGGGCTGTTAATAAAGATAGAACTAAGGTTTTGATGATATACCATAATATTTATAAATCATGGGCTTGGACAGGTGGTCATGCTGATGGCGATACTGATTTACTTGGTACTGCTATAAGGGAATTAAAGGAAGAAACAGGTGTTAAAAACGTTACTCCTGTTATGAATGATATTTTTTCATTGGAAATTATTTCTGTTGATGGACATGTAAAAAGAGGGAAATATGTTTCAACTCATGTACATTTGAATTTGACTTATTTATTGGAAGTAGATGAAAATGATTCTTTATTTATTAAGGATGATGAGAATAGTGGTGTTAGATGGGTAGATATTGATGAAGTTAAATATATTTCTAATGAAAAATGGATTATTAATAATGTATATAATAAGTTAAATATGAAGTTAAAGGATAATATTTATTGATTTTTTTTGATTTATATATTTTTAATTGATGGTGGTGATATTTTGATATATGAAAATGAAATTACTGTTGAAGTTGATTGTAATTTAAATGAATTAAATACTATCTTAAACAGAGAAAATTTTAAGGTTATTTGTGAATATGAGGTTAAAGATATTTATATGATTGAAAAAAATTATATAAATTTTAATGATAAATTAGAAATGCTAAAACATTGTGTTTTAATTCTTAATATAATTGATGAAAATGATTTGAAAATTTTGACGTATAAATATAAAGAATATGATGATAATGGTGATATTAAGAAACAAGGAAAAGTATCTTGTGAAATAGATTCTATAGAGAAGATGGAAGAAATATTAAAAATGGTTGATTTTGATGATTTAATAAGAATAGATGATCATGTTGTTGTTTATTCGAATGGAGTAGATGAGTTTGCTGTTGAGTTTGTTAATGGCAAGCATATTTATATTGAGATTGAACAAAATAATAAGTATTTAAGTATTGATGAAATGAAAGATGTTTTTAGTAAATATAATATTCCTGTTAAAGGTAAAGACTTTTTTGTAAAGAAGGCTTTGGTAGAATTGAAAGAAAGATATGGCGATTAGTGTTAAAGAAAATTAGAGGAGATTTAATATGAAGGGTGTAGATATATTAATTTTTAGTATTTTATATTTTTTGGTGTTTTATAAAAAGTGGAAAAGTAAAGATAAGAGCACTTTAATAATTTATACGATAATGTATGTTTATATTTTTGGTGTTTTATATTTTCCTTTGATGCCTATATTAACGTCATTACCTTTTATATTTAATCATCCATATGTGTCAATGAATATGAACTTGTTTGATGATTTGTTTAATGGACGTGGGGATTTTTTGAGACAGATTATTCTTAATATTATTATGATGATACCATTTGGATTTTTAGTTCCTTTAATAAAAGAGGATGAAAAGAATATGTTTTTGAAACAATTTTTTATACTTTTTTATTTAGTTTAGGAATTGAGTTGTTGCAACCAATTATTAATGGTGATAGAGCATCTGATATTACTGATTTATTTACTAATACACTTGGAGGTTTGGTTGGTTATTTATTTTATACATTGTTTAGACCAGTTATAAATAAATTATTGGTTTTTATTAACCGCGAATAGTTAATTATTTAAAACTATGTAGTTTTAATAGTATAGGAGTAAAATATATGAATTATAGTATAAGAAGAAGAGAAAGAAATGATTGTAAAGATATTTCTCATGTTGTAGCTGTTTCGTGGAATGAAACATATAAGGGAATTGTGTCAGATGAATTTTTGAATGATTTATACAATAATGAGGAAAGAAGCGCTAGTAATTCTTTTATTAATTTTAATGAAGATAATAATCATCAATTTGTATTAGAAATTGGTGGTAAGGTGGTTGGTTTTGTTAAAGTTGGTGATTCTAATTGGAATGATTGTGGTGAACTTTGTGCTATTTATATTTTAAAGAAATATAAAGGATTAGGATTTGGTAGAAAATTATTTGATGCAGGAGTTAATGAACTTAAAAAAATGGGATTTAATAAAATGATTGTTGGTTGTTTAAAGGGCAATCCATCAAATGAATTTTATAAACATATGGGTGGTAATTTAATTAAAACGAGAAATTATGAAAGATTAAATTTACCTGAGAATGTTTACTTATTTGATAAAATATAAAACAAAATGAAATCGATGAAAAACTAAAGGAGAGGGGAGTATTTATGGAAGATAATAAACTAATTATATATAAAAATAGCGAAGGAAATATTATAGTAGATGCTATATATAGGGATGAAACTTTATGGTTAACTCAAAAAGGAATGTCAAAAGTATTTGAAGTTGGTGTGCCAGCAATATCTAAGCATTTAAAAAATGTGTTTGAAGAAAAAGAATTAGATAGAAGTTCAGTTGTTTCCAAAATGGAAATAACTGCAGAAGACGGCAAGAATTATAATGCTGAAGTCTATAACCTAGATGCAATAATAGCTGTAGGATATAGAGTTAATTCTAAAAAAGCAACATAATTTAGAATATGGGCAACAAAAATATTAAAAGAATATGAAAAATTTAGAGTTATTCAAGATCAAAAATATATTTCTTCAATGGATGAATTTTATAATAAATATCTGAATGAGAATAAAAGTGAAAACTAATGATAATTAAAAAAGTTTATCATTAGTTAGAACTAACTGGTATGAAGAAAGTTATGAATAACACACTTAAATTATTGAAAAAGGGGAAAATAACTAAATTTTTTTGCATATCTATATTTCACTAAAAAACCAGGTAGTGTGAACATAAAAAAATTTAATATAATTAATAGAAATGGAGGTAGCAATGAAGAAAATCGGAGATAGATATACTAACAATATTTTTGAGAATATTAAACATATAGATAAATATGAAAATGAATATTGGTATGCACGCGAATTACAAAAAGTATTGGAATACAAGGATTGGAGAAATTTTCAAAAAGTAATAGATAAAGCCGTTTTATCAGCAAATAATAGTGTTTCAAACGAAGAAGATTGGGTTGTTGAGGTCAACAAGCCAATAAAAACTGGTAAAGGAAAAAAAGAAATTATTAAAGATTATAAACTATCAAGATATATATGCTATTTGATAGTGCAAAATGCTGATCCAAATAAAGAAGTTGTTGCTTTAGGACAAACATATTTTGCCATTCAAACTAGAAAACAAGAAATAACAGAACAAGAATATGATTCTTTATCAGATGATGAAAAAAGATTATATCAAAGAAAATTAACAAAACAAGGTAATTATACACTTCAAAAAGTTGCTTCTGCAGCAGGTGTTAAAAATATGGCTGAATTTCATAATGAAGGATATAAAGGATTATATAATGGAGAAACTGCTGATGATATTTTTAAAAGAAAAAAATTACGTTACAGAGAAGATATTTTAGATAATATGAATGAAGATGAATTAGTAGCTAATTTATTTAGAATAAATCAAACAAAGCAAAAACTTTTGAAAGATAATGTACAAGGTGAGAAAGACGCAAAAAATATACATTATGAAGTTGGTAAAAAAGTTAGAAAGGCAATCGCAGATATTGGTGGGATGATGCCTGAAGAAATGCCAACACCTAAAAAGAGTTTAAGAGAACTTGAAAGAGAAAAAAATAAATTAGAAGTAAAAGAACAAAAGAAATTAGACGATATAAGATAAAGGTGTAATGATTATAAATATAAAAATGAAAATAATGTTGTATAATATAAAGTGATTTATAATGGAGATGTAGATATGAATAAAATTGTTACTATTTGTGGTAGTATGAAATTCAAAGATAAGATGATGAAAGTTGCTAAAGAATTGGAAATTAAAAATAAATATGTTGTTATACAATGTATTTATAGTGATGATAAATTTAGTGAAGCTGAACAACAAATTTTAGCAGATTTACATTATAATAAGATTGAAATTAGTGATGCCATTTATGTAATTAATGATAATGGATATGTTGGCAGTTCAACAAGTAAAGAAATTGAGTATGCTAAAAAATTAGGTAAGGAAGTAATGTATTTTGAACCTATAAAATAGGAAAAAAGGAAGTGGTATAAATGGATATGTATCAAAAAAGAAAAATAAGAGCAGAAAAGAAAAATAATGATAATCAAAAAAGTTTATCACCAGTTGGAATTAACTGATAAGTGGGAGTTATGAAAAACTATATATGTAAAATTGCTACTATTGAAGAAATGAATAAAAAATGGAATTATGAAATATCAATAGCAACAAAAAAAGAAAATTGGATTATTTGGAAAGAACAAAACATTAAAAATTATAAAAAAGGTAAAATTATTCCTTACTATGGAATGATTAATGACCAAATAATATGTGAAGCCACTGCTGTGTTAACCGGTGATATTGTTCAAAATAGTGATGAATTGGTAGATGATACAACTGCATATTTAACGGCTTTTAGAACTAACAAAAAATATGAAGGAAAAGGATATTTTTCTAAATTGTATAAATTTATGGAAGAAGATTTGAAAAATAAAGGTTATACTGTATTAACATTAGGAGTTGAACCTGAAGAAATAAGAAACAAGGAGATATATAAACATTATGGATTTGTAGAACATATTAAAAATGCTAAAGAAGTATATCCAGATGGAACAGAAATAGATGTCGAATATTATGGTAAAAAATTAAAATAGGAAAAAAGGAAGTGGTATAAATGGATATGTATCAAAAAAGAAAAATAAGAGCAGAAAAGAAAAATAATGATAATCAAAAAAGTTTATCATCAGTTGGAATTAACTGGTATCCTGGCCATATGGCTAAGACTAAGAGGTTAATACAAGAAAATTTAAATTTAATAGATATAATATATGAAGTTATAGATTCAAGAATCCCTTTTTCATCAAAAATACAAGATATTGATTATTTAATAAAAGATAAACCTCGTATTTTGATTATGACAAAGTATGATTTATGTGATAAGCTTGAGACTAATAAGTTTATAGATATGTATCAAAAAGAAGGATATTATGTTTTGAAGTATGATCTTACTTCAAATATTAATGTTAATGAAATTTTTGATTTGTCAAATAAAATATTGGAAGATAAAATAACTAAGATGAAAAATAAAGGTTTAAAAAAGGAAACTATAAGAGCACTTGTTATTGGAATACCAAATGTTGGAAAAAGTACATTGATTAATAAGATTGTAGGTAGAAAGATTACTGTTACTGGTAATAAACCTGGTGTTACTAAGAATTTGAGTTGGGTTCGAGTTGGTAAGAATATTGAGTTGATGGATTCTCCTGGTATTTTATGGCCTAAGTTGGAACAAGAAAAGGTTGCATATAATCTTGCTGCTACTACGGCAATAAAGGAAGAGATACTTGATAAAGATGATATAGCAGTCTATATAATTAAATTTTTATATAAGTATTATAGAGAAATATTAGAGAAGGAGTATCATGTTAGTAATATTGATGATTTTGAGGATGTTTTTGATACGATAGGAAAATATAAGTCACTTATGATGAAAGGTGGATATGTTGATTATGATAAAGTATCTACTTTAGTTATAAATGATATAAAGTCTGGAAAAATTAAAAATATTACTTTTGATAGATTTGATAATGAATAGGAAAGAAATATTAAATAAAATTAAGGAAATACCTTTAGAAAAAGATGAGTTTATTATATTATCTGGAGCTTCTATGGTAGTTCAAAAAATTAAACGTGAGACAAGTGATATTGATGTTGCAGTTACTTCTTCTGGATATGAAAAAATTAAAAATAAAGGAACTAAATATTTAGGAGCTTTTGGAATTGAAATTGTTAATATAGATGTTTTTGAATATAGTACTAATTTGTATGATGATAAAAATGTTACTATAATAGATGGTATTCGTTTTGCAAATTTAGAGAGTATACTTTTTGTTAAGAAAAAATTAAATAGAGATAGTGACAAAAAAGATATTAAAAAGTTGGAGCTTGCTATTGCTATTAATAATAATTATAGTTATGAAAGAGATCTAATTAATAAAGGTTATTCATTAATAGCAGGAGTTGATGAAGTTGGAAGGGGGCCACTTGTAGGACCAGTTGTAGCAGCTTGTGTAATTTTACCTTTAAATTATAAATTAGAGGGTTTGACGGATTCAAAGAAATTAAGTGAAAAGAAAAGAGAAGAGTTTTATAAAATAATTGAAAAAGATGCAATAAGTATTGGTATTGGTGTTATTAATAATGATGTGATAGATGATATTAATATTTATGAGGCTACTAAGTTAGCTATGAAAGAGGCTATATCAAATTTATCTTTAAAACCTGATTATGTATTAACAGATGCTATGAAACTTGATATTGATATTCCTATGATTCCTATTATAAAAGGAGATTTAAAGAGTTTAACCATTTCTGCTGCATCAGTTATTGCCAAGGTTACTAGGGATCATATGATGTATGAACTTGATAAAAAATATCCTTATTATAATTTTAAGAATAATAAAGGATATCCTACTAAAGATCATATAGAGGCAATAAATAAATATGGTATTATAGATGAACATAGAAAAAGTTATGGACCTGTTAAAAATGTAATGAAGTGATTTTCATTACATTTTTGTGTGAACTTTATTAGATATAAAAATATTGACATAAAATAGAAATTAAGGTATAAATTATAAATGACAAGGATGTGTATTAGTTATGAAAAATTTAGTAATAGTGGAATCTCCTAGTAAAAGTAAAACAATAGAGAAATATTTAGGTAATGATTATGTTGTTACATCTTCAAAGGGACATATTAGAGATTTGTCTACAACAGGTAAGTATGGTTTTGGCGTTGATGTTGATAATGGATTTACTCCTACGTATGAGGCTATACCTGGAAAGAAAAAAGTAATTAATGATTTGAAAAAACAAGCTAAAGAATCTAATAAAGTCTTTCTTGCTTCCGATCCGGATCGTGAAGGAGAAGCTATTGCATGGCATTTAAAAGATGCTTTGGGATTGAAAGATGATAAATATGAGAGAGTTGTTTTTAATGAAATTACTAAGCCTAAAGTACTTGAAGCTTTTACAAAACCTAGAAAAATAGATGATGATTTAGTTAAATCACAAGAAACTAGAAGAATTTTAGATCGTATTATAGGATTTAGATTATCTAAATTGATGCAGTCTAAAACAGGAGGAAAATCTGCTGGTAGAGTACAAAGTGTTGCTTTAAAACTAATTGTTGATAGAGAAGATGAAATAAATAGTTTTATACCAGAAGAATATCATACTATTACTGCTTATTTTGATTTGTTTGATGCTTTATTATATAATTATGATCATAAAGATATAGAAATTAAAACTAAAAAAGAGGCTGAACAAATTTTAAATAATTTGGGCTCATCTTTTAAAGTTGAGGATGTTATAAAAAAGGATAAGTCCAGAAAGGCTAAACCTCCATATACTACTTCAACTTTACAACAAGATGCTTCTAATAAGTTAGGTTTTTCTGGAAAGAAAACTATGTCTTTGGCACAAAAATTATATGAAGGTGTTACTTTAAAAGATGAGACTACAGGTCTTATTACATATATGAGAACTGATTCTATCAGATTATCTGATGAATTTATAAAGGATTCTTATAAGTATATAAATGATACTTATGGTAAAGAATATGTTGGTTATGTTAAACAAACAAAAAAGAAGGATAATGTACAAGATGCTCATGAAGGTATTAGACCTACTAGTGTTTATAGAACACCTGAAAGTGTTAAAGAGTTTTTAACTGATGATGAATATAAATTATATAATTTAATATATATTAGAGCTTTGGCTTCACTTTTTGCGGATGCTAAACAAAAACAAACTACAGTTATTTTAGATAATAATAATTATCAATTCAAAACAACTGGTTCTATTGTATTATTTGATGGTTATTTAAAAATTTATAAGCATTATGAAGATAATGAAGATAAAATTTTACCTGATTTAAATATTAATGATGAATTTTGCGCTAATGATATTAAAGAAGAAGAACATTTTACTAAACCTAAACCAAGATATACTGAAGCTAAGTTAATAAAAGAATTAGAAGAACTTGGTATTGGTAGACCTTCTACATATGTTAAAATAATTGATACTTTAAAGGAAAGAAAGTATGTTTTATTAGAAGATAAAAAATTCAAACCTACTGAAATTGGTATTTTAACAACTAGAAAATTACAGGAGTTTTTTAGTAATTTAATAAATGTAGAATATACTAGAGATATGGAAGAAGATTTAGATAAAATAGCAGATGGTAAAGAAGTTTGGAATGAAATGTTGGATAAATTTTATAAAGAGTTTTCACCTTTAGTACAACAGGCTTTTGATAATATGGAAAAAGAACCACCTCAAGAAACTGGTGAATTGTGTCCTTTATGTAATAGTTCTTTGGTTGTTAGAAAAGGAAAATATGGTGAATTTGTTGCTTGTTCTAATTATCCTAATTGTAAATATGTAAAAAAAGAAGAGAAAAAGATTGTAGAAATAATGAAATGTCCTAAATGTGATGGAATGGTAGTTGAAAAAAAGACTAGAAAAGGAAAAATATTTTATGGATGCAGTAATTATCCGAAGTGTGATTTTGCTACATGGGATAAACCTATTGAGGAAAAATGTCCTGAATGTGGTGGAGTATTAGTTGAAAAGGATAAAAGTATAAAATGTACTGCGTGTAATCATGAAAAGGATAAGTAATTATTCTTTTTTTGTGGTATAATTGTCTTGTTTGAAATATATAATTATGGAGGTATATATATGGATAATAAACATAAACATAATCATAATCATAATCATAAACATAGTCATAATCATAACTATGGAAGTGATAAAAAAATATTATTTGCTTTTATATTGAATTTGTTTTTTTCAGTATTTGAGTTAATAGGGGGATTTTTTACTAATAGTGTTGCAATAATTAGTGATTCAATTCATGATTTAGGTGATGCTATAAGTATTGGAATTTCTTATTTTTTAGAAAAAATAAGTAAAAGAAAACCTGATAATAAGTATACTTACGGATATGTAAGATATTCTGTTTTAGGAGCTTTTATTACCACTGTTATATTGATAACTGGTTCTGTTTTTGTTATTTATAATGCTATTAAAAGAATTATAAATCCAGTTGATTTGAACTATGATGGTTTAATTGTTTTTGCAGTAATTGGAACTGTTATTAATTTCTTGGCTGTTTATTTTACTAGAGATGGTGATTCATTAAATCAAAAATCTGTAAATTTACATATGTTAGAGGATGTATTAGGATGGGTTGTTGTTTTAATAGGTTCAATAGTTATTAAGTTTACAGGTTTTGTTATTATTGATTCTTTAATGTCTATTGGTGTTGCGTTATTTTTACTTTATGAAAGTCTAAAAAATTTAAAAGAAATAGGGGATTTGTTTTTAGAAAAGATACCTGATGATTATAATGTTGATGAAATAAAAAGTGATTTGTTAAAAATAGAGGGTATAAAAGATATTCATCATGTACATATATGGAGTATTGATGGAATAAGTAATTGTGCTACTATGCATGTTATAGTTGATAAGAATTGTAATGTTAAAAATATAAAGGATAAAATCAAAGATGATTTTAAAAAATTAAATATTAATCATGTTACTATTGAAGTGGAAGATGGTAAATGTGAAGATTATTTTTGTAATGGTTTAGGTAATAATTGTCATAGTGGACATAGTCATTAAAATATAAATGCATATAACTTTTGGTTAAAAACGACATATTTTGCGTTTTAATTTCCTATAATTGAGATATATTATGGAGGTGTTATATGCTTGGAAAGAGAATTCGTGAGAAAAGACTTGAAAATAATATGTCTCAAGAAGAGTTAGGTAATTTACTTAATGTATCAAAAGTTAGTGTTTCTCATTGGGAGAGAGAAACTAAGAAACCTAGTTCTAAGAATTTGATTCAATTATCTAAAATATTAAATACTCCACTTGAGTATTTAATTGGAAATGATCAATATGTTGTTTCTAGTGATGATGAAAAATATGGTATGATGATGGTTAATGAAGAGATAGAAGTTATAAAAGAATTAAGACTTCATCCAGCGTTATATGATAAATTATTAGAAAATCCAAAAAGAATTATGGATAGAATAGAAAAGAACTTGTTTTAGTTCTTTTTTTTGCATTATAATTATATTGGAGGATGTAGAATGAATATAGATAATATTATAGATAAATTTAATAATAATCAAAAAAAATCTCTTGAAGAAATAGGATATGTCTTTAATTCTTATCTTAATGAAAAAATTAGTGATGATGATATGACTATTATACTTAGAGCGATTTGTAAATATGGTATGACTGATGAAGAAATTTATTTTTTAACTGATCTTTTTATAAATAGTGGTGATAGATTGAATTTTTCATTTGATTATGTTGATAAACATTCTACAGGAGGTGTTGGTGATAAAACTACTTTAATTGTTGCACCAATTATTGCTAGTTGTGGTGTTAAGATAGCAAAAATGAGTGGTAGAGCTTTAGGATATACTGGTGGTACTATTGATAAGCTTGAGAGTATTGGGGTTAAAGTTAATTTAGATGAAAAAGTATTTTTAAAAGAAGTTAATGATATAAATATGGCTATTTCTAGTCAGACTGCTAATTTATGCCCTATGGATAAGAAAGTTTATGCTTTAAGAGATGTTACTAATACAGTTAAGTCTATACCTTTGATTGCTGTTAGTATAATGAGTAAAAAAATAGCAAGTGGGGCTAAAAAGATATTAATAGATGTGAAGGTAGGAAAAGGGGCTTTAATAGATAATATAAAAGATGCTAGAAAGTTATCTCATTTAATGATAAAAATAGGAAAAAAATATGATAGAAAAGTTGTTTGTATGTTAACAAGAATGGACAATCCTTTAGGTAATAATATAGGTAATAGTATAGAAATTATGGAAGTTATAGATGTATTACAAAATAAGTGTTCGAATAATTTATCGCTTCTATGTTTAAATATGGCTAGTAAGTTGGTTGAGATGTATTATGATATTTGTTATGAAGAGAGTCATTATATGGTTGTTAAAGCATTACAAAGTGGTGATGCATATAAAAAGTTTGTTGAATTTGTTAAATACCAAGGTGGTAGTCTTAATATTAATGTTTCTGATGGTTATGAAGTTGTTTCTTGTAAAAATGGTTATTTAAATAGTATTGATTCATATATTATTGGAGTTTCTTCAATGAATTTAGGAGCAGGAAGAGTTAAAAAAGATGATAAGATTGATTATAATGCGGGAATTATTTTAAATAAAAACGTTGGAGATTATGTAAGAAAAGGTGATGTACTTTGTACATGTTATGGCAATAAAAAAATAGATAATGATTATTTGAGAAAAGCATTTAATATATCTTTGTTTAAAAAAAATGATAAACCAATAATTATAGAAATAATAGAATAATTGTAAAAATGCTTGAAATGTATGTGAAATGTGTTTTATACTTATATTGTACAAAATAGAAATACATAATATAGGGGAGGAATTTTGTATGAAGAAAAGTTTAAGACATATAGCATTATTTACATTACTGATTTTGGTATGTAATTTTTTTATGCCTATAGTAATGATGGTTAATGCTGTTAGTACACAATTTACAAATTATTTTGCTGATTTTGATAGTAAAATAGTAAATATTAATAATGATATTTTAGAAAAGAAAGGTAGTCAAAATTATATAGATAGTGTGGCATATAAAGTTGCAGTTGATACTATTTATAAAAATGTTAGTGATATTAATACTAATCATGCAACATTAGTATATAATAATAACACTATTAATTTGACTAGACTTATATTAAATTCTAATAATACTTTATTAATAAATAATTATAATTCTTTGGGTTTGACAGAAGATTTAATAATTAATAATTATGATTATGATGCTATTGATCCTAATATAATATCTACATTAGGTGAGGATAATATTATTAATTTAATTATTAATAATATATTTCATGATAATGATGTATTAATATCTGATTATATAAATGTTGATGATAAGATTAATGAATTAGTTGGTATTTATAATAATTATATTAATACATTTAATAGTATTATTGGTGATGTAGATAATTTAAAAAATGATGTTGATAATTATTATAATAATGAAATTAGTTTAGGAAATGTTCCTAATATGACTATTAATGATAGTAATGTTTATGATTTATTAGAAAATATAAAAAGTGATATAAAAAATTATATTTTATCTATTGAAGTATTAGATACTTTAACTATTAATAATAATATTAGTGATTTTAATAGTAGATTAACTGAAGTAGAAAATAGTTTTTATAATAATAATTCAAATTTGAGTAATAATAATTTATTAAATAGAATTGATAGTTTAAAAAATGATTATGAAAATGTAGATAATTTAGTTAAAAATAGTATTAGTATTGATCAAGATTTAATTGATAATTATATTAAATTGATTGGTTTTGATGATACTTATAATATATTGATGAATGATATTAATAATTATTTAGAAAGAAAACCTAGTGATAGTGATGCTGTTAATAATTATTTAGTTGATTTGAATAATTATTATAATATTTATAGTAGTGAAAAAGTTTATGATATTATACGTAATATTATTTCTAATGATAATAGTTATGAAATGATTAAATTATTAGAAAAATTAACAGCTTTGGATAATTTAGATGATGATATTAGAAAAAGTATTTATGATGTAATGATTAATAATATTCAAATTGGTTTATTAGATGAATCTAATTATTATATTGGTAGTAATGAAAAGAATATTATTTTATATAATGTTTTAAATAATATAAATGACTTAGATAATAATTTATTTGTAAAGAATTTGAATGATCAATATATTAATTTTAGTATTGATTATAGTAATAATACTATTACTGTTGATAATGGATATGTATTTAAGATATTAATAAATGGGGATATTAATAATAATGGTATTCTTGATGAAGAGGATTTAAGTTTATTGATTGATAAAATTAATAATAATGATTTAGATAATACTTATTTATTAGATATAAATAATGATAAGAAAGTAGATACCTTAGATGTTGTTAAACTTGCTAGTATTTTAAATTTAATTACTTTAGGAGATGAAATTGAAAATGCTAGTTATAGAATTGTTAAAACTTATGATGAAAATTATGTTTACTATGAAGTATATTTAGATACTTTAGGAGTTGTTAATGGTATTAAGTTTAATTTGAATTTTTCTAATATAGATTATGTTTCTTATGAAACAGATAAAA
Organism: uncultured Bacilli bacterium; assembly: GCA_934098525.1. Lineage (GTDB taxonomy): Bacteria > Bacillota_I > Bacilli_A > RF39 > UBA660 > CAKONZ01. The sequence continues at coordinate 110,036 of CAKONZ010000002.1, read as the reverse complement.
ATATTTATTTAGTTAATGAAAATAATACTTTGAAATTATTAGGATATGGTGAATTTTCTAATAATACTTTACTTGTAAAATTAACTTTTAAAAGATTACCTAATAAAGATAATATTGAAGTTAATTTAAATGGTAGTGTTTATACTGTAAATAATATAGATGATTTATTAGCGTTTGATTTAATAGAAAAAGAAGTTAAAAATGATAATAAAAATAATGATGATAATAAAATTATTAAAACTAATAATATAATTGATGATACAGATAATATAGATACTGATGATACTTTGAAAAAAGATGATATTGTAGTTAGTGATATTAGTAAAGAAGAAGTTAAAAAAGATGAAATAATTTGGGGTAGTATTATAAAGGTAATAATTATAGTACTACTTGGTACATTAATAATTTATTTCTTGAATAAAAATGAAGATGAAGAATTTTTAAAAGAAGAGTTATTAAAAAAAGATAAAGAAAAAGAAAAAAATAATGAGTAAATAAAAAATATTTAGCGTGAATGCTAAATATTTTTTATTTTATAAATCCTGAAGATTTTAATTTACTTATAATTACTTCTTTATCTTTATCTCCTTCGATTGTAGTTTTTGTCATACTACCATTTTTAAAGAATACTACTGTTGGAGTTCCTTCATATTGTGTTAATTCATATAAAGAAGTTTTTTCAGCTTTTGTTAAAGTTGTTAAATTAATATAATATGATGTTACTTCGTATTTATTTAGTACACTTTTATATTTTGGATCGAAGGATTGACAATGAATACATTGTGATGACATTATAAGCAAAGGAAATGACTCATTACTTTTTATTTTTTCTTCTAGTTTTTTATAAGTTATTTCTTGTAGGTATTTATCAGAATCATTACCAAATATTAATACAATACCACCTAATATGACAATTATAGTAATTATAATAACTATAAATTTATTTTTCATTGTTCACCTCTTTGTTATAATATCATAAATTTTATAAATATAAAATATAAATAATAAATTTAACAGTAATATTTACAAAATTGGTTATTTATGGTAAAATAACCAATTAATTAGGAGGGGAATTATGATTAGTCAAGACATAATTGAAAAAACAAGAAAAATATTTATAGAAGAATTAAAAAACTTAGAAGAAGGAAAAAGAGTTCAAATAAATAAATTAAATATTGGAAGTGGATCACTATATAGGCTTATTTTTGATTATAAAAATGTTGGTAGAGATAGTCAATATAAAGAGTTTTGTGAGGAGATAAAACCATTTTTAAATAAAATTGATTTTACAGGTATAGATTTTTCATTATTTAGATGTCATTCATTTTATGAAAAACGTGGTGTTGATTTTTCTGGTACTAAGGGAATAACTATCAATCCACAAACAATAATAGAAAAAGATTTAAGTCATTGTAAATTTTCCGGAGTTAGATTTATTGGATCATTTAATGATGTAAGAATTGATAATTCTGATTTTACAGGATCGGTTGGTGCTAGAATTGCTCCATTTGATATTAAAAGTCATTGCTTATCTGAATGTAAATTTTCTGGAGTTGAATTTATTGGTTCGTTTGGCTACGTTAGAGTTGAAAACTGTGATTTTTCAGGTTCAAGAGGGGCAGTTATAAATCCACAAAAAATCAATTTTAAAGATTTGTCAAATTGTAATTTCGGTAATGTTAAGTTCAGTGGACAATTTCACGGAGTTAAAATTTCTGGTTCTAAATTTTCAAATTCAATTGGAGCAGTTATAAATCCGCAAACAGTATACAATAGAGATTTAAGCTATTGTAATTTCCGTGGTGTTAAATTTGTTGGACCTTTTGATGCAACAAAAATTTGTAATACTGATTTTACTGGAGCAATAGGAGTAGTTATAAATCCACAAACAATATATAATAAAGATTTGTCAAATTGTAAATTTAATGGAGTTAGATTTGCTGGACCATTTGATGGCGTTTATGATTCTGATTCTGATTATACTGGATCATATAATGGTGCTATAAGTGATGGAAATCGTTTAAAAGAAGAAATAAAAAAATTGATTAGAAGAAGTAATATGTAGTAAACTTAAGTTTATGTAAAAATAAATTGTTGACAATAATATTTATCTATTTTATAATTGTTGTAGAGAGAGAGGTTATGTATATGTATATGTTAGATGCTGCTACTTTTTGTAAAGATACAGTTGCAATATGGAAATTAATAGGTTTAGTAATTAATATTTTAAAAATAGCTATTCCAATTATTATAGTTTTAATGGCTATGATTGATTTAGGTAAAGCTGTTATGGCTGGTGAAGATAAGGAAATCAAGGCTGCTCAAAAGATGTTAATCAAAAGATTAATTTATGGTGTAGTAATTTTCTTTGTTGTTACAATTGTTCAAGCTGCATTTGGATTAGTAGGTAAAAATTTTGATTCTGATTTATGTTGGACTTGTGCAACTAATCCTAATAATGCCCAATGTGACAATGGCATTGTAAAATAGTTAGTTTAAAAAGATAAATAATTGTATTGTTATTTGTCTTTTTTTTTGTTATAATTTATGTTGTAATGGTATCTTTATTAAAAAGGAGTGGTTTTTATGATTAGCATTGCTTTCTATTTTATCCTTACTGGTGTATATAAAGTTGGTGTTTATTTATATAATGTTCTAATAAGTTTGGCTGTTGAAGGTACTGATATTTTTAATATTAATCCTGTCGTAGAAAATGCTTATATTTTGGTTGGAACATTTATGGTATTTAGAATAATCATTACTTTACTACAAATGGTTATAGATCCTGATAAAGTTAGTGATAAACAAGCTGGAGCGGGAAAGATGCTTTCGCGTATAGTTGTTTGCTTTCTTTTACTTATTTCTTTTAATACGATATATAATTTTATGATTGATAAAATACAACCTGCTGTTATAGGACCAGATGGTTTTATTACAAATTTTGTTAAAGTTAACTATACAACTGAACCTATTAATCCTAATGATAAAAAAGCTTCTAGATATGAAAATTTGCAACCTGGTTATGTTGTTGTGGGTAGTGTTTTTTCTAGTTTGCTTGATTTGAATACTAAATTTGTTAGTTTTACTAAGTCGCTTGTTTCTTCGGCTGTTATGCCAGCACCAACAAAGCTTGTAAGTCTTATTGCTAATAACGTTGTTGATGAAAAAGTTTGTAGGGAAGCCAAAGACAATGAAAAGGGTTATAAATATGATAATTATAGTGAGTTAAAAAAAGAAAATAGCAGTTTATTATATTATCCTGGATTGGCTGGTGGCGCTATATTATATATGGGGTCTGTTAACTTTTATGTAGGATATGTATGTGCTCTTGGTGAAATGTATGATCTAAACTTTGTTATTAATCTTATTATTGGCTTGGCTCTTGTTGTCTTTATTTTTGTAATGTGTATAGAAATTGTAGTAAGAGACTTAAAAATTATAGTTTTGAGAGTTATTGCTCCAATTGCTTTTATTTGTTATTTGAATCCTAAAGATAAAATATTTAACCAATGGCTTAAAAGTTTCGCTTCGGTTTATTTTGATTTGTTTTTGAAATTATTTTCTATTTCACTGGCCACAACTATAATCACAGCTAGCAGTGATAAATTGACTCAAAAACATATTGGTGTAATTTTAATTTTAGGAATTTTGACTTTTGCAAAACTTTTACCATCTTTTATAAGTAAAATTTTTGGTATTTCTGGTGCTGGATCATTTAAAGAATCATTTAATATGGCTAAAAAAGGTTTTGGACTTGCAACTGCTGGTGTTGCAGCAGCTGCAGTTGGTGGTGTATCAAGAGGATATGCTGCTGCTAGTAATATTCAAAAAGGTGAAAAAGGAAGAAATTGGGCAATTGCTAAAGCTTCACTTTCTGGTGGTTTATCTGCTGGTCTTAGTGGTGCAAAGGATGGTTGGAAAGGCAAAGGTGCAAGTAGTGCTATTTCAACTGCAAAAAGTAAATCTCGTGCTTATGGAGATTTGCTTGGTGCTGGTGTTAGCCCAAAGCTTAAGGATATGTTTAAAAATAGGGCTGCTGCTACTTTTGGTATTGCAACAGAAGGCGAAAAATTAAAGGCACAGCTTCAACATATTGATGAAGTAGCCAATGCACAAGAAGATCTGTCGAACACTGGTAAAAAAGAGGTTGGAAAAGACCAAACAACTCAAACAACAATAACAGGTAAGAATCTTGGCAAAACACGTGCTACATCCAGAAAATTTACTGTTGATGAATTACAAAATCTTCAGGCCGAAGGTGTTGCAAAGGTAAAGATTAATGGTGTCGAGACTGATATCAATGATGCTATTACTGCTGCTTCTAAAAATGGTAGTGTGGAATTACAAAGTATGGCACTTACTGCAAATTTCAATCAATTAACTTCAAATATTGCGGATGCACGTGCTAAGAGTCTCGATACTGTTGATGTAAATATGCAATTTGGTGTTGATAGTAATAATAATGGTGTTAACAGTAATGTAAGCTTAAATATAAGTGATGCAGAGAGTTCTATCAAATTGTTGGAAAAACAAGCTATTACGGATTTGATTAATTCTGGTACTAACGAAGTTGTTAACGCTAAAAAGAAACGTCTTGATGATTTAATTAAAATGGATACTTCAGGATTGTTTAGTTCTGATAATTTGGCTAGCATTATTGAATTAGACTTTAAGGATGATACATGGAAAGCTGGTGCGAATGGTCAGTGGTATGTTGATGCTTATGTGAACGCGGACGGGGAAAAAATTTATCCGTCTGTAGAAAATGGTGCAATAGTTTATAGAGATAATAATGGTAAACTACTTAGTTCTGCGGATTTATCTAAGGCTGGATATACAATGAAAGCAACAAACATAGATAAAGATTGGTTGCAAAAACAATTAAATAATGACGCTAGTTTATATAGTAAGTTAGGTGATGATGTTGTTTTACATAGAGATATAACAAAAAATAGTGCTGAATTTATTGCTGCACAAAAAATGGACGAATATAGAAATAAAACTAAAAATAACTAATTATGTTTATAAAAAGGGGATGATTAAATATGAATGGTAATTATATAATTCCTTCAAATAGTAAGAAACAAGGGTTAATATTTGGCTTTATGAGACTACCTGATTTGATATTGGTTTCTATAGCTATATTGATTTCGTTTGTACTGTTTATGAGCTTTCCAATTACTAATATAGTGATTGCAATTCTTGCTCTTTTACCTTTTTTAATAGGGGTGTTCTTGGTGTTTCCAATACCTAATTATCACAATTGTAGGTATTTGTTAGTAACAATCTTTAGATTTTATTTTAAAGATATAAGAAGATATTATTGGAGAGGATGGTGTTATCAATATGAACAACCAACAGAATCAGATGAATTACCAAGATCAGGGTTCCCAAGGAATTTCTAATTTTAGTAATAATCAAAGTAATAATCAAACAAATATGCAGAATACTCAAACTATACAAACTATGAATAATGCAATGACTCCTGGAATGAGGGTACAGTCAGGAATGTCTACTAAAATGTCAGGAGGTAAGAAGTTATCTAAGGCTGCTATAAGTAATCCTAGGTATACTGAAAATTGGCTTAATTTAAAGACAATTAAAAATAATATTATTTATACTAAAGATGGGTATATGGTAACTGGTGTAAAAATTCAACCTAAAAATATTTTCATTCTTGAACAATTTCAAGCTGATAATATAATTTTTGGTCTTATGAATTTTTATAATACTATTGATTTTGAGTTTTGGCTTATGATAGCAGATAGACCAGTTGATATTTCTATGTATCAAGCTGAGATGCAAATATTATTTAATAAAACTAATGATCCTAGACTTAGAAAGATAATAGCTCAGGATATGAATAAGGGTGATATATTTGTTAATAATCAGGTTTCAGATATTGAATATTATATTTTATTTAAAGAAAAGAAACTTGATATCTTACAAAAGAAACTTAGAAATTTAATTAATGGTATTAGTAGTTGTGATCTTACTTGTAGTCAAACAAGTGATGATGATTTGAGAACCATTTTGGATAATTTATTAAATGGGGGAAGAAAATATGAGGCAGGGAGTGTGATTATATAATGAGAAGCGCTATTAAGTCTGAAGTTGCTCCAAAAGGATTAGAGTTTACTCCTGATACTATTAGAGTTGCTGATAAGTATATGACAATATTGACTGCTATTTCTTATCCTAGATCTGTAGAGGTTGGTTTTTTATCTGATCTTACTAGTATGCCTGGTGTTAAGGTTGTTATTAAACATATTCCTGTTCCTTTTCAAACTCTTAGTAAGTTATTAAATAAACAACTTGCTGATTTAAAGGAAAGATATAGTGAAGAAAAAGATGCTACTGCACAGGAAAGAATTAGACAGGACTATGAGACTTTAGAAGAATATATTCAACAATTAGCGGCTAATAATGCTAAGACTTTTGATTTTCAAATGCACTTAGTACTTACTGCTGATACAAAAGAAGAATTAGAGGTAAAGAGACTACAAGTTAAAAACTATTTGGATGCTAAGTTACTTAGGGCTGTTCCAATTAAGTTTGAACAAGAAAAAGTATTAAAATCAATTTTACCTATTTTCCCTAAACAAGATGTAGAGGAAAGAGTTGGTACAATTATGCCTTCTCCTACTATGGCTGGTATGTATCCTTTTATATTTGATACTATTAAAGATCCAGGTCCTTCTACATTAATGGGTATTGATTTTTCTGGAGGAGTTGTTTTATTTAATCAGTTTTTATATCAAATAAGAAAAGAACATAATAGAAATAATGCTAATATGATTATATTAGGTACTTCTGGTAGTGGTAAATCTACTGCTGCTAAGTTAATGTTGAGATCTGCTTTAAGAAATGGTTATAAAGTTGTTGCAATTGACCCTGAAAATGAATTGAAATATATGACTGATTTATTTGGCGGAGATAATATTGATTTAGGTAAAGGTGGAGAGTTTGGTTTAATTAATCCACTTGAAGTATTAATTGATGCTGATGAAGATGAAGTTAAACAAGGGTTAGGATATACTGTTCTTACTAAGACTTTACAATTTTTAAAAGCATTTATGAAATATTATGATCCATCTATAGAAGAGGATGTTCTTAATGTTTTTATTGAGTTAGTTCAAGATACTTATCGTAGATTTGGTATTGATTTTAATACAGATTTTTCTAATTATAAATCAGAGAATTATCCTACTTTTGATGATGTTTATGCTACTATTAAAGGAAAACTTATGGCTAGTCCAGAAATGTCACATGAAAGAGATATTTTAGAGAGATTAGAGCTTAAGATTAGACCTATTACAAATGAATTGAAATTTTATTTTAATGGACATACTACTATTGCTCCAAAAAGTAATTTTATAGTATTTAATATTAGAGAGTTAATGAATGCTGATGTTAATGTTCGTAATGCATTGTTCTTTAATATTTTGAAATATGCATGGAGTTTGTGTTTGGATTCTTCTATTAATACAGTTATGATGGTTGATGAAGCTCATGTATTATTATCTGGTGGTAATGTTTTAGGAGCTGATTTCTTGGCTCAAATTCAAAGAAGAAGTCGTAAGTATAATACAGGTAATATAATTATTACTCAACAACCTAGTGATTTTACACCACAAGCTGTTATTACTCAAGGTAAGGCAATATTTGATAATGCTGCTTATTATTTAGTTATGGGATTAAAGAAACAAGCTGTTGAAGATTTGTCTTTACTTATTGATTTAAATGATAATGAAAAGGAAAGTATAAAGAAATATTCTCAAGGAGAAGCATTGTTTGTTTGTGGTTCTAGAAGAATGAGAATGTCTGTTATTTTATCTCAAGAAGAGTTAGATTCATTTGGTAGTGGCGGAGGACTTTAGTAAACAGGAGGGATTGTTATGAAATTTAAATTTAAAGCTACTTTACAAGATTGGTTGATATTTTTAATATTTGCTGTTGTTGGATTATTTGTTGTAGCTATATTTGTTAATAATTTAGCATCTGCAGCAGCTGGTGAAGGTTTTGCTGGATTAAATCCATTTCCTGCTTTTGTAAATCATTTAGATGCGTTATTAATACTTTATTTGTTATTAATGGTATTTATATTTGTTTCTTGTAAGTCATATTTTTTTGAAAGAGAAGAAGGTTTTGGTTTTTCTATAGGAAAGAAAGAAAAGAAGGGCTATTCTGATTGGTGTAAACCAAAAGAAATGAAGTCTACTTTAAGTGAAGTTAGAGTAAAAGACCCATATTATGAAAAAGCAGGTTTTCCAATTATAAATGATGGAGAAAAGATGTGGGTTGATAATGGTGAAAGTCATAACTTAGTAATAGGTTCAACTGGTACTGGTAAAACTCAATGTATTATTCATCCATTGGTTAAAATTTTGGCTAAGAAGGGTGAGTCAATGATTATTACTGACCCTAAGGGTGAAATATATCGTGAGAGTGCTGGTTTATTGAAAGAAAGAGGATATAAAATTGTTATTTTGAACTTCAGAGAGCCACAAAGAGGAAATTGTTGGAATCCTCTTGCTTTACCATATAGTTTATATAGAAATGGTAATAGTGATAAGGCTATGGAGTTGTTAGACGATTTAGCTGCTAATATTTTGTATGAAGAGGGTGGAAGTAAAGACCCATTCTGGGAAAAGACAGCAGCAGATTATTTTTCAGGTCTTACTTTAGGTTTGTTTGAGGATGCTAAACCGGAGCAGGTTAATATTAATAGTGTTTCTTTGATGACTACTGAGGGTGAAGAAAAATATGGACCTAGAAGTAATTATATAAAAGAATATTTTAATGCTAAGGATCCAGCTGGTGCTGCATATACTTGTGCTTCAGGTACTGTTTATGCTCCTGAGGAGACTAAGGGCTCTATTATTTCTACATTAAAACAAAAAATCAGATTGTTTGCATCTCGTGAAAATCTTTCAGAAATGCTTTCTAGAAGTGATTTTGAGATGGAGTCAATAGGAAAAGAAAAAACTGCAGTATTTATGATTATTCAAGATGAAAAGAAAACTTATCATGCTCTTGCTACAATATTTATTAAGCAATGTTATGAATCATTAATTGATGTGGCACAAAATAGTAATAATGGTGAACTTCCTGTAAGAACTAATTTTATTCTTGATGAGTTCCAGAATATGCCTCCTTTGAAGGACGTTACTACAATGATTACAGCAGCTCGTTCTAGAAAAATCAGATTTACTATGATAATTCAGAACTTTGCTGGACTTGATGCTGTTTATGGAAAAGAAAATGCTCAAACTATTAGAAGTAACTGTAATAATATGTTATATTTACTTACTACTGAACTTGCTGCACTTAAAGAGATATCTGAGTTATGTGGTGAGAGAAGAGTAAAAGTTGGTAAGGGTGATAAAGAACATGAAGAGACAAGACCTTTAGCAACAGTAGCAGATCTTCAAAGAATGAAACAGTTTGAAGCTATAGTAAAAAGAGTTAGATTGGATCCTTTTAAAACTAGATTAAAACCTAATTTTGAAATAGATTGGGGAGTTAAGTATGGTGAAGCTGATCCATTTGTTCAAAGAGAAAAGGAAAAGATTTCAGTATTTAGTTTAAAAGATTTTGTTCAGAGCAAGAAAAAAGAGAATTTTAATAATATGGTAAATTCTCCAAATGGACAAAGTATAAATCCTTTTGCTAATCCGTTTGCAGCCAATCCTTTTGCTGCTAATCCTTTTGGACAAAATTTATTTGAACCATCTTCTGCTAATCCTAGTTCTGATTCTAATAATAAGGATTCTTCTATATCTGTAGATGATTTGGTTAAAAGAATAGATGCTAAGATAGCAGAATTAGAAGCTGAAGAAAAGGCTGAACAAGAAGCTTTGAAAAATAAAAAACAAAAAGTTGAAGATGTTAATACAGTTAAAGATATTTATGTTGAAGATACTGATATGAAAGATAATTCTACTTTGAAACCTTTGTCTTCTGTTAGTGAAAAATATAATAATATTACTGATGATCAATTTTTTGATGATTTCTTTGATGAATAGTTTATATAACCTTTAAAATTTTTGATTTTAGAGGTTTTTTTATTGATTTTTTTTGTAAATGTGGTTATTTTTTTGTATAATAATTGTTAGGTGAAGTATAAATGAAACGTAATGAAGTAGATAAAAGTAAATTGTCTCCTATGATGTTACAATATATGGATATAAAAGATAAATATAGTGATGCTATATTGTTTTATAGAATAGGTGATTTTTATGAGATGTTTTTTGAAGATGGAGAAGTAGCGTCTCAGGAATTAGAACTTACTTTAACAGGAAAAAGTTGTGGTCTTGAAGAGAGGGTACCAATGTGTGGTATTCCTTATCATGCTTATTTACCTTATTTAGAAAAGTTAGTTTCTAAGGGATATAAAGTTGCAATTTGTGAACAATTAACACCTCCTGATAGAAAGGGTGTTGTTGAAAGAGGAGTAATTCAAGTTGTAACTAAAGGTACTTTAATGGAACAGGGATCACTTGATGAAAAGGATAATAATTATATAGGTAGTATTTTTGATTATAAACATTGTTATGCTATAAGTTATGCTGATATTTCAACTGGAGCTATTTATTCTGAGTTAATAGATTATAATTATGATAAGTTAGTTAGTGAAGTTATTCGTTTGAATATTAAAGAACTTATTGTTAATAATACTATAGATAGGAAAGTTGTAGATATTTTTAGAAATAATTATTCAATTTTAGTAACGTTTAGTGATGATTTATTAGATAATGATTATGATTATGTTTATAGTGATATAAAAGATATTAGGATTGTTAATTCTATAAAGCATTTGTTATTTTATTTAAATGATACAAAGAAAGGAAATTTGTCTCATTTACAGAAAGCAATTATATTAGATAAGAATAAATATTTAGAGTTAGATGTTCATTCTAAAAGAAATCTTGAATTAGTTGAAACTTTAAGATTAAAAGAGAGAACTTATTCTTTATTGTGGTTGTTAGATAAGACTAAGACTGCTATGGGTTCTAGGTTATTAAAAAATTGGATTGAAAATCCTTTGGTAGATAAAATAAAAATAGAAAAAAGATATGATTATATTTCTACATTACTTACAGAGTTTATTTTGAAAGAAGAACTTAGAGAAGATTTGAATAATGTATATGATTTAGAGAGATTGTGTGGAAGAATTAGTTATGGTAATTTAAATGCTAGGGATTTAATACAACTTAAGAATTCTATTAAGTTTTTACCTGATATAAGTAGAATATTAAAAGAGATTAAGTATGAAAATGATATTGATACTTTAGATGATTTATATAACTTACTTGATAAGTCTATAAATGAAGATGCTCCAGTTACTATAAAAGAAGGAAATATTATTAAGAATGGTTATAGTAGTGAATTAGATGAGTTAAGAGGTTTATCTAGTGGTGGAAAGGATTTTATTTTAGATCTTGAACAAAAGGAAAGAGAAAGAACAGGGATTAAGAGTTTAAGAGTTGGTTTTAATAAAGTTTTTGGTTATTATATTGAAGTTTCTAGAGGAAGTATTAGTCAAATAAAGGATGAGTATGGATATATTAGGAAACAAACATTAACTAATGGTGAAAGATATGTTACTCCAGCATTAAAAGAAAAAGAGGATTTGATTTTAAATGCTGAGGAGAAAAGTATGGCTCTTGAGTATAATTTATTTGTAGAGGTTAGAGATATTGTCAGAAAATATATACCAAAGATTCAAAGGGTTGCTGCTATTATTAGTGAGATAGATGTTTTATCATCTCTTGCTGTAGTTGCTGAGTCTAATAACTATGTTAGACCTGTATTGGTTGATGAGAGAAGTATTTATATTAAAGATGGAAGACATCCAGTAGTAGAGAAGGTTTCTAAGAAGGAATATGTTTCTAATGATGTTGTTATGGATGAGAATACAAATATTTTACTTATTACAGGTCCTAATATGAGTGGTAAGTCAACTTATATGAGAATGTTTGCTATTATTGTTATTATGGCTCAGATGGGTTCTTTTGTTCCTTGTAAGGAGGCTAAGTTGCCTTTATTTGATAAGATTTTTACTAGAATAGGTGCTAGTGATGATTTGGTTAGTGGTGAATCTACATTTATGGTTGAAATGAAAGAGGCTAATAATGCTGTTAGTAATGCTACTATAAATAGTTTGATTTTATTTGATGAATTGGGTAGGGGTACTGCTACTTATGATGGTATGAGTTTAGCACAGGCAATTCTTGAATACATTCATGATGAAATTAAATGTAAGACATTGTTTTCTACTCATTATCACGAACTTACTTCTTTGGAAAATAATTTGAGAAATTTGAAGAATGTTCATGTTTCTGCAGTTGAAGATAAGGGTTCTATTACTTTTTTACATAAAATTAAAAAGGGTCCAGTTGATAAGAGTTATGGAATACATGTTGCTTCTTTGGTTAATTTACCTAAATCTATAATTGAAAGAGCAAATGAAGTTTTGAATGTGTATGAGAATAAGAAGGAGAAGAAGGAAATTTATGAACAAACTAGTTTATCTTTTGATTTTTCTGAGAAGAGAACTTCTAAGATAGAGGAAAGATTAAAAGAGATTAATCCTTTAGAGATTACTCCAATTGATGCTTTAAATGTTTTGGATGAGTTAAAAAAAGAGGTTGAAAGAGGTGAGAAGTAATGGGAAGTTTATTTGTTGTTGCTACTCCAATTGGTAATTTAGCTGATATTTCTAAAAGAGCTATAGAGACACTTGAAAATGTTGATATTATTTTATGTGAAGATACTAGGCATTCTTTAAAATTGCTTAATTATTACAATATTAAGAATAAGTTGATTTCATATCATAAGTTTAATGAGGTTGAAAGATCTTCTTCTGTTATAGAGAAATTAAAGAGTGGGTTAGATATAGCTATTATAACTGATGCTGGTACTCCTTGTGTTTCTGATCCTGGTTATGTTTTGATAAAAAAGGCTAAAGAGGAAGGAATTGAGGTGATTGGAGTAGGAGGTATTTCTGCTTTAGTTACAGCTTTATCTGTTAGTGGTATTAATTCTGATACTTTTACTTTTTATGGTTTTTTTCCTAGAGAAAATAAGGATAAAAAAAGTGTTATAAATGAGATATTAGAGAGTAAAATTAGAACTTATATATTTTATGAATCTCCAAAAAGAATTATAAAAACTTTAAAATATATTTATGAAAATTTGGGAGATGTTTTGATAAGTGTTTCTTCTGATTTAACGAAGATTCATGAAAAGAATTATTATGGAAGATTATCTAATGTATTAAAGATAATGGAAAGTAATCCTAATATTGAGTTAGGAGAGTATGTATTTATTATTGAAAATGATATAGTTAGAGAAAGTGTTATTAATAATGATATTTCAATCGAAGCTTTACTTATTGATGTGGTTGTTAAAAATAATTTTTCTATAAAAGATGGTATTGATTATTTGAGTAAAAATAGTGATTATTCTAAAAAAGATATTTATAATGCTTCTTTAAATTTAAAGAAAATAAAATAGGATCTATTTGTGGATCCTATTTTGTTAATTCATTTATTTTTTCATTTAATTTTGTATGTTCTTCTGTTAAGTCTTCTTCTTTTGCTTTTGTTAACTCATACCAACCATTTTTAAACATTATATTATAAGCGTTTCTTGCAGATGTTTTTATTTGATTAAATATAGAGTAGTATTTATTATATAATACTTCATTGCTTGCTTCATCAATTGCAATTGATAAGTTATTAGACATGTTTTTCTCTGTTTCTAGGACTATGTTTAAATAGTCTCTATCATTTAATTCAATTGTTTTTGGTACTGTTTGTTCATTGTTAGCTATTTTATTATTCATAATTATCCTCCAAATATATCATTTTTATAAGTTCTTCACATATATTTTTATGAGTGTAGTATAATTCATTTAAATAGTCTTTTATTTCTTGATTTGTTATATTTTCAATGAAACTATTTATTAATTTACAAGCATTGAAGTTCCAATTAAATATATCACATATGTAAGATAAGTCTTTAGTTGATATTATTATTGGTGGGTTATTCATATATTTCATTCCTTTCTAATAGTATTGTTTCTTTATTTGTTAAAAGTATACAAAAAATTCTAATTTAATATTGATTTTTTTATATAAAAATGTTATTCTATCAATGTATTATTGATTGCAGATGTGGTTCAATGGTTAGAACATGGCCTTGCCAAGGCTAGGATGCGGGTTCGATTCCCGTCATTTGCTCCATTGACGAATTTGTTCGAACTACTTGGTTTGAACTTAATATATAGAAATCAATCGAAAGATTGATTTTTTTGTTATTGTAAACGAAGATGTGATTTGGTAGGGTTAAAGTAATTATAAAATCATTAGAAAAAGATGATTAAATTTTTTTAAATTAATCATCTTTTTATTGATAAGTTATTTTTATTTTATATAACTGAATTTCTATTGTAGTTTGTTACATCACTACCAATTTTTTCATATAATTCTTTAACATTTATTTGTTTATTTTGAATTGCTTTTAGTTCACTGTCGGTAACTCCAATAAATTCAACGAAACGTACTTTACCATTTGGAGTATTTATTTCGTGAAATTTATTATCTGGTATAGTAATAAATCCAGTTATATTAGATTTTTTATTACAATCAATTCCTTCAGTTTGACCTGTATATAAATATTCATATACATTAAAAAGTTCTTTTTGTGTAAAAGTTATTCTGGCAATGGATTGTAATATTCCACATATACATTTTATTTCATTTTCTTCATTTTCATAATTATCTTTTTTTAATTTAAGAGTAAATTCCATACCATAACCACTTATATCTTTTATATTGGATTTTTTTTCATATAATTCTGATAATCCATAAGTTATAAAATGCCAATAATCTCCACCATCATAGACACTTATTCCTTGAAGAGGGTCGTTTCCTCCAAGTTGCCAACTGACTATGGTTCCATAATGTTTTGGATTTTTTTGATTGGGATAAACTTTATCACATAGTTCGGTTATTGCATCCCAACCTGAAGCGTTAATTTCATTGTTTTCATTTTCATTAATTTTTTTAAATCTATCAAATAAGCTCATAATTTTTTCTCCTTTTTATATTGTTGTCTTAATTATACCATGTTATTCTATTATTTTTTAATTATTTTTTTAATTTTAGTTAAATTTAAAAAATACTTAGACAGTTATAGGAGATTATTGTTATACTATTTTTAGTAATATGTTTTAATTTTACTAAAGTTTTGAAAGGGTTATTTTTTATGAGATATATAGCTTTACTTAGAGGGATAAATATAAGTGGTAAAAATAAGATTTTGATGAAGGATTTAAAGAGTTGTTTTGTAGATTTTGGTTATAGAAATGTTTGTACTTATCTTAATAGTGGTAATGTTATTTTTGATTATGATGGTGTTGATAAGAATATTATAATAAAAGATATTGTTTCAATGATTAAAGAGAGGTTTGAAATTTTTATACCTGTTTATGTTATGACATCATTTGAACTTGAAAATATTTTAAATAATTGCCCTGATTGGTGGGGTAATGATGATAAGAGTATTTATGATAATTTGATTTTTGTTATACCTCCTGTGACTGTTCAAGATGTTTATGATACAATTGGAGAACCTAATGAGGTGGAAAGAGTAGAAAAGCAAAGAAATGTTATTTATTGGTCTTTTGATTTGAATAATTATAGAAAATCAAATTGGTGGGTTAAGACTGCTAGTTGTGATATAAGAAATAGTATAACTATAAGGACTGCTAATACTATGAAAAAGGTTCTTAGTTTGTGTTAGTTAATATGTTATAATGCATTTAGAGGGATGTTTATGAAGAAGATTTTAATAGTGGAAGATGATGAAAAATTAAGAAATGAATTAGAGATATTTTTGAATAATAATGGTTATTATTCTGAGGGATTAGAATCATTTGATAATACAATAGAAGATATTTTAAGAATAAATCCAGAGTTATTACTTTTAGATATTAATTTACCTGGTGTTGATGGAGAGTTTGTTTGTAAAGAGGTAAGAAAGAAATCTAATATGCCAATTATAATTATAACTAGTAAGGATAATGAAATTGATGAGTTGTTGAGTATAAATAATGGTGCTGATCATTATATTACTAAGCCTTTTAATATTCATATTTTACTTGCTAAAATAAATTCTCTTTTGAGAAGAAGTAGTATTGTTAATGATAATTCTGATGTTTATGATGCAGGGGATTTTATATTAAATATTAATAAAAGTACAATAGAAAGAGGAGATAAGTCTATTGAACTTACTAAGAATGAGTTTAGGATTTTAAAATATTTGGTTCAAAATAGAGATAAGATTGTGTCACGTGAAGATATTATGATTTGTTTATGGGATAATGATGATTTTATTGGTGATAGTACACTTACTGTTAATATTACAAGGGTAAGAAATAAATTAGAGGAATTAGGATTGAAAGAGTTACTTGAGACTAAGAGAGGTCAAGGGTATATATTAAAAAGGGGAGAGGATTGATGAGTTTTTTTAAGTTTCTTAGGGAGAAGTTGGTATTAATATTTTTAATGCTTTTTTCTTTGATTACAATAGAGATATTTTTTATGATATATCCGTTTGGTAATTTTATTAAGATATATGTTTTTTTGGTCATTTTTGTTTCTTTTTTATTGGGGTTATTATATGAGTATTATTTTAAGAAAAAGTATTATGATAATCTTTATAAAGTAATTAATCAATTAGATGAAAAATATTTAATAACAGATATTATTAGTAAACCTGATTTTGTTGAGGGAGAAATTTTAAATGATATTTTATCTATTGTTGATAAGGCTATGCATGAAAATGTTAATAAATATAAATATTTACAAGAGGATTATAAAGATTATATTGAGTTATGGATTCATGAAATAAAGATTCCTATTGCTACTGGTAAAATGATAATAGAGAATAATAAGAATAAAATTACTAAGAGTATAGGGAAAGAGTTTGATGCAATAGAAAACTATACTGAACAGGCTTTGTTTTATGCTAGAAGTAATATGGTTGAAAAGGATTATTATATAAGAAAGTGTTGTTTGAAGGATATTGTTAATGAGAGTATTAAGAAAAATAAAACAGCTTTGATACAAGAAAAGATTGAGATAAATGCTCATGATTTAGATAGTGTTGTTAATACTGATAGTAAGTGGATAATATTTATATTGAATCAGATTATACAAAATAGTATAAAGTATAGAAATAGAGATGTTTTATCAAGTATAGAGATTTATAGTGCTATGAGAAAAGATAGTGTTGTTTTATATATTAATGATAATGGAATAGGTATTAAAAAGGGAGAGGTTGCAAGAGTTTTTGAAAAGGGTTTTACTGGTAGTAATGGGAGATTATCAGGGAAAAAATCTACGGGAATAGGCTTATATTTGTGTAAAAAGTTATGTGATAAATTAGGAATAGTAATAGAACTTGATTCTTCATTAGGAAAGGGTTGTTGTGTTAGGATAATTTTTCCTAATAGTAGTTATGTTAATTTATTATGATAAATGTTACAAAATTGTAGGATTAATGTAAGATAAATCGATGGCAACTTTATTTTGATACTACTATAATAAGGCATAGATGAAAGGAGTTTATATATGGAAAATATATTAGAGGTACAAAATATTGAAAAATATTATGGTAGTAAATCAAATTTAACAAAAGCAGTTGATAATATTAGCTTTAATGTTAAAAGAGGAGAATTTGTTGGAATAATGGGGGCATCAGGATCTGGAAAAACAACTCTTTTGAATTGTATTTCTACTATTGATAGGGTAACAACTGGTCATATCATTATAAATGGTGATGATATTACAAAGTTTAGAGGAAATAAACTTAATAAGTTTAGAAGAGAGGAATTAGGTTTTATATTTCAAGATTTTAATTTGCTAGATACTTTAACAGCTTATGAAAATATTGCTCTTGCTCTTACTATTCAAAGGGTAAATGTTAATGAAATTGATAGAAGAGTTAGAGATATAGCAAAGAAATTAGATATAGTTGATATTTTAAATAAGTATCCTTATCAGTTATCAGGTGGACAAAAGCAAAGGGTTGCATCTGCTAGAGCAATAATAACAAATCCTAGAATAGTACTTGCAGATGAACCTACTGGAGCACTTGATTCAAAGGCTGCTAAGCAACTTCTAGAGTCATTTACAACTTTAAATGATAAACTTGGCGCTACTATTTTAATGGTTACTCATGATGCTTTTACTGCTAGTTATGCGGATCGTATTATTTTTATTAAGGATGGTAAGATTTTTAATGAGTTAGTAAAGGGAAATGATACAAGAAGAGAGTTCTTTGAAAAGATTATCGAAGTTCAAACACTTCTTGGAGGTGAGTTGAACGATGTTATTTAAATTGTCAATTAAAAATATTAAGAAGAGTTTTAAGGATTATGCAATATATTTTATTACTTTAGTTTTGGGTGTTGCTGTGTTTTATATGTTTAATTCTTTAGACAGTCAAGAGGCAATGCTTGAGGTTTCAAGTTCTACTAAAGAGATGATAAAACTTATGATAAATATGCTTGGTATGGTATCAATATTTATTGCTGTAATATTAGGACTTTTGATTGTATATGCTAATAATTTTTTGATAAATAGAAGAAAAAAAGAATTTGGTATATATATGATTTTAGGAATGGGAAAAGGACAAATTTCTAAGATTTTATTGATGGAAACAATATTTATTGGAATGATTTCTCTTGTTATAGGGTTAGTGATAGGAATTTTTGGATCACAATTTATGTCAATATTGGTTGCTAAATTATTTCAAGCTGATATGAGTAGTTTTGAGTTTGTTTTTTCTAAAGGGGCTTGTATTAAGACTTGTATATATTTTGCAATAATGTATTTGGCAGTAATATTATTTAATGCATTTACAATATCAAGATATAAATTGATTAATTTACTTACAGCTGTTAAGAAAAATGAACAAATAAAATATAAGAATCCTATAATATGTATTTTAGTTTTTATAATTTCTATTATTGGATTAGGGTATGCTTATTATATAGTAACAAAAGGAATACTTAAACTTAATTCACTTCAAGAGACAACTAGAGCTATTGAATTTTCTGTTTTACTTGGTGTTGTTGGAACAATTTTAGTATTTTGGTCTGTTTCTGGATTGATATTAAAATTGGTACAAATGAATAAGAAGATATATTTTAATGGTACTAATATGTTTGTTTTAAGACAACTTCATAATAAGATTAATACTACTGTGATTAGTATGAGTGTAATATGTTTAATGTTATTTATGACTATTACAGCTTTGTCTTCTTCAATTGCTTTAAAAAATTCTATGCAAAATGATATAGATAAGATGACACCAGTTGATTTGAATTTGTATAAAACTGCTAATATTACAAATGATAATTCTAGTAATGAGACTTTTTCTAAAGAATTAATTTATGATTCTAAACAACCTATTTCATATACTCTTAAAAGTAATGATTTTGATATGAATAAGTTAAAAGATGTTATAGAGGTTTCGATGTATGCAATAGGTGATTTTACATGGGAAGATACTTTGGGAGAGGCTTTGGATTATATAAAAAAGCAATATCCTAAAATGAAACTTGATACGCCTGAACAAATAATGAAGGTTTCTGATTATAATAAAATAGCTAGATTATATGGGAATAAAGAGTATTCTTTAGGGGATGATGAGTATATTATACTTAGTAATTATGATGGTATATCTGATTTAAGAAATTTTGGATTAAGGAATGGAACAATAATAAATATAAAAGGGAGAAGTTTAAAGCCTAAATATAGTGAATGTAAAGACGGTTTTATTCAAATATCAACAAGTCATACTAATGTTGGAATTGTTTTAGTACCAGATGATATTGCTTTTGATGAGGTTGATCAAAAATTATGGTTTTTAGTGGCTAATTATAATGCTAAAAATGATGACGAAAAAAAAGAGATTAATTCTTTATTTTTAGAGGGATCTTATTTATTTGAAAAACTTAGTAGTCAAAATAATACTTTGGCTGGTGAATCTAAGATACAACTTACTGAGTCAAGTGTGGGTTTGTCTATTATAGTAGTATTTATTGCTATTTATTTAGGAATTATATTTCTTATAGTAAGTTGTGCTATTTTGGCATTGAAACAATTAACAGAAAGTTCTGATAATAGACAAAGATATATTATTTTAAGAAAAATAGGTTGTGATGAGAAGATGATAAATAAGTCATTATTTAGACAAATAGCAATATTTTTTGGATTACCACTTATTTTAGCTATGATTCATTCAATATTTGGAATACAGTTTGCTATGTCTATATTTAATACACTTGCTTCTAAAGAACAGTTATTACCTTCTATTATATCAACAGTAATTGTTATGGGTATAATTTATGGATGTTATTTTTTGGCTACTTATATTGGAAGTAAAAATATTATAAAAGAAGATGATTAAAGTTTAATTGAAGGTAAATTTATCTTCTTTTTTTTGTTTAATTATGTTATTATTAGTATTGAATAGGAGTCTAAAATATGGAACAAAAAATTAACAGAATGAAGGAATTAATTACTATTTTAAATAAAGCGTCAGAGTTATATTATCAGAAGAATGTATCTATGATGACTGACTATGAGTATGATTTATTATATGATGAGTTGGTTAGTTTAGAAAAGGAGACTAATATGATCCTTTCTAATAGTCCGACTATAAATGTTGAGCCTGAGATATCTAGTTCTTTACAGAAGGTAGAGCATCCTGCTCCAATGCTTTCTTTGGCTAAAACTAAACAAGTATCAGAGTTAGTAGATTTTCTTGGTGATAAGGAAGGTTTATTATCTTGGAAACTTGATGGCTTGACTATTGTTTTGACATATGAGGATGGAAAATTATTAAGTGGTGTTACTAGAGGAACTGGTATTATTGGAGAGGTTGTTACTGAAAATGTAAAGAGATTTAAGAATGTACCTCTTACTATTCCTTATAAGGGGAGACTTGTTGTAAGAGGAGAGGCCATTATTAAATATTCTGATTTTAAGAGAATGAATGAAGAGTTAGATGATGGTTCTAGTCAGTACAAAAATCCTAGAAATTTATGTTCTGGGTCTGTTAGACAGTTGGATAGTAATATTACTGCTTCAAGAAATGTTAATTGTATTATTTTTGCACTTATTGAGACTAGTGATTTTATTTCAAATTTGAAGAGTGATTGTTTTGATTGGTTAAAAGGACTTGGTTTTGAAGTTGTTGAACATTTTAAAGTAACAGGTGATACTGTTTCTCAAATGGTGGCTGATTTTAAAGAGAGGGTTAAAGTTTATGATATACCTTCAGATGGACTTGTTTTAACTTATAATGATAAGGAATATGGAAATAGTCTTGGTATGACTGCTAAGTATCCTAAGCATTCTATTGCATTTAAGTGGAAGGATGAAACTGCTGCTACTATTCTTAGAGATGTTGATTGGATGGTTTCTAGAACTGGTCTTATTAATCCAGTTGCTATTTTTGATCCTGTTGAGCTTGAGGGAACTATTGTTAGTAGAGCATCTTTACATAATGTTTCTATTTTACAAGGATTAGAGCTTGGTATTGGAGATAGTATTAATGTTTATAAAGCTAATATGATTATTCCACAAGTTGCTAGTAATGATACTAAGAGTAATAATCTTGTTATTCCTAATAAATGTCCTGTATGTGGAGGAGAGGCTTCAGTTGTTTTAAATAATGATGTAAAGTATTTATATTGTATGAATGAATTTTGTATTGCTAAATTAATTAAAAGACTTAGTTTATTTGTTAGTAGAAATGCTATGAATATAGATGGTATATCTGATTCTATACTTAGTAGATTAATAGATGAGGGGATTGTAAAAAGTTATGCAGATTTATATCATTTGGATGATTATAAAGAAAGAATTATAGCTTTTGATGGTTTTGGGGAAAAGTCATATGATAATATGATTAATTCAATAGAGAAGTCTAGAAATGTAAAGCTGGCTAATTTTATATATGCTTTAGGAATACCAGATATAGGACTTTCTAGAGCTAAACTTATTTGTAATTATTTTAATAATGATTTTGAAAAAATTTGTCATTTAACTTATGAAGAGTTAAGTGCAATAGTAGGAGTAGGAGATGTTATAGCAAGGGAATGGGTTTTAGAGTTTTCTAATCCTATATTTCTTAAAGAGTTAGAGGATTTAAAGAAGGAAATAGTAATACCTGATGGTTCTTCTAAAGGGGATGCTTTAAAAGATATGGTATTTGTAATTACGGGAAGTTTAAATCATTTTGATAATAGAGATGAAATGGTTGAATTTATAGAACAAAATGGTGGTAAAGTAGTTAAAGCTATTTCTAATAATGTTAATTATTTAATAAATAATGATGTTACTTCTACTTCTACTAAGAATATGAAGGCTAAAGAACTGGGAATAAGAATAATATCAGAAGATGTTTTATTAGGTATGATTGAAAAATAATATGATACTTTATAAAAGTGGTTTTCAAAATGTATAAAATATGCTAAAATTGTATTATATTGTAGGGTAGGTGATAATGTGAAAACATTATATATTGGTACTTCAGTTTTAGTAGTAGTAATATTTATTGTTGTTTTATTAATAGTTTTAAAAGTTAATAGAGTTAAAAAATTAAGAAGACAAATAAAAGAATTAGAACGACAAAGAAATTTAATTGTTTCTACTCCTATAATGTCTGAACTTTCTAAAATAGAAGTAATAATGAAAAATGAAAAATTAGAAGATAAGTATGAAGAATGGCAAAATAGATATGATAATATTAAGAATGAGAAGTTTTCTAAGATTACTGATATGCTTATAAATGCTGATGAACTTGTTGATACTAAGAAGTATAAAGAGGCAAAGAGTTATTTAGTAGATGTAGAGATGGAAATATATAAACTTAGAGTTACTACTGATAATTTACTTGATGAGATTAGAGAGATAACAATGAGTGAAGAGAAGAATAGAACGATTGTTACTAAGTTAAAGGCTAAGTTTAGAGATTTACAGAGAACTTTGAATCAAAATCAAGATGCATATAAGGATTCTTATAAGTACATTGAGTTACAACTTGAAAATATAGAGAAGAAATTTCAAGATTTTGAGGAAACTATGGAAAATAATGAATATAATGAAGTTGTTTCTTTGGTTAAAGTTTTAGATGAAATGATAGCTCATATTTCTGTTGTTGTTGAGGAGATGCCTGATTTAATTCTTTTGACAGAAAAAATTATTCCTGAAAGAATTAAAGAGGTTATGGATACTTATAAAACTATGCAAAGTAAGAAGTATCCTTTGGAATATTTGAAGGTTGAGTATAATATAGAACAGATTAATAATAAGATTGCAGATATTTTATCAAGAGCTAGAATTTTAAATTTGGAAGATTCTATGTTTGAACTTAAGACATTTTTAGATTATTTAGATAATTTGTTAAATGATTTTGAAAATGAGAAAAGAAGTAAAAGGGTTTTTGATGAGTTAGCTAGAACATTTAAGGAAAAGATAATTAAGGTTAATAAGATTGTTACTGATATATATAATCAATTAGATGATATTAAGGGTATGTATAATTTGACTACTGATGATTTAAATGATTTGGATAATGTTAATAAAAAGATTTATGATACTAATAATACTTTTAATAATATTATTAAGTCTTTAAAAGAACAAAAAGAACCTTATTCTTTATTAAAAGAGAAGATGGAAGAGTTGTCTAATTCTTTTGAGAATGTTGAGGTTGAACTTAATGATTGTTTGAAAGAGTTAGGAAGCATGCATGATGATGAGTTAAGAGCTAGAGAACAATTAGAGGAAGTTACAGAGTTATTGAAAAAATGTCGTGCTAAGATTAGAAATTATCCTCTACCTATTATTGCTAATAATTATTTTGTTGAGCTTTCTGAAGCTCAGGATGCGATTTCTGAAATAGTTAAGGAATTAGATAAGGTTCCTATAACTATAAAGACTTTAAATATTAGAGTTGATACTGCTAGAGATTTGACTTTGAAGTTATATAATACTACTAATGAAATGGTTAAGACGGCAAGGCTTGCAGAGATGACTATAGTGTATGGAAATAGATATAAGCCTTTAGATAGTGATATTGAAAGAGGTTTAGATGTTGCTACTCAGTTATTTTTTAAGGGTAATTATAAGAAAGCGTTAGAAACTTCTATTGCATCTATTAATATAGTTGAGCCTGATATTTATAAAAAAATTCTTAATTTATATAAAAGTGAGAATAGATAAGATACAAGATTAATTTCTTGTATTTTTTTTCTTTTTTTCTTGATTAAAAAAAATATATAGGTATAATAGTAAGTAATCTTTTTAAGGAGGCATTATTATGGAACAGACAACTTTACCTGTATTTGTTTTAAAAAATATTGTTCTTTTGCCTCATAATGAAATTAGAATAGAACTTGATAATGATAGGGATAAAGAATTGGTTTCTTTGGCTTTTTCTTATTATAATAAACATATTTTGATTGTTAATCAAAAGAATTATTTAGAGGAATCAATTAATGAAAATGAATTACCTAATATAGGGGTTGTTGCTTATATTAGTATGAAACTTGATTTACCTAATCAAAAGACAAGGATTGTTTTACAGGGATTAAATAGAGTTAAAATTAATTTTTATACTAAAGAAGATCAGGTTTTGTTATCAGATATAGAAGAAATAGGTTTACAAAAATTGGATAAGATAGAAGAGATGGCTTATTCTAGAAGTTTAATAAAACAAGTTGAGTATTATATTGAGCATGATTCTAATATGAGTAATAGTATTTTGTCATCAATTATGGGTGTTAATGATATAGATAAAGTTACTGATATTTTGGCTAATGTTATTCCTCAAAATTATGAGAGAAAATTAGAGTATGTTTTAGAGGTTGATCCTACTAATAGGGTTGTTATGTTGCTTGATGATTTGAATCAAGAGTTGAAGGTTGTTGAGTTAGAGGATTTGATTGAGGAAAAGGTTGCTAAGAATTTGGATAAGTCTCAGAAAGAGTTTATATTACAAGAAAAAATTAAGGCTATAAAGGAAGAGTTGGGTATTTCTTTTGATAGGGATCAAGAAATTGATGAATTAAAGGTTAAGATAAATAATTTGGATGCTAAGAATAGTATAAAGGAAAGATTACTGCTTGAACTTAGTAGATATGAGTCTACACCAATTACTTCTCCAGAAGTTGGAATGATTAAAACTTATATAGATACAATGTTATCTTTACCATGGAATGTTTATACTTCTGATAATAAGGATTTGGTTAAGGCAAAGGAGATGCTTGATAAGACACATTATGGTTTAGAGGATGTTAAGGAAAGAATTATTGAACATTTAGCTCTTTTACAAATGACTAATTTTAATACTTCAGTTGTTATTTGTTTAGTAGGCCCTCCTGGTGTTGGTAAGACTTCACTGGCAAAAAGTATTTCTCTTGCTATGGAAAGAAATTATACTAAGATTTCAGTTGGTGGTGTTAGTGATGAGGCTGAAATTATGGGTCATAGAAGGACTTATATAGGTTCTTCTCCTGGTAAGATAATTCAAGGTATGAAAAAGGCTGGTTCTAGTAATCCAGTGTTTGTTATTGATGAGATTGATAAAATGAGTAAGGATTCTAAAAAGGATCCAACATCTTGTTTACTTGAGATACTTGATAGGGAACAAAATCAAGCTTTTTGTGATAATTATATTGAAGAGGAGTTTGATCTTTCTAAGGTAATGTTTGTTTGTACTGCTAATTATAAGGATCAGATATCTCCTGAATTACTTGATAGATTAGAAGTTATTGAGATTTCTAGTTATACTGAATATGAAAAGTTAAATATATGTAAAAATTATACTATTCCAAATATTATTAGAGATTATAATTTAAAAGATGAAAATATTACTATTACTGATAAAGCTATATTAAAAATTATAAGAGGTTATACAAAAGAGGCTGGTGTTCGTGAATTAGAGAGGCTAGTTGCATCTATATTTAGAAAGATAGTAAAAGAACTTGTTTCTCATCCTGAACAAAGAAGATTTTATATAATAGGGGAAGATGAGATTGATATTTATTTGGGACATGAAAAATATATTTATAATGATAAAGATATATCTGAAGTTGGTATGGTTAACGCTATGAGTTATAATTTGTATGGTGGAGATATTTTAAAGATAGAGGTTAATTTTTATAAGGGTAAGGGAGATATAATTACTACTGGTTCTTTAGGAAATATATTTGTTGAAAGTGCTAAGATAGCACTTAGTTATATAAAAAGTAACTATGAAAAATTTGGAATAGATTATAGTGTTTTGGAGGATAATGATATACATATTCATGTTCCAGAAGGTGCTATTAAGAAGGATGGTCCTAGTGCTGGAATTGCTATTACTACTGCTATTATAAGTGCTCTTACTAATAAACAAATTAAGTCAAATATTTCTATGACTGGAGAAATGACTTTAAGGGGTCATGTTCTTCCAATAGGGGGCTTAAAAGAAAAAATTATTGGTGCTAAAAGATCAGGTATAAGAGATATTATTATTCCTAAAGCAAATAAAAAAGATCTACAAGAAGTAGATGATTATATTAAAGAAAGGTTGCATTTTATATATGTTGAAAATTATTATGATGTAGCTGATTATTTAAATTTATTAGTTAAATAAATCTAGTGTTTCATTTATTTTAAAATGTTTTCCTAGGTTGCTAGGTAATTCAAGAATACTATATGTATTCTTTTTTGATGTTATTATTTTATATGGTTTTATATTTTCTTTTATGTCTATTATTTGACCACTTTTATCTAAAAATATTATATCAATATTTTCTTTCATAAAGAATGTATGAATACTTTTACATTTTTTGAAGTAACAACCATAAGATATGTTTTTTTTAAACATTAGTCCTAGTAAACGAGAGAAAAAGGTTTTACAGTTTTTTATGTAATACTTTTTATTATTTATTGTTATATTCATACTATCACCATTTTAATTATATATAAGTTTTATTTATTAGACAATATTTTATAAAAAATATAATTTAGTATTGTCAAATAGATTTTTATATGTTACAATAACATTGTTTTATGGCGGTGTAGCTCAGCTGGCTAGAGCGATCGGTTCATACCCGATAGGTCGGGGGTTCAATTCCCTCCGCCGCTACCAAATTATAAATTTAAAGCGGCTTTTTAATGAGTCGTTTTTTTGTTTAAAAAGTTATTAGTATTGTTTAATTTATAAAAATAATGTAAAATGTATTATATAATTATGAAGAGAGGTTAATATGAATAAGAAGGGATTTACATTAGTTGAGTTATTGATGGTTATTGTTATTATTTCTATAATAGGTGCATTAACTTTACCTGGTTTTATTGGTAGTATTAATGAGAGTAATGATAGTAGGGGTAAAAATTTAGAGAAACTTATTATTGAAGAACTTTCTATGATTAATAAAGATGTTGGTGATGATGATTTTTGGTATAAGGGGGATACTTTTGTTAGTATAGTTGGAAATAGTTATATTGATAATGAAAATTCTTGTACTGGTAATTATAAAAATTATTGTGAGAAGATATTTGATGATTTAGAAATAACTGATTGTAGTATTAAAAATGTTTCAATTACTAAAAAAGATGGGGATTATGAATATAATGTAGATGTTAATTGTAAATAAAAAGCATATTTGTGCTTTTTTCTATTGTAATAAAAATGTATTTTATGTTAAAATAAATATGTATATGATACGGAAGTTTTATCGTGGAAAAATGGTGATGATAATGAATAATTTAAAAAATAAAATAGCATTGTTTGTTACAATACTTGGTATTTTATCTATAGTAGCTGGGTCTAGTTATGCATTGTTTACTACTAATGTAGAGGAAAGCTCTATACAACTTGTGACTGCTGGTGGTGTTAGTGTTGAACTAAAGGAAAAGACTCAGGGTATTAATTTAAATTTGATTAATGATAAAGAAAAGTATAATTATAGTACTTCAACAATATTTGCAGATGATAATTATTATCAATTTAATATTAAGAATACTTCTGATACTGCGATTAAATATGGGGTTTATCTTATTGATGGTGATAGTGTTACTGGTAATTTGCTTGATGATAAGTTTGTTAAAGTTGTTGTTGAACTTAATGGTAAAGTTTTAGGAATATATAA
Organism: uncultured Bacilli bacterium; assembly: GCA_934098525.1. GTDB lineage: Bacteria > Bacillota_I > Bacilli_A > RF39 > UBA660 > CAKONZ01. The sequence continues at coordinate 81,808 of CAKONZ010000002.1, read as the reverse complement.
TGTTAGGGATGTAGCTAGATTACTTGATGAAAGTTATATGCAACCTAATGCAGTAAATGAATATAAATTAAGATTTGGTCTTGATTATAGTTATAAAACTGATAGTGATGAATTAAATAATACAGAGAAAAATTATAAGATTAAGGTTGTTGCTAGTCAATATTTTGATGAAAATGAAAAATATATTGAACCTAATGCTCCTAAACTTACTAAGGGAAGTGTTTCTACTACTTCTACTGAATCTAATATGATTGCAGTTACTTATGATGAGACAGCTCATTTATGGAGAAAAGCAGATGCTTCTAATAGTAATAATGGTTGGTATGATTATAAAAATGGTGTTTGGGCTAATGCTGTTACAGTTAAAGATACTTCAACTGCTACGACACTTACTTTACTTGATGGCTCTACAAAAGCTTGTAGTTCTAGTAATTGTTTAAGAACTGATTATTTAGATGCTCCAGTTGGAACTGTGATACCAATTACTGATATGAATTCTATGTGGGTTTGGATACCTAGATTTAAGTATAAGATTTTTAATGCTAATTTAGATGGTAATGGGTTATCTTCACCACAACAAATACAAATTGTTTTTGAACAAGGTGTTTCTAATACTGGTACTGTTAGTTGTACTGATAATATTGGAATTAATACATATAAGTCAGAGGATTGTAGTGATTCTTATTATAATGAGGTAACAGGTGGTTTTAGTACTTATACACATCCAGCTTTTACTTTTGATGATCAAGAATTGACTGGTTTCTGGTTTGGTAAATTTGAGATTAGTAATAATGCTACTACTAATACTGTTGAAATATTACCTGATAAGAGTTCACTAGTTAATAAAAATATTAGTACTTATTTTGAACTTATTAGAAGTATGGAACTTTCCGGTAATGCATATGGTTTTGCATCAAATGCTAGTGCTTATAATGCAACAGGAGAGTTGACAGGTGATGATAATAATATAGATACACACGTTGTTAAAAATATGGAATGGGCTGCTGTTGCTTATTTATCACAATCTAAGTATGGAAGATGCCAAAATGATTCTTGTGAGGATATATATCTTAATAATGCTGGTTATAAAACAGGAATGAGTGCAGGAGCAGCTGGGTTTAAAATAAAAACATTGGAAGAGATGAATCCTAATTTCTCAGGTCTTACTGATAGTAATAGAGCAGGTAAGTATCATTGGGCAGGATATTATACATATGATGCGAGAGGAACAGGATATGTAGTTGCTTCAAATGATTATCAAAATGATTTACATTTAGGTTATGGTGCATCAACAACTGGAAATATTTATGGAGCATATGATATGGTTGGTGGAGGTAAGGATTATGTTATGTTTAATATGATTTCTTCCACTAGTGATGATTTTAATGTTGGTTCTTCTGGTTGGACAGATGTTTATCCAAATTCGAAATATTATGATAAATATTCATATGTTAAATCTTTAAGTGGTGAAAATAATTTGAAAAACGCTAAACTTGGTGATGGTTATAAAGAAACACATATTTTAAATACTTCTTATTCTGCTTCAGCATGGTATAGTGTTGATTCTTATTGGGGTAATACTAGTTTTGTTAATAGAGGTGGATATCCAGTTGTAACTTCAGCAAGTCTTAAAGATTCTGGTTTGTTTGGTACTATTAACGCTACTGGTGTTGCTAATGTTGGAGTTTCTACTCGTGCTGTACTTGTTGTTAATTAGGAGGATTTATGAATAAGGTTTTAAAAAGAATTTTGATTGTTTCTTCTCTTGTTATTGTAATACTTGTTATTTTATATTTTTTAGTATTTATGAATCCTGATATTAAGAAAAAGAACAATGAGATTAAATATAAAGAATATACAATTTTAAATAATAATAAAGGTTACTTAGATAATTATGATAAGTCTTTATATGTAGAAGGATATAAGGGTGATTATGATAAAGCTTATTATATTACTGGTAAGCTTACTAGTGAAAAAGATAGTGATTTTGTAGTAATAGTTTTTAATTTATATGATAAAGATGATAAAATAATTAGTACTGCTGTAGCAGGAATTAATGATGTAAAAAAGAATAAAGAGTATTCTTTTAAGGCTATGTCACTTTGTGATAGTAAAACAGCTTTAAATGTTAGTTATTATAAAATAAAATCTATTAATGGTTAGGAGGAAAATTTATGGCATTTGATAAGTTAAAAAGATTAATTGGAGAAAATGAAGTAGAAGAGAGTACTTCAGGAAGTGATGAGTATTATAATGTTAAAGAAGGTTTTAAAGATATGAATCAAGGAAGTAAGATGGTTTTAATTGAACCACGTGCTTACTCAGAGTCTCAAACAATAGCGGATTGTTTAAAGGAAAGAAAAGCAGTTGTAGTTAATATGAAAAGGGTTACTCCTGATCAAGCTAAAAGAATAGTGGATTTTTTAAGTGGAACTTTATACGCTATTGGAGGAGATTTACAAAAGTTAGGAAATGGTATATTTTTATGTACTCCTAATAATATAGGTGTAGAGGGCAAAATGTCTTCTGAAGAAAAACAAGTTAAGGGTGGAAAAAAAGAACCTGATGAATATGAGTGGTAATAATTAATATAAAGGGAAGTGTTAGCTATGGATAATTTCAGTCCTTCTTCTTTAGGGTATGATAAGAAAGAAGTTAATGATTTTGTTGATTATGTTATTAAAAAAACTGAAGAGAATGTAACTATTATTAGAGAACAGTCTAATGAATTGAATATGTTACGTAGTGAAGTTTCAAAATATAAAAGGCTAGAAAATTCTTTTTATGAAGTTAAGCGTCAAGCTGATATAGCTAATCAACAAATTAGAGATAATGCAAGAAGAGAGGCTGATCTTATTATTAAAGAAGCTAAAGATGATGCTAGTAAGATATTAAATGATGCTTTATTAAAGGCTAATCAATTAGAAAAAGAAAAAGAAGAATTGAGTAAAAATATACATATTTATAAGAAAAAACTTAGAAATACTTTGATTGAACAGTTAGATATGTTAGATGATATAGAAATTTTATAAAAAACTTGAATTTGTTTTTTGATTATGTTATTATACAATCGTATTGCAAATGATGAAGACGGAAATAGATGATTTAATTTTAGAGAGTTGGGTTAGGTGAAAGCCAATATTAATAGTTTATTTTAGATCACTTCTGATGCTTTTTATGAAGATAAAACGGTTACGCGTTATAGTTTATTAAGTGCATAAGTCTTTATGAATTAAGGTGGTACCACGGTAAATCGTCCTTAAGTTATAAGGATTTTTTATTTTAGGAGGGAAATATGTTTAAAGAATTAAGAAAAGATAGTGTTGATGTAGTTGAAGAGTCTATCTCAGAGTATTGGAAAAAGATAGATGTTTTAAATTCTTCAATTAATGAAAGAAGTAAGTATTTTGTTTTTTATGATGGTCCTGCTACTGCTAATGGATTTCCTGGTTTACATCATATGGTTGGTAAGTTTATAAAAGATTCATTTTGTAAGTATAAAGCAATGAAGGGTTATAAAGTTTATCGTAAAGTTGGTTGGGATACACATGGTTTACCAGTTGAGCTTGCTGTTGAAAAAGAATTGGGATTTAAATCAAAAACAGATATTGAAAAATATGGAGTTGGTCCTTTTAATCAAAAATGTCGTGAAAATGTATGGAAGAATGAAAAAGCTTTTAGTGATTTAACTACTAAGATGGGACAATTTGTAGATTTAGAGCATCCATATGTTACTTATGATAATAATTATATTGAAACTGAATGGTGGATTTTAAAGAAATATTTTGATGAAGGTTTGTTCTATGAAGGACACAAGATACTTCCTTTTTGTACTAGATGTGGAACAGGACTTGCTTCTCATGAAGTAGCTCAAGGTTATAAAGAAGTTGCAGTTGATACTGTAATTGTTACTATGAAGAAAAAGGATGAGGATGATTGTTACTTCTTAGTATGGACTACTACTCCTTGGACATTGATTGCCAATGTGGCTTTATGTGTTAATCCTGATGAGGATTATGTTAAGGTTTTATCAAAAGGACATAAGTTTATTTTGGCTAAGAAACTTGCTAATAAAGTTTTAGGAGATGAATTTGAAGTACTTGAAACATATAAGGGAAAAGATTTAGAATATACAGAATATGAACAATTAATACCTAGTTTAACTGTTGATAAAAAGGCTTTTTATGTTACATGTGATAGTTATGTTACTATGGAAGATGGTACTGGTGTAGTACATTTAGCACCTGCTTTTGGTGAGGATGATAGTTTAGTAGGTAAAAAATATAATTTACCATATTTAAATCCAGTTGGGGAAGATGGATGTTATACTGATGGATTATGGAAAGGTCTTAGAGTATTTGATGCTGATTTAGAGGTTATTAAATATTTGAAAGAAAATGATAAATTATTTAGAAAACAAAGAATGACTCATAATTATCCTCATTGTTGGAGATGTGAGACACCACTTTTATATTATTCTAAACCTAGTTATTATTTAAAGGTAACAGCATATAAAGATAAGATTATTGCTGCTAATAAGACTGTAAATTGGTATCCTTCTTATGTAGGAGAAAAGAGATTTGGTAATTGGTTAGAAAATTTAAATGATTGGGCTATTTCTCGTAATAGATATTGGGGTACACCTCTTCCATTATGGATTTGTAGTTGTGGTCATCAAGAAATGATTGGTTCTCGTAAAGAATTAGTAGAGAAGGCTATTGAAAAGATAGATGAGAGTATAGATTTACATAGACCATATGTTGATGATGTTCATTTAAAATGTCCTTGTTGTGGTGGCAAGATGACTAGAACTAAGGATGTTATAGATTGTTGGTTTGATTCTGGATCTATGCCTTTTGCTCAATATCATTATCCTTTTGAAAATGTTGACTTTTTTGAAAAACAATTTCCAGCTGATTTTATAGCAGAAGGAATTGATCAAACACGTGGTTGGTTTTATTCTTTGATTGCTATTTCTACTTTTGTTAAGGGAGTTAGTCCTTATAAGAATGTTTTAGTAAATGATTTATTGTTAGATAAATTTGGTAAAAAGATGAGTAAATCTAAAGGAAATATAGTTGAACCATTTACTACTATAAAAAAATATGGTGCTGATGAAACTAGATTTTATATAGCATATTTATCTCCAACATGGACTCAGATTAAGTTTGATATGGATGGTATAAAGGAAGTTCATTCTAAGTTTATGAATCCTTTGAAAAATACTTATACTTTCTTCCAAATGTACGCTAATATTGATAATATTGATCCTCGTAATTTTAAGGTTAGTTATAATGACTTAGAGGAAATTGATAAATGGTTGATTTCTAAATATAATAAATTGGTTAAAAATGTTGAATCTGCATATGAAGAGTATGATTTAAATAAGGTTACTAAATTAGTTACTGAGTTTGTTTCTGAAGATTTATCAAATTGGTATATTAGAAGAAATAGAAAAAGATTCTGGGGTAGTGTTTTAGATAATTCTAAGATGAGTGTTTATCAAACTACTTATGAAGTTTTAAAGGGATTGTCTCAATTAATAGCGCCAATTACACCATTTATTTCTGAAGAAATTTATAGAGATTTAACTGATGAAAAGTCTGTTCATTTAAGTGATTTTCCAAAATATGATGAGAGCTTAATTGATGAAAAGATTGAAAAGAAGATGGATTTAGTAAGAGAGTTAATTTCTTTAGGTAGAAATGCTAGAGAAGAAGAGAAGATTAAGGTTAGACAACCTATTAGTGAAGTTATTCTTGATGGTAAGAATAAGGCTGTTTTAGGAGATTTATCTGATTTAATTAAAGAAGAGTTGAATGTTAAGAATATTATATTTGAAAATGATTTGTCAAAGTATATGAATTTTTCTATAAGACCTAATTTTAAGGAAGCAGGTAAGGTAATAGGTGCTAAGATGAAAGATTTTACTAATTATTTAAGTGGTTTAAGTGATGAAGATATAAATCTTTTAAGAAATGGTAAAACACTTGATTTTGATGGTATTTTAGTTGATTCTAATTTGATTGATATTAGAATAGATTCAAAAGATGGTTTTGATGTAGCTATGGAAAATAATAATTTTATTATTTTAAATACTACTTTAACTGAAGATTTGATTAAAGAGGGAATTGCTAGAGAATTAGTTTCTAAGATTCAAAATATGCGTAAAGAAAAAGACTTTGATATTGAAGATAGAATTAATATTTATTATAATGGTGATTCATATTTTGAGGAAGTTTTAAAGGAATTTAATGATTATATTAAAGATGAAACTTTGACTATTGATATCATTAAAAATGAGTCTTTAAATGATGAATATGAATTAAATGATATAAAGGTTTATTTAGATATAGAAAAAAGAAGTACATCAATTTAGTGATGTACTTCTTTTACTTTTATTTTTTGTAAAAAAAAAGACAATTTTTTGTCTTATTAGTTAGCTTTTTCTAATGTTCTTATTTCTTTAGCAGTAAGTCTAACTTTTTGTCCGTTATCTAAAGTAACTACTTGTAAATTTAATCCTTGTTTTTTCTTTGTAGCTTTTAAGCAGTTTGGTCTTATATTTTTAACATTAGGTTTTCTATTTGATGAATTCTTTGCCATGTTTCTTCCTCCTTTTTAAATAAGCATTATAACTTTAACATAAAAAAATAATTTAGTCAATATTTTTTGTTTTTGTTTCTTGTTTTATATGTTAAAATGAATATAAAGGAGAGATATTTATGTATAGTGCACTTTATGTTAAAACTGATTATAGTTTATTATCTAGTATGATTAAAATAGATAATTTAATTACTTATTTAAAAAAATATAATATTTCTTCTTGTGCAATAGTAGATGATAATTTGTTTTATGTTATGGAGGCTTATAAAAAATTTACTAATGCTTCTTTAAAACTTATTGTAGGACTTGAAGTAAAATTAGATGATGATGTTTTATTATTGTATGCAAAAAATGAAAATGGTTATAAAAATTTAATAAAAATAGAGTGTCTTAAAAATAATAAAGAATTATCTTTTGATGTTTTGAGATTGTATAATGAAGATATTTTATGTGTTGTTACTTGTGATTTATATTATAAGTATAAAGATGTATATAATGATATATTTATAGGGGTTTGTAATAAAAATGAAGAATATAAGGCTTTAGAGTTTACTAAAGATGTAGTGTTTTTAAAGAAAACTTTGTATTTGGAAAAATATGAGTATAAATATTTACCTTATTTATTTATGATTAGAGATGGTAAAACTATAAGTGATGGGTTGGATTTTATTTATCAAGATAATTATTTATATGATTATAATGAGATAGTTAATTTTGTTGGAATAGATACTTTAAATAATACTTTGAAGTTAGCAGATATGTGTAATATTTCTTTTGAAAAGAATTTATATATGCCAAAATATGATGTTGTTGATTCTAAGGAATATTTGATAAATTTAAGTAATAAAGGTTTATCAAGAAGATTAAATGGTAATGTTGATGAAGTGTATCAAAAAAGATTAAATTATGAACTTGATATTATAATTAAAATGCATTTTGAAGATTATTTTTTAGTTGTTTATGATTATATAAAATACGCTAAGAAGAATGGTATTTTAGTAGGGCCTGGAAGAGGTTCTGCAGCAGGGTCTTTGGTTTCTTATTCATTGGGAATTACTGATGTTGATCCAATAAAATATGATTTATTGTTTGAGAGATTTTTAAATCCTGAACGTATTACTATGCCGGATATAGATACTGATTTTCCAGATGTTGATCGTGATAAGGTTATTGATTATGTTAGAGAAAAGTATGGAAATGATAAAACTGCTGGAATAATTACTTTTGGAACTCTTGGTGCTAAACAAGCTGTTAGGGATGTTGGAAGAGTTTTAAATATTGATTCTAGAGATATTGATTATATTTGTAAAAGAATTGGTTTTAAAGATAGTTTGAAAGATTTGAAATTAAGGGATAAAGATATTAATTCATTAATTAATTCTTCAGAAAAGTTAAAACTTTTATATAATATTGTTTTATTAATAGAGAATAATAAAAGACATACTAGTATTCATGCAGCGGGTATTGTTATTAGTAGAGTACCTCTTAATGAGGTTGTACCTGTTATTAAGAGTAGTGATGGAATAATGCTTACAGAATATACTATGGAGTATTTAGAGGATATTGGTCTTATAAAGATGGATTTTTTAGGTATAAAGAATTTATCTATTATTAAGAATATATTGGATGATATAGAAATAGGTGAAGGAAAGAAGATTACTTTTAATAATATTCCTTTAAATGATGTTAATACACTTAAGATATTTAGAGAGGGAGATACAGTTGGTATTTTTCAATTTGAAAGTGAGGGAATGAAAAAGTTTTTGGTAGATCTTAATCCTCAGTCTTTTGATGATATATGTGCTGCTATTGCTTTATATAGACCTGGACCTGCTGAGAATATTCCGCTTTATATAAAACGTAAGAGTGGTATGGAAAAAATAGATTATATAGATGATTCTTTAAAGGATATTTTAGAGAGTACATATGGAATAATTGTTTATCAGGAACAAATTATGTTAATTGCTCAAAGACTTGCTAATTATACTTTAGGAGAAGCTGATATATTAAGAAGAGCTATGAGTAAGAAAAAGCTTAGTATTTTAAAACAAGAAGAAGATAAGTTTATTAGAAAAGCTATTGATAATGGTTATAGTAGTAATGTTTCCAAAAAAGTATATGATTTAATTTTAAAGTTTGCTAATTATGGTTTTAATAAAAGTCATTCAGTTTGTTATTCAATTATTGCTTATAAAATGGCTTATTTGAAGTATTACTATCCTAAGTATTTTTATAGTAATTTACTTATGGGAGTAATTGGTAGTGAAGTTAAAACTGAACAGTATTTAAAATGTGTTAAAAAACTTGGTTTGAAAGTATTACCTCCTTCTATTAATTATAGTAGTAGTTCAAAGTTTGAGGTTAAAAAGGAAGGTATTTTATTTCCTCTTTCATCAATAAGAAATGTTGGTAGTATTATAGCAAATTATATAGTTGATAAAAGAGGAGATGGTTATACTGATATATATGATTTTTTAATTAAAACATATGAAAAAACTAATAATAGAAAAGTAATTGAATCATTGATATATTCTCATTGTTTGGATTGCTTTTATAATATAAATACTTTAATTAATAATTTAGATGAAATTATTAATTATGTTGATTTGGTATATGATTTAAATGATAATAGTTTACCTAAACCAGAAATTGTTTATTATGATGAATTGAATATTGATGATATTTTAGAACATGAGAAATCTCTATTTGGTTTTTATCTTACATCTCATAAGACTGAAAAGTTTAAGTTGAATAATCCTTCTATTTCTGATGTTTCTGATTTAAAAAATAAATTAGGTAAAGTTGTTAATTTAATATTAAATGTTGATAAGAAAAGGGAAATTATTACTAAGAAAAATGAATTAATGTGTTTTATTGAAGGTAGTGATAATACTGGAAGTATAAGTTTAACTTTATTTCCTAATTTATATAGTAATAATAAAAATATAAATAAAAATGATATTATTAAAGTGACAGGAAAAGTAGAGAAAAGGTTTAATGATTATCAAGTTGTTTGTACTTTGATTGAAAAATAAAAATAGTTCAATTTGATTTGAACTATTTTTCTATGAATTTGTAATAGTATTCATCATATGTAAGAGTAGGATAATTATTATGCATGTCTGTAGCAACTTTTACTCCAACATACCTATAATGCCATGATTCATACATGAAACCATGAATGTTGGTTTCATTTTTTGTGTATCTTAATATAAAACCATATTTGTAAGCATTATCTTGCATCCATTGGAATGAATCAGTGTTTTCAAAATTTAACATGTTACCATATTTATTTGATGAGACATCTATGGTTAGTCCGGTTTGATGTTCTGAGTGTCCTGGTCTTGCTGTGTCATCATCAGCTTGTTCTTTTGTCATTGTGTTTAATGCATTGTTGTATAAATTTACTTGCATTGAATATGGTCTATATGCTGATTGACCATATACGGGATATCCTTCTTCAATTGAAGCTTTTGACAGCTTTTCAAATGCTTCTTTAGCTTCTTTTCTTAATTTTCTAACATATAGATTGCCATTTATAAAGTATTCTTTATTGATTTCTTCTAGATCATCTGGTTCATAATTATCCGGTAATTTTAAAAATTTATTTACTAATAAGTTTACACCATAAGTAGTGTCAGTTTCACTTATGTAGGAATAGAAATCATGATCTAAGCCTATATTTACATATGTTACAACTTGGTCATATGATAGATCTGGTTTGTTATTATGATATTCTATATATCTATCTAAGTTTTTTAATTTAAAACCAGGTATTTTTTTATAAATCTCATAACTTTTATCTTCTTTTTGATCACTGTTGTTATTTTGATTATTATTATTTTTACTATTTTGATTATTTTTTTCTTCGGTTTTGTTTTCAATGTTTTTAATTTTATTTTTTAATGGTACTTTCAAATAATATACTCCTATTCCTATAAAACATATACATATTAAAAATATGATATTATTCAATAAATTATTTTCTTTTTTGTTTTTCTTTTTCATTTTGATTCTCCTAAAAATATAATATCACTAAATAATATTATTTTAAATAAAATTTAGTATAAAAAATCTTAGTTAACATTTAATTTATTAGAGGTGTAAAATGAAAAAGTTATTGATTTGTTTTTTGATTATTTTGTTAAGTCCATTTAATGTTTTTGCTTTAGAGTTAGAGGCTGATGTTACTAAAAATGCTAAGAGTGCTGTTGCTATGGATGTTTCTACAGGGCAAATTTTATATAATAAAAATGCTAATGAAATTTCTTCGGTAGCGTCTCTTACTAAGATGATGGGATTAATACTTATTTTTGAAAGTTTGGAGAATAAAGTAATTAGTTTGGATGAAGTTATTACTGTTTCAAAAAATGCTAAGGAAATGGGAGGTTCACAGATTTGGCTTGAAGAAGGGGAAAAAATATCTATTAATGATTTAATTAAAGGTATTACTTTGGCATCTGCTAATGATGCAATGGTGGCAATGGCAGAAAGAATATCAGGAACAGAAGAAGCATTTGTAAAGAAGATGAATAATAAGGTTAAAGAGTATGGCTTAAAAAATACTTATTTTAAAAATTGTACAGGATTAGATGAAGTAGGGCATTATTCTAGTGCTTATGATATGGCAATTATTGCTAAACATTTATTGGAGTATGAGGATGTTTTGAATTTTACTAGTGTATATGAAGATTATATTAGAAAAGGTACTGATAACGAATCATGGATAGTAAATACAAATAAATTAGTTAGATTTTATGATGGTGTTGATGGATTAAAAACAGGATCTACTGATGAGGCTGGTAAGTGTATGGCTGTTACAATAAATAAAAATAATTTTAGAGTAATAGTAGTTACTTTAGGATATGGTGATACTAATACAAGAAATAGTGAGACTAGTGATTTATTAGATTATATTTTTAATCAATATGAAGGGAAAATTTTATTTAAAAAGAATCAAGTTATTCAAAGAGTGAATGTAAATAAAGGTAAAAAAGATTATATTGAATTATTTAGTAAAGATGATATTATTTTAGTAAATAAGAAGAGTGATAAGGATAAAAAATATGATTATAGAGTAGTATTAAATGATATGAATCTTCCTATAAAAAAGGGAGATGTACTTGGTAGAATAGAAATACTTGATGGAAAAAATATAGTTTTAAAAAAAGATTTAGTTACTGATAAAGATATAGATAAATTAAATATTTTAGAATTGTATTTAAGAAATTTAAGATATTCTATAGCAAATAGTTAATGGTTTATAAAAATACTTAGTAAAAATTCTAAGTATTTTTATTTGTCGACTTAATTAATTAAATAAGTTATAATATAAGTGTAATTAGTTATGGAGAAAAATATGATAAAGAATAATAAATTTAAGATAGAAATGGTGTTAGAAAAAATAAAGAAGTTTGTTATTAATAATTATCAGTTATTAATTATATTCATATGTTTGATATTATTTCTTGCTTTGGCGGAAGATGTTTTTAATCATGAAATTATGAAAGGGGATATTATTGGGTATAAACTTATTTCAACTTATTTAATTAATGATTCATTTACTCCAGTCATGAAAGCAATAACTTGGTTTGGCAGTGCTTCTTGTTTGATTTTACTTACTTTTGCTTTGTTTATTTTTATAAAGAATAAAAAACAAGGTTTTTTAGTTGTAATTAATCTTATTATAGTGACAATATTAAATCAATTATTAAAATTTATTCTTCAAAGACCTAGACCAACAGAATTTAGAATTATTGATGAAAGTGGTTATAGTTTTCCTTCTGGACATTCAATGATAAGTATGGCATTTTATGGATTTATAATTTATTTAATTTATAAAAATATAAAAAATAAGTATTTGAAAATATTTTTGATAACTATATTATCATTATTGATAGTAATGATAGGTATTAGTAGAATATATTTAGGTGTTCATTATACTAGTGATGTTTGTGCAGGATTTTTAATATCAATTGCATATTTGATGATTTATATAAAGATTTTGAAAAGGTTTGTATTTAATGAAAAAGAAAATTAGTTTTAGGAGTTGATGATTATATGAAGAAAAAGATTATTATATTAATTATAGTTATAATTTTTTTAGTGGGTATTATTGTTTTTGTTAATTATGATAAGAAAGAAAAAAGTAAAAGATATGATGAAATAAAAAGGGAAATAGATACAGAATTAAAAAGATATATGTATCTTATAGCGCCGAATTGTCAAGTAGATGGTGGTAGTCAAATAATAACTCATAAGGTTTTGGTATATAATGCAGGTATGGATAAAGAAAAATTTTTAGATGTTGATAAAAAATCATATTGTAAATCATATGTTGAACCTGTTTGTGTTAAAGAAGGAGTTTGGGATTGGGATATAAAAATAAGTTGTAAAGGATATGAAGATGATGGTTATGTTGATTGGGATGAGGCTTTTGAGGCAAAAAAATAGATGTTAATAAAAATATAATGTTAGAATGAGGTAAAGAATGAAAATTATTGAATATGAAGAAAAATATTTAGAAGATGTTAAAGATTTGTTGGTTGAGCTTGAAGAATATATAATTAGTATAGATAAGGATGAATTAGATCAATTACATCATGATTATAGAGAAAAGATGGCTGTTTTAGATTTAGAAGAAGTAGGCAATAATGAAGGAAAGTGTTATTTAGCATTAGATAATAATAAAGTAATTGGTTTAATTATGGGATATGTTAGAACTTATGATGAATATGATTATTTGGATTATAAGTGCCCTAGAAGTGGTGAAATTTCAGAATTAATAGTATCTAAGAATATTAGAAGTAATGGCGTTGGACAAAAATTAATGAATAAAATGGAAGAATATTTTAAGAGTATTGGGTGTGAGTATATTTTTATAGATGTTTTCGCTTATAATGATAAGGCAATTAATTTTTATAGGAAGCAAGGATATCACACAAGAATGTTAATAGATGTAAAGAAAATATAGTTGTTTAGGTTTTGGAGTTTAGTATGGAAATAATATATAATTATGATAATTTAAGAGAGAGTGATATTACAGAAACTATTATTAGAGTTAAGGCTTTAATAATAAATAATGATGTTATTTTACTTGGAAATGAAAATGGTGTTTTACAATTTCCTGGAGGGCATTTGGAAGATGATGAATCATATGAAGAGTGTTTGAAGAGAGAAGTTAGAGAGGAAACAGGAATTGAAATTAGTGATGATGAAATTGGAAAACAGTTAATGAAAGTAACTTATTTTAATAGGGATTGGCCAGAGGTTGGAAAAAATAGAAAATCAGAGATTTATTATTATGTAGTTAAAACAAATAAAAAAATTGATATGACAAATGTTAATTATACTGAGAGAGAAAAACTAAATAATTATAAAATAGAAGAGGTACCTTTAGAATCCTCTATTGATGTTATTAAGAATAATATTTTTAATAATGATAAAAATAAGGTTATTGCTTTTGATATGATTATGGCTATTGAACTATTATCTTATAATGAGATTAAGTAATTTTATTATTTTTGGTACTTGTGGTTATACTTTGATAACTGAGTTATTTTACTTTTTATTATGTTCTTGACAATGTTGAATGGAATGAGAGAAGTTTAACTTATTTTATGATATAATTATTATGTAATGGATTTGAGTGTTGGGGAGATTTTATGATAGAAATTAAAAATATAAGTAAGTCTTATGATGGTGTTAAGAAGGTTTTAGATGATGTTAGTTTTACTGTTAATGATGGAGAAATTTTTGCTTTTATAGGACATAATGGAGCAGGAAAGACTACTACTATTAAGTGTTTGGTTGGTATATTGGATTTTGATGATGGGGATATTTTGATTAATAATAAGTCAATAAAAAAAGAGGCTATTGAGTGTAAACTTGATATGGCTTATGTTCCTGATAATCCTGATTTATATGAGAATATGAAGGCTATAGATTTCATTAATTTTATATGTGATATGTATGGTACTCCTGTTGATATTAGAAGAAGGAATATAGATAAGTATGCTACAATGTTTGAGATAAAGGATAAGCTTAATAATGATATTTCTAGTTTTTCTCATGGAATGAAGCAGAAGGTTGCATTAATGGCTGCTTTAGTTCATGAACCTAAGGTTTTGGTTATGGATGAACCTTTTGTAGGATTGGATCCTAAGGCTGTGTATGATATGAAAGAAATAATGAGAGAGATGGTTAAAGAGAAAAAGACTATTTTCTTTTCTACTCATATTTTGGATGTTGCTGAGAAACTTTGTGATAGGGTGGCTATTATAAAGAATGGTAAGATTATAAAGACAGGAAATATGAAAGAAGTTAAGGGTGATGAATCTTTAGAACAAGTATTTCTTGAGTTAGGAGAATAATTATGAAAGTTTTTTCACTTTTAAGGGCCTCTTTAACTGAAGATATGAATTTATTTAAGTTTAGTTCTAATAATTCTAGTAGAGTTAGAAAGATAATATTACCAATTGTTATATTTGGCTTAGTTTGTTTTTCTATGGGTACTTATGCTTATCTTTTAGCAAAAAAACTTGCTTTTTATGATTTGACATATATTATGCTTACTATGTTTTTATCTTTGGTAACTGGTTTAACTTTTATACAAGGTATTTATAAATCACAAGGTATTTTATTTGAATCAAAGAATAATGATTTATTATTTTCTTTACCTATAAGTAAAAAATTAATTTTATTTATTAGAGTGTTTAAACTTATTTTGTTTCAATATATATATAATTCTTTGTTTTTGTTACCAGCATATTTTGTATATATTTATTTTGAAAGACCAAGTTTTTATTTCTATGTAATTTCTTTATTAATGGTTTTGTTATTACCGCTTATTCCTACGATTATATCTAGTGTTTTTGGTTATTTAATAAAACTTATTTCTAGTAAGTTTAAGTCTAATAAGATTATACAAACTATACTTTCATTTATAATTTTTTTATTTATATTTTTTATTAGTATGAATAGTGAATCTTTTATAAATAATGTGGTTGAAAATGCAAGTAGTATAAATGATGTTTTGACTAAGATTTATTTTCCTATAGGGGCTTATATAAGTTTGTTAGAGAAATTTGATTTGTTATTATTTATAAAGTTATTATTTATTAATATTATTTTATTTTTGTTATTTATTTTTATTTTTTCTTGTAGTTATTTTAAAATTATTTCTAGTTTGAATGGTAATAAGAGTTATTCTAAAAATAAAGTTTCTTTAATAAGGGTTAATAAACCAATAATGGCTTTGGTTAAGAAGGAGATTAAAAGATATTTATCTTCTCCTGTGTATATGTTTAATACTTCTTTTGGGCAAGTTATTTTAGTTGTTTTATCTTTTGTATTATGTTTTAAGGGTAAAGTTATGGTTATAAAACTTTTGTCTAATTATGGAATAAGTGAAAATATATCGGTTTTATTTTTGTATTATGGTTTGGTATTATTTTCATGTTTAATGACTTCAATTACATCTTCTAGTATTTCTTTAGAGGGTAGAAGTATTAATATTACTAAGAGTTTACCTATAAGTATTAGGACGATATTTAATTCTAAGATTTTGTATTGTTATTTTATAGAATTACCTTTTGTATTAGTTTCTGTTTTTATATTTTCTATAAAGTTTAGACCTAGTTTTGTTTATTTATTATTATTGTTACTAGTTGTATTTGCTATAATATTTTTATCTGCTGTTATTGGACTTGTTGTTAATTTAAAGTATCCAAAATTAAATTATACTAATGATACTGAGATTGTTAAACAAAGTATGAGTTCTATGATATCTGTTTTTATAAATATTGGAATTTGTTTGTTAAGTATATTTAGTGTTATTAAATTGAGTGATTATTTTGATATTAATTTTATAATTTTAATTAATTTAGTTATATTTATGATTATTTCTATAATTTTGTACATTATATTAATATATAAGTGTCCTAAGGATTATATGAAATTAAATGTTTAGGAGGAGTTATGAAGAAGAGATTGTATAGATCAAGTAAGGAAAAAATGATTAGTGGTGTTTGTGGAGGAATAGGCGAGTATTTTGATATGGATCCTACTATTGTTAGACTTGCTTGGATAGTTTTATCTTGTATAGGTTTTAGTGGAATAATTGCTTATATTATATGTTCTATTGTAATACCAAAAGATAATAATTAAGGAGATGATTTTATGTGGATTGCGATTATTCTTATTGCTTTAGTAGGAACTTTATCACATTTTTTGTATGAAATTAGTGGGCATAATAAGGTTGTTGGTTTGTTTGCAGCGGTTAATGAGAGTACATGGGAACATATTAAGATTGCTTTGACACCAACTTTTCTTTTTAGTTTGTATGATTATTTTGTTTATGGTAATTTAGATAATTATGCTTTTGCTAAAGCTTGTAGTTTAGTATTTATAATTATTGTTATTCCTATTTTATTTTATGGATATACTAGTGTTACTAAAAAAGCTTTTTTACCAGTTGATATTGTTATATTTTATTTATCTATAATTGGATCTCAATATATATTTTATTATATTTTAGGATTAGATGGTTTTCCTTTTATATTTAAATATTTAAGTATTATATTAATATTTTTGATATTTGGATTTTATATGGTGGCAACTATATTTCCATTTGAAGGTTTAATATTTAAGGATCCAATATCTAAGAAGTATGGTATTGAAGGACATACTGAGTTTGATCATAAGAAACATTAATTGTATAAATTGAAAAATTAAGTGTCCGAAAAGGGACATAAAAAAAGACACATAGAATTACCTATGATACAATGTAAGTGCGAACTAACATTGGAGGTAATAAACTATGTGTCTTTTAAATTATAACAAAAAAATCAAAAAATATAAACATATAACATATTCAGAAAGGACAATGATAGAGACTTGGTATAATTCAGATAAAAAGAGCAAGAAAGAAATAGCAGAATTATTGCATAAAAGCGAAAGAACAATAAGAAATGCAATTAAAAGTGGGGTTATATTTAATGATTTAAAACAAGGAAAGATAATATACAAAAAGGGATATAATAATAAGAATAAAGAAAAAAGGGTATCTAAAATGATACCGGCAGAAAAAAGTATTGAATATAGACCCAAGGAGGCAAAAACAAGAGAAATATATGGTCATTGGGAAGGAGATTTAGTTATTGGAAAACAAGGAACTAAACCTGTGTTATTTACATTAACAGAAAGAAAAACAAGGCAAGAAATAATAATGAAACTTCCAAATAAAGAAACAAAGACAGTAGCAAAAGCGATTGATAGAATTGAAAGAAGATATCAAGGAAAGTTTTATAAAGTCTTTAAGAGTATAACGTTTGATAATGGAGTTGAATTTATGGGATATGAAGGGCTAGAAAAATCATGTTTAAGAAAAAAGAAAAGAACAGAAATATATTATGCACATCCATATTGTTCTGGAGAAAGAGGAACAAATGAAAATAATAATAGATTGATAAGAAGGTGGATACCCAAAGGAACGGACATAACAAATATAAAAACATCATTTATAAAACAAATTGAAGATTGGATAAATAATTATCCAAGAGCAATGTTTGATTATAAAAGCTCAAATATGATATTATTAGAAATATAAATTAGCACTTATAAGGTGATTTTATGTGCGGACACTTATTATTTCCATTTATAAAGAAACATTAATTGTTTCTTTTTCTTTTATTTATATCGTTGTTTTGCTATAATTTAGGTGGTGATATTATGGATTATTATAAGTTTAGTGAAAATACTTTAATTCATTCAGTTGGTTTTAATTTATTTAAGTTTTCTTCTATATTAGAACATGGTATATTGTCAGAAAAGTCTGCTTTAAGAGAAAATGTTAATTTGGCTAGAAATTTTGATGGTTATAATTTTGATGAATATATATCTATGATTAGATATATTTATGTTGATAATGGAGTTAATTCATCTTATAATAGGTTTGCTAAAAAAGGAATTAGTTTTATTGTTGAAGATGTTGATTTTATTTATGATTATAATGAAGAGTATATTAATTATAATGATGAGGTATTTGTTAAGGATAAGATTGATAGGTCTAAAATAAAATGTATTATGGTTCCTGAGGAGTATGCTTATTCTTCATTGAAAGATTTACCAATGATTAATCTTAGAAGTTATAATTATAAGAATATTAAAAATAATGCAGATAATTTAATAGAATTTGCTAAACATATGGGTTATGAAATTACATCTTTAGAGAAGAATATATATGAAAATATTTTGTTTTCTCTTTCAGTAAGTTTGAAAGATTTTTTGGGTGATAGAGAAAATAAAGAGAAAGATGAAGTTTGTTTAGAAGATAAGTTATATTTGGCAGAATTTGTTTCGGGAGTTGTTAGTAAGAGTTTTAGTGTAACACTGGGAAAAGATGATGTTACTTTGCTTGAGGCAATTAATTATTTGAATGGTAAGTCATTAAATTTACCTATTTATATTAATAGATATATGTCTAGTAAAAAACGAAGTTAGGATGATTTGTATGGATTTGATAAGAGAAAAATTAAAGTTATTACCTACTAAACCAGGTTGTTATTTGATGAAAGATGTTGATGGTAATATTATTTATGTTGGAAAAGCAAAGAATTTAAAAAATAGAGTTAAGTCTTATTTTATGCAGACTCATACTGGAAAGACTAAAGCTTTGGTTGAACATATTAATGATTTTGATTATATTGTTACTAATACTAATAGGGAGTGTTTGATATTAGAAATTAATTTGATTAAAAAATATAATCCTAAGTATAATATTTTACTTAAGGATGATAAGACTTATCCTTATATAGCTCTTACAAATGAGAAGTATCCAAGTGTTAAGATTGTTAGAAAAAAGGAGAGAAAAAAGGTTAAGGATAAGTTATTTGGACCTTATCCGAATGTTGTTAGTGCTAGAAATACTGTTGATTTGATTAATAGGATTTATCCATTAAAAAAATGTGATCATTTAAAAAAAGATGTTTGTTTATATTATCATATTAATCAGTGCTTAGGGTATTGTAAATATGATGTAGATAAGAGTGTTATAGATAAGATGGTTAAGGAAATAACTGCTTTTTTGAATGGTGATTACAAAATGATAGTGGAAAAGTTAGAAAAGCAAATGATTTCTTATAGTGATTCTTTAAATTACGAAAAGGCTCTTGAGATTAAGAATATTATTTCTGATATTAAGACTACTATTAGTAAACAGATTATTGTTTCTAATATTAAGTATAATTTTGATGTTTTTGGTTTTGATGTTAGTACTAATTTTTTGACTATTGAGGTTTTGTTTGTTAGAGAGGGAGTTGTTATTGGTAAACATAACAAAATTATTAATGATTTTATTGATTATGAGGATGTTTATAATAGATATATTATAGAGTTTTATGATAAGTATGATTTGCCTAAGCAAATAGTGGTTAATGATATTGCTGATACTTCTACACTTACTGAGTGCTTAGGTGTTTCTGTTGTTTCTCCTAAAAAGGGTGATGTGAAGAAAATACTTAATATGGCTAATTTAAATGCTTCTATTTATTCTAAGGAAAAGCAAGAGTTGATTAAAAGAAATGATGATATTAGAGCGGAGGCTATTAAGAATTTGAATGATATTTTAGGAAGAAATATTCATAGAATTGAATTATTTGATAATTCTCATTTGTTTGGTACTTATTATGTTGGTGGTATGGTTGTTTTTGATGATTTTATTGCTAATAAAAAGGAGTATCGTAAGTATAAAATTGATTCTTTAGTTAAAGATGATTTGTCTGCTATGAAAGAGGTTATTTATAGAAGATATTATAGACTTCTTTTAGAAAAATCTATGCTTCCTGATCTTGTTATAGTAGATGGTGGTCTTAATCAAGTTAGGGTTGCTCTTGATATTATAAATTCTTTGGGACTTGATATTTTAGTTATAGGACTAAAGAAAGATGATAAACATAGAACAAGTATGATAGTTATGTCTGATGGAAGAGAAGTAAAGGTTTTAAATAATAATTTATTTTTGTATTTAACAAGAATGCAAGATGAGGTTCATCGTTTTGCAATTAGTTATCATAGAGATATAAAGTCTAAAGGTAGTTTAGCAAGTATTTTAGATAATGTTTCGGGAATTGGAGAAAAGAGAAGAAAACAACTTTTGTTAAAGTATAAGACTATTAATAAGATAAAAGAAGCTGATATAGAAGATCTTAGTAAAATAATACCAAGAGATGTTGCTGTAGAACTAAAAAAGTATTTAAATGAGGAATTATAGGAGGAAGTTATGAGTATTTATAATTTGACATATGAAGAGTTAGAGAATTATTTACTTAGTATTAATGAGAAAAAATATAGAGCTGGACAAATATTTGAATGGTTGTATGATAAAAGGGTTTCATCTTTTGATGAGATGAGTAATTTAAGTAAGGATTTGATATTAAAACTTAAGGATAGTTTTAATATGGATAGATTAGAGTTAGTAAAAGAGGAAAAAGATGAGGATGTAAATAAGTATTTGTTTAAATTACATGATAATAATCATATAGAATGTGTACTTATGAGACATAATTATGGTCTTAGTTTGTGTATTTCTAGTCAAGTTGGTTGTAATATGGGGTGTTCTTTTTGTGAGAGTGGAAGACTAAAGAAACAAAGGGATTTAACTGCTGGAGAAATGATTTTACAGATTATGATAGTTGAGAGTCTTATAAGGAAGAGGATTACACATATTGTTATTATGGGAATAGGTGAACCTTTTGATAATTATGATAATATTGTTAAGTTTATTAGTATAGCGAATTATTATAAGGGTCTTAATATAGGGTCTCGTCATATTACTGTTTCTACATGTGGAATTATTCCTAAGATAAAAGAGTTTTCTAAGCTTCCATATCAAGTTAATCTTGCTATTAGTTTACATGCTCCAAATGATGAACTTAGAAGTAAAATTATGCCTGTTAATAGAGCATATCCATTAAAAGATTTAATAGTTGCTTTAAAAGAATATATAAAAAATACTAATAGAAGAGTTACTTTTGAATATATTTTGTTAGATGGAATTAATGATAGTAAGAAGGAAGCATTAGAGTTAGCTAATTTGATTAGGGGTATGAATGCATATGTTAATTTGATACCTTACAATGAAAATAGTAATTTTTTGTATAAAAGAAGTAAAAAAGATGAAATTTTAAAATTTTATGATATAATTAAAAAAGAAGGTATAAATGTAACAATCAGAAGAGAATTTGGTTCAAAAATATCTGCTGCATGTGGACAATTGAGGGCAAAAAAGGAGGAATAAGATGGAAACATTTTATTTAACTGATACAGGTATAGTAAGAGATCATAATGAAGACAGCGTAATTATTATAAAAAATAATGAGGGTAGTTATCTGATGGCTATAGCAGATGGTATGGGTGGTCATAGAGCAGGTGAAGTGGCTTCATCTATTGCTATTTCTTATTTAGGAAAACGATTCAATGAAAGTTTTTTTAAGATGAGTAAGCTTGACGCTATTGAATGGTTAAGAAGTAGTGCTAATGAAATCAATAGTTTGATTTTTAAACATAGTGATGAAAATCCTGAAAGTAAGGGAATGGGAACAACACTTGTTTGTGCTTTAGTAACTAATGATTATATTTTATTTGGTAATATAGGAGATTCTTCTGGTTTTGTTATGAAGGGTGGAAAGTTACATAAAGTCACATATGATCATACTTTAGTTAATTTATTAGTAACAGCAGGAGAATTAACTGCGGAAGAAGCAAAAAATCATCCTAAAAAAAATATACTTATGAATGCTTTAGGGATTAATGATCCTGTTGAGATAGATATTTTTGATTGTAGTATGGACATTGATGAGATTTTACTTTCATCTGATGGTCTTACTTCAATGGTTGATAATGAAATTATTGAAAAGGTTTTGGTTAGTGATTTGTCTGTTGAAGAAAAAGTTGTAAAGCTTATACGAAAAGCTAATAATAGGGGTGGAAATGATAATATTTCAATAGCATATTTAGTAAAAAATGGGGAGTGTGATACTAAATGATAGTCAAGGGACAAAAGGTTAATGATAGGTATGAAATATTAACCACTATTGGTGAAGGTGGAATGGCTAATGTTTATTTAGCTAAAGATACTATTTTAGATAGGAAAGTTGCTATAAAGGTCTTAAGAGGGGATTTAGCTACAGATGAAAAGTTTGTAAGACGTTTTCAACGTGAGGCTTTGTCTGCTTCTAGTCTTTCTCATCCTAATATTGTAGAAATATATGATGTTGGTGAAGATAATGGGGACTATTTTATTGTAATGGAATATGTTCCAGGAAAAAATTTGAAACAGTTAATTAAAAAAAGAGGAGGACTTACAGTCAGTGAGGTTGTAGATATTATGCTACAAATCACTAGTGCTATGAGTGTTGCTCATGATAATTTAATTATTCATAGAGATTTAAAACCACAAAATATTTTAATAAAAGATGATGGTGGTATTAAAATAACTGATTTTGGTATTGCTATGGCTTTAAATGCTACACAACTTACTCAAACTAATTCTGCTATGGGTTCTGTTCATTATTTTCCACCTGAACAAGCAAGTGGTAAAGGTGCTACACTAAAGAGCGATGTTTATTCTTTAGGAATTATGATGTATGAGCTTATAGTAGGAGAACTTCCTTTTAGAGGAGATAATGCTGTAGAGATTGCTTTAAAGCATTTAAAAGAACCTATGCCTAGAATTAGAGATGTTTTACCTGATGTTCCTCAAAGTGTTGAAAATGTTGTTTTAAAAGCAACTGCTAAGAATCCTAAGAATAGATATGCTAATGCTAATGAAATGTATGAAGATTTAAAAACAGTTTTAGATAAAGATCGTAAAAATGAACCATTAATTAAATTTAAATATTCTGAAGGAATAGATGAAAATCAAGAAATAGTTACTAATGATAATAATAAAGATAAAAGTTTTGTTGAACAAATAACTGAAGAGGATGAAGAGAAAAAAAATAAAAAGATTGTAATTCTTGGAGCTTCTGTATTTGTGATGATACTTGCTTTGTTATTTATATTTATAATTTTACCTAATATTTCTAAAGTTCCAGATGTAACTATACCAGATGTAAATAATTATACAGTTGAAACTGCTGAGAAAGAGTTAGAAAAATTAGGTTTAGATGTTAATGTTGATGTGATTGAAAAGGCTTCTGATAAAGTTGAAGAGGGAAAGGTTATTGGTACTAATCCTTCGAAGGGTAGAACTGTTAAAGCTGGTACTAGTATTACTTTAATTATTTCTACAGGTATGAAGAAGTATAAAGTAGAGGATTTGACAGGAAAGAATTATATCGAAATTAAAACTTTACTTACTGAGATGTATGGTATTGAAGTTAATGTAGAAGAAAAAGAAGTTAAGGATACAAATGAAAAGAAATATGATAAACAAGAGATTGTAGCACAAGATGTTGAACCAGGCACTGAGTTAAAAGCTGGTGATAAGATAACTATTTATATACCTAAAAAGGTTGAGAAGTATCCAAATTTTGTTACTGAGGCTTGGACTGTTGAAAAGGTTTCTGAATGGGCTAATGAAAAGGGTGTTTCTTTGATAGTTGAATATAAAGAAACAGATGATTATGAACCTGGTGTAATAATTGAACAAAGTAGGGAAGCAGATTCAGTAGTAACTAGTGGTGCGACATTTAAGATTGTTGTTGCTAAGGCTAGAACTAATTATGATGTTACCCCTGATAAACCTGATGATTCCAATGTAGAGGGAGAATAGTTAATGAAAGGACAAATAATTAAAATTGTTAGTAATGATTATTTTGTCTTGTGTGATAAAAAGACTTATATATGTAAATCAAGAGGAAAATTTAGAGTAGAAAACATAACTCCTCAAGTTGGAGATTATGTTTTCTTTGATATTGAAAATAAATATATATTAGAAATTTTACCAAGAAAAAATAGTTTATTGAGACCAAATGTTTCTAACATTGATCAGGCTTTTATTGTTACTAGTTTAAAGGAACCAAATTTTTCTGATTATTTGTTAGATAAGCTATTAGTAGTGTGTTTATCTAATAATATAAAACCAGTTATTTGTTTTACTAAAAAAGATTTATTAAATAAGAATGAATATAAAAAAATAAAACAATATATAAAGTATTATAAAAAATTAGGTTTTAAAGTGGTATTTAATACTGATATTTTTAAGATTAAAAGATTATTTAAAAATAAGACTACAGTTTTTACTGGACAAACAGGAGCTGGTAAGTCAAGTTTAATGAATAAACTTGATAAAAGTCTTAATTTTGAAGTTAATGAAATAAGTAAAGCTTTAGGAAGAGGAAAACATACTACTAGATATGTTACGTTAGTTAATTTATATAATGGTAAGGTTTTAGATACTCCAGGATTTTCTGCTATTGATTTAAGTAATCTTAGTGATGAAGAAATTAGAAAGAGTTTTATTGATTTTGATAAATATAATTGTTTGTATGATAATTGTATGCATATAAATGAAAAAGAATGTGAAGTAAAAAAAGCTGTAATGAGTGGAAAAATATTATCTTCTAGATATGAAAATTATAAAAAGATAATAGAGAAGAGGTAGGATATGAAAGAAGTTTCAACATCATTTTTATCTAATAATGATTATACTGATTTGATTAAAAAACTTAATAATACTAGTACAGATTATATACATTTTGATGTTATGGATGGTAAGTTTGTTGATAATAAGAATCTTTCTGTTAGTGAATTATGTAAACTTATTGATATATGTAAAAAAAAGGTAGATATACATTTTATGGTTAATGATCCTATTAAGTATATAGAAAAAATTGCTCTTAGAAAAATAGATTATATTACTATTCATAGAGAGTTAAAGAACTTTGATAGTATTTTTAATCAAGCTAAAATGTATGGTTTTAAGATTGGAATAGCTATTAAACCAGAAACTTCAATTGAAAAAGTTATTCCATATTTGAAAGATTGTAATTTAATTTTAGTTATGTCAGTTGAACCAGGTAAGAGTGGTCAAGAGTTTATTCATTCTTCGATGGATAAGGTGAATAGCTTGAGAAAGGTTATTAGTGATAATAATTTAAATGTTAAGATTAGTATTGATGGTGGTATTAATGATAGTAATTTAAGTTATTTAGAAAATGTAGATATAGTTGTTAGTTCATCTTTTATATTGAAAGATTATAGTAATATTGAATTAATTAGAATGAGTGGTAGTAGTAATGAGGAAAAGATTTAAATTATTTATATTGATTATTATTTTGTGTGTTGTTTTATGCTTTATTTATTATAAAGAAAAGAAACCTATTGAAATTGATAATGATAATATTAGTATTGAGAATAAGAATGATGAGGAATATTTCAATGATTATGTTAAAGTATTTCAAAATTCTACTGGAAATAGTTTTTTATTTAATATAGATTCATTTGATGATACAAAGATTTCTTATTTTGTTTATTGTTATTATGTGTATTATAAGAATGATAATTTGTATGAATTAGATGATTTTAAATATATTGATGTAAGTTATAATGACATTAATGAATTAATAAAAAAGTATTTTAATATAAGTAATTATAATTTAAAAGATTATATATATGGAAATGATTATGTAAAAAAAATAACAGATGATACTTATCAAATAAGATTTAAAAAGAATGATTTTGATGAAGAGACTTATAAGCTTTCTGATATAGAAAAAGTTAATGATGGTATTATTTTAACTTATGATGTAAAGGGAGAGTATAACGCTATTCAAAAAATATATTTAGGAAATGATAAGAATTATTATGTTAAAAAGATAGAGGTTACTTTTTATGAATAAGAAAAGAGGTTATTCAACCTCTTTTTTTTCTTGATATCTTTTTCTACAAGTTTCTAATATTTTAAGTGCTTCTTCTTTATCATAAAAGTCAAATACTTCAACTTTTATATTTTGTAATGTTTTATAATTTGCAAAGAAGTGTTTAATTTCAGATAGAGTATGTTCTTTAATGTCGCTTAGTTTTTCAATATCATCAAATCTAGGATCAGTATGATTTACTGCTATAATTTTATTATCTTCAAAACCATTGTCGATTGTTTTTAAAACTCCTACTATTTTGGCATCAATTATACATCCTGGAAATGTTGGTTCGCTTGTTAGAATTAAAATGTCAAGAGGATCACCATCTTTTTCTAGTGTATTTTCGATGAAACCATATTCTGCTGGATAAGTCATTGAAGAGTATTGAACTCTATTTAATTTAATTCTATGATTAACTTTATCTATTTCATATTTGTTTTTTGTTCCTGCTGGAATTTCTACTGTTGCTTCTACTATATTATTCATAATTAATTTCCTCCTTTTGTGATATTATATCATAATTTATTCATTATTGAAATTGTTATTTTTCATAAATTCTCTAAGTATTTTTGTAATTGCTCTTTTTTCTATTCTGGATACATAACTTCTTGAAATTTTTAGATCCTTGGCTATTTCTTTTTGAGTTTGTTCATCATATTCGTTAAATCCGTATCTTCTTTTTATTATTTCTTTTTCTCGAGGAGTTAAGATTAATAAATATTTGTTTAATAATACTATATTATCTTTTTTAAATAATTCTTCTACATAATCTGGTTTAGGAGCTTTTAAAACATCTAATATAGTTATATCGTTTCCTTCTTTGTCATATCCAATAGGATCATCTAATGATATATTTTGATTATTTTTTTTATTACTTCTAAAGTACATTAGTATTTCATTTTCAATACAACGAGCACAATAAGTTGTTATTTTTGTTCCGTGTTTTAAAGAATAAGAATCTATTCCTTTTATTAAACCTATAGTTCCAATACTTATAAGATCATCTGTATCAACTTTGGTACTTTCAAATTTTTTTACTATGTGAGCCACTAATCTTAGGTTATGTTCAATGAGAATATTTCTGGCTTCTTTATCTTTTTTTAATAATAAATCTATATATTTTTCTTCATCTTCTTTAGATAATGGTTCTAAAAATACATTATTTGAGTAAGAGGCTTTGAAAAACATTAAAGATTTTAATAAGTTTATAATATTTAATAACATGTTATCACCCTAATAAAATAATATGTTTTAATATTTAAATATTTAAAAATTTGTTGAAGTTTGTTGGTTATATGTTATAATTTATTTGTTAGGAGATGATAAAATGAGTAGTATTTGTTATTTTATTTTGTCATTTGTTTGGGAATTTAATAATTTAAAAATTATTTGGCCTTTTGGCCTTTAAAAGAAGAGTTTAATGGTTTTTAGGAAACGATTAAATGTTTCCTTATTTTTATAATATATTTAATTAGAAGAGAGGAAATATTATGGGAAATATTATTTTAACAGGTGATAGACCAACTGGAAGATTGCATGCTGGTCATTATGTTGGATCTTTAAAAAATCGTGTAAGAATCCAAAATGAAGGTAATTATGATAAGATGTATGTTTTTATAGCGGATGCACAAGCTTTAACTGATAATTTTGATAATCCTGAAAAGGTTAGGGATAATATTATTGAAGTTGCTCTTGATTATTTAGCAGTAGGACTTGATCCTAAAAAGGTTACTTTTTTTATTCAGTCTTTAATACCAGAACTTACTGAGTTAACTTTTTATTATATGAATTTAGTTACAGTTGCTAGATTATATAGAAATCCTACAGTTAAGGCAGAAATAGAACAAAAAGGTTTTAATGAAAGTATACCAGCTGGATTTTTTACATATCCTGTTTCACAAACTGCTGATATTACAGCATTTAAAGCAAATTATATTCCTGTTGGGGAGGATCAATTACCAATGCTTGAACAAGCAAGAGAGATAGTTCGTAAATTTAATAGTGTTTATAATTGTAATGTTTTAGTAGAGCCAAAAGAAGTGTTACCGGACAATGAAAAGTGTTATAGACTTGTGGGTACTGATGGTAAATCTAAGATGTCTAAGAGTTTAGGAAATTGTATTTATTTATCTGATTCTCCTGAAGAGATAAAGAAGAAGGTAATGAGTATGTATACTGATCCTGAACATATTAAAATAGATGATCCAGGTAAGGTAGAGGGTAATGTTGTTTTTATGTATTTAGATGTTTTTGCTAAGAATGAGGATTTTAAAAAGTATTTACCTGAATATAATAATTTGGATGAATTAAAGGAACATTATAAACGTGGTGGACTTGGGGATATGAAGATAAAGAGATTTTTAAATGATGTTCTTCAAGCTGAGTTTGAACCTATTCGTTTAAAAAGAGAAGAATTTGCAAAGGATAAAGATAAAGTTTATGAAATGTTAAGAGAAGGTAGTATGGAAGCTAGAAAGACTGCTATTCAAACATTAAAAGAAGTAAAACACGCTATGAAAATAGATTATTTTGATTAAAAGAGATTTTTTATCTCTTTTTTTGTTGTTATATAAATTATTTTATGATATATTTATTAAGACGTTTGCAGTTTTAAAAATTATTTAACAACGGGTAACTACATATTTATGTAGTTTTTTGTCGTTTTAGAAAGGAAGGTAGGTATGAATTTATCAAAAGAAGAATTAAAAAAAGAAAATGATTATTTAGAAAATGTCATTAAGGTAATTAATGATTATATTTCATCTTTAGGACAAGAGTTGTATGAACAAGATGAAAAGGTACAAGAATTTAAGAAGTTTATTTGGGATAATAAATCTTCTTTGGATCCTACTGAATTAAAGGCTCTTATGTCTGATAGTGATTTAGAAGTTTATTTAATGCAACAAAAGGGAAAGTATTTTCAAAAATTGTATAAAATTCAGAATAATCCTTATTTTGGGTCTATTTCTTTTACAGAGGATAATGGAAAAAAAGAAAATGTTTATATTGGTATTACACATTTAGAAGAAGAAGATAATTATTTGATTCATGATTGGAGAAGTCCAATATGTAGTTTATTTTATGATTTTGATTTAGGAGATTGTTTTTTTAAGGCTCCAGGAGGAATAATAAAAGGAAAACTTACTAAGAAGAGACAATATAATATTAAGAATAAAAAATTAGTTCATGTTTTTGATAATAATATAAACATAGATGATGAGTTATTACAAGAAGTTTTAGCTAGTGAATCATCAGATAAGATGAAAAATATTGTTAATACTATACAACATGAACAAAATAGGATAATAAGAAATGTTGAGGATAAGAATTTAATTGTTCAGGGAATAGCAGGATCTGGTAAGACAAGTGTTGCTTTACATCGTATTGCTTTTTTACTTTATAAAATAGAAAATTTAAATTCTAATAATGTATTAATTTTTTCTCCTAATAGTATATTTACTGAGTATATTTCAAATGTTCTTCCTGAACTTGGAGAAGATAATACAATGCAAACTACTTTTAGTGACTTTTTATATAGTAATATTTATGAATATAAGAATGTTGAGAGTTTTATTTCTTTTATAGGTAGATATTATAAGTATTTAGAAACAAATTATGAACTTGTTAAGTATAAACAAAGTGATGAGATTATAGAGGATATAAATAATTATATAGATGATTTTGTTAATTCTCTTGATTTTAAAGTTAATATTACTGATAATATTTTATATGACTATAGTGTTGATTATTTAAATAGATTATTTCATGATAGATATTCTAAGTTTTCATTATTTGAAAGAATTAAGTTAATTTCTATTAAGCTTTCAGAGATTAATTATGATGGTAAAAAGACTTATGCTAAGTTTTTTAATAAGAAGCTTTTAGATAGTTTGGGATTAAAAAAGGATTTTAAGAAAATATATTATAATTTCTTTAAGAGTAAATATTGTAGAATTAGTTTGACTGATAATGAAATTAGATCATTTGTTAATAAAAATAGTATTAATTATGAGGATGCTTGTTTATTTGTTTATATGAAAGGATTATTAGAAAGTTTTGATTACAATAATAATATTAAACAAATTGTTATTGATGAAGCACAGGATTATAATAGGTTACAATATGTTATTTTATCAAAGATATTTAAGAAGGCATCTTTTACTATTTTAGGAGATATAAATCAAACTATTAATCCGTATTATAAGTATAATAGTTTAGAAGATATTGGTGATTTATTTGGTAGTTATAAGTATTTAGAGCTTAATAAAACATATAGATCTACTAAAGAAATTATTGATTATACTAATAAAATTTTAGGTCTTAATCATGTTAGTGCTATTAGAAGAGATAATGTTGATGAAGTATTAATTAGAAATTATAATGTTAATAATTTGAAGGAATTGTTGGAACATGATATTTTAGAATTAAAGAAACGTTATAATAATGTAGCAATTATAACTAAAGATGATAGAGAAGCAGAGATGATTTATAATTTATTTAATGGTGATATTACTTTAGTTTGTGGAGAAGAAGAGGGGTTTAAGAAAGATTTAGTGGTAATTCCTGCTTATGTTGCAAAAGGTTTAGAGTTTGATAGTGTTATTGTTTATAATGAAAAGAATAATGTCTATCAAGATAATGAAAAATATTTATATTATGTTGCTTGTACAAGGGCTCAACATAAGTTGATAATATATAATTAGTTTGCAATACTTAGTGTTTTGTGGTATAATATGCGCAAATAGGGATGGTTATTTGATAAGGACATATAAAAATAGTGGAGATAAAGTAAGAAGTAGATAATTTTAATATTAAGGGGGGTAACTATGAATGTTAAGACTATAAATGAAAGAGAACTTAGTTTTCTTAATTTAATAGGTTGTGGTACTTTTGCAGATATTTATACGGCAAATTTTAATGGAAATACTGTTTGTTATAAAAAGTTTTTGGATAGTATTGATTGCAATTTTGCTAAGAGATTAGAAAAGAGTACACAAGTTGATGTTTGTGATAAACTAGTATTTCCTAAATTATTAGTAGATGATTATGGATATAAGGGTTATGTTAGTGATTATTTTCCTTATTTTAATATTAATCTTTTGAAACATTGCAGTGCTAAAGAAAAAGTTATGGTATTGAAAAATGCTAAAGCTTTAATAGAAAAAATGCATAATGATTATAAAATAATTCATGGTGATTTACATAGTGGTAATATAATGTTTGATCGTAAATCTAAAGATTGTGTTATTATTGATTTTGATGTTTGTTCTTTTGGTGATGTCTTGGTTGATAAAGCTCATACTAATGAATATGTTCAGAGTTATATTTATTATAATGGAATGGATTTTTCTATGGATGTTTTTATGTATAATTTGACTACATTTACTATTATGAACAATACTGGTAGTATTTCTTCTTCTCTTAATGATATATTTTTAGAGAAATATGGTGTATTTGATAATGTAGAGGGAATTGATATTTGTAATAAGGCTTATAGATTACAAAGAACAAACAATTATTTAATTGATTGTGTTGATAAGAAAAAAACGAATAATATTTGGTGATAATATGGATAATTATGATTTGAAAATTATAAAGAAAAAGTATGGAGAAGAAATGATGCATTTTTGTAGAACTTCTTTTCCTACTATTTTAGAAACTAAGGGATTGCTTTCTAGTTTGTTGCTTGAAAATTTTCATCCTTCTCATGATCTTTATAATGATTTGGTATATAGTGATAAATTATCGGCTTTTAGAAGATATATTTATAGTTTTTCTAAAAATAATACAGTTATGGTAGAAACTACAAAAACTGCTAAAGAGTTAATGGATGAAGCTGGTTATATTTTATATGATGAGTGTTTAAGAGAAGAGGATGTTCAAAGTTTTAAGAAGTATTATGCTATTAATGAAAAACTATGTACTTTTAAGGGTAGAAGATTAGATGATAATAGGGTATTTTTTGCGGTAAAGAAGAATGTTTCTGATATTAAAAGAGAAGATTTTAATTTTCCTAAAAGACAAGATTTATATGGGACATCTGTTTTAAGTATACAATTTACTAGAGATTCTAATACTTTAAGTATTAAGAATAGATATAATGATATTGTTCGTAATCCAGATGCAACTTTTAGTAATGATTTAGAAAATATTATACCTGGATTAACAAAGGCTTTTGAGAAGGATTATGGTATAGTACAAAATGATATGAAAGATTTTTCTATATTTAATTATGTAAAAGCTAGTGATGGTAGATATTATAAGTATAATTATAAAATACATAATATTTATTATTGTCCAGATAATATAATAATTGATAATGGTGTTGTTAAAAAGTATGATAATGAAAAGTTTATAGTTATGGATTATTTTATATTAGATATAGCAAATAAAAAAATAAGTTTATATGATGATAAAATAAATGATTCTTTTTTAGATTTGTTTTCTAATATTAAGAGTATTTTTATTAGAAATGTTAATAATAGAAAATTGGTAGATATATGTAGTGATACAAGAAATATTATTGTTTTAGATAATCATAATAATATGTTTTCATTTACTAATAATTCTATAACAATACTTGATGATAATTTTTTGCAATATAATGAATTTTTAAAAAGAATAGATATGACAAATGTAATAAGAGTTGGAGATTTTTTCTTAATGTTTAATTCAGATATGAGAATTTTAAATATGGGAAGAGTAGAGTATATAGGAAATGATTTTTTACAATTTAATGAAGTGCTTGATAATGTTAATTTACATTCTTTAAGATTGGTTGGTAAGAACTTTTTGTATTTTAATACTTCTTTAGAATCATTATATGTTCCTGATTTAAGGAGTGTTGGTATTGGATATATTTCTAATAATTTAAATATCAAACATCAATTTTCTGAGACATTATTAAATTATTTAAGAGATGAAAACATACTCTTAAATACTAATGATAGTTATACTAGAAAAAGGAAATATTAGATAGAAAGTATAAAATAATAAGAAAAGGTTTACAAGAAAAATGTAAATTGAAAGTTTAAATGATAATATTTAATTTAATAAATATCATTGGGTATCATCAGAAAAAATAAATAAATAAAGGCTTAGGCCTTTTTTATTTATAAGAAAAGTTCATTTTTTTATTATAAAATTTAATTTTTTGGTTAAAAAGTATAAAATATTTGACAAAATATGATATTTGTGCTATAATTTAGACACTTAAAAGATTACCAGAATATATAGGGGGTTAGGTAGTATGGAGAGTAGAAAATTGAATTATCATTTTGAGTATGTAAATGAGAATGAATTTCGTAAAAAAGAAAGATCTGTAAGAAAGTATAATATGTTGGCTTATAAAAAGCTTACTTTTGAATATTATCCTAAGATAAGGGAAGGAAACTTTTTAGGTAGACTTATTTCTACTAATAAAGTTGATAATACTTTTACATATGAGTTAAAGTTACCTACAGATACTTTGTTTGCTAAAGTACATGGTGATGTTGTTTTACATTATACAGTATATGATAATGATAAGATTGTTTTATTAACTAATATTACACCAGATGATATTTTAGAAGAAGGTCATAGAACTGAACTTGGTACTTATAAAGGTGTAATGATTTCTAAGGAAAATAAAGCAAAAGATATGTTTAAAGTTAATTTATTGAATGCTATGAACCATAAAGAATAATTTATGGTTCGTTTTTTATAAAAATTTTTAAAATATTATTGATTTTTATAATAAAAGTATGATATTATTAAATGGCAATGGACCCTTAGCTCAGTTGGTTAGAGCATCCGGCTCATAACCGGGCGGTCGTAGGTTCGAGTCCTACAGGGTCCACCATTTTTTTATTTGCGGGTATGGCGGAATTGGCAGACGCGCTGGTCTTAGGAACCAGTACTTCGGTGTGCAGGTTCAACTCCTGTTACCCGCACCACTAAAGAAATAGAATTAATCAGAGATGATTAATTTTTTTGTTTAAAAATTTAATGTATGTTATAGCAGAACATTTAACGTAGAAGTTTATTAGTAAAGAATATTTTTTAGGATGATTTTTGATGGTATGAGAAAGAAGTATTTAACTTTATTATTGATAGTTATTCATTTTTTATTTTGATAATTATGATGTTTTTGATATAATTAATATAACTTAGTTTTAGTGGAGGTGAATATGAAAAAAATAACGTATGTTACTAATAATTGGGCTAAAATTAGTAGTGCTCGTAGTGTTTTGCAACCACTTGGTTATGAAATTGATAATGTAAAAATTGATACTGTAGAGATACAAGCTGATGATGTGGTTGATGTTGCTAAATATTCTGCTAAGTGGGCTAGCGAGAAGTTAAAGTGTGATGTTTTGAAAAATGATACTGGTTTGTTTGTTGAGGCATTGAATGGGTTTCCAGGACCTTATACTCATTATGTAGATGATACATTAGGATATGAGGGTTTATTAAAATTACTTGAGGGAGAATCTAATAGAAGGGCTTATTTTAAAGAAGTATTAGCTTATTGTGAGTATGGAGGAGAACCTGTTGTTTTTACTGGTATAACTAATGGAACTATAGCTTTTGAAAAGTCAGGTATTTATGGCTTTAGTTGGGATTTTATTTTTATACCTGATGGTGAGACTAGGACTTTAGGAAATTTCGATGATGAAAGTAGATGGCGTTTTTGGAGTCTTGATTCTTATAAAAAGCTAGTAGAATATTTAGAAAAAAAATAATTTTTTGATATAAATATATGTTATAATATAATTTATATTTATATTGCCCTGTAGCCAAGTGGTAAGGCAGTGGACTCTGACTCCATCATTCGTTAGTTCGAATCTAACCAGGGCAACCATTTTTATTGACTCTTTTTTGGAGTTTTTTTTATTTTTAAAATACTTTATTTTTTGTTATATTTAATGTATAATTATTTTTAGGATGTGATGATATGAAAACAAGAATTATTAGCGCTATTGTAATGATAGCTGTTTTGTTACCAATTTTATTACTTGGTGGCTGGTATTTTAAGATTTTGGTTATGGTTTTAGGGGTAGGTGCTATGTATGAACTTATGAAAGTAAGGAGTAATGATAAGAAGATACCTGTGTTATTAAAGGTCTTTGCTTATTTGTTTATTGTAGCTTTTTTGTATTTTAGTACAGATTTTTATAATCCAGGTTATACTTTAGATTATAGAATATTTGTTGCATTGTTTTTATTGTTTTTGATACCAATTGTGTTTATTAATGATACTAAAAAATATAATATAAGTGATGCTTTATATTTGATTGGTGGATGTTTATTTTTATCTGTGTCATTTAATACTTTTATTTTAATAAGAAATGTTGATTTGGTTTATTTAGTATATATTTTACTTATTACAATAATGACTGATACATTTGCTTATGTTACAGGTTTTTTGGTTGGAAAGCATAAGTTATGTGAAAAGATTTCTCCTAATAAGACAATTGAAGGGTCTGTAGGTGGATCTTTAATAGGTACAATTATAGGAACATTATTTTATTTATATGTTATAAATGGTAATATTAATATTTTATTAATTGTTGCTGTTACATTATTATTTTCTGTTATTGGACAGATTGGAGATTTGTTATTTTCAAGTATAAAAAGATATTATAATGTTAAAGATTTTTCTAATTTAATACCTGGTCATGGTGGTATTTTAGATAGATGTGATAGTATTATTTTTGTTGTAATTACATATATATTTTTTATGAATATTCTATAGGAGGAAATATGATTTTAACTTTATTATTGTTTATTTTGATATTGGGAGTTATTGTGTTGGTTCATGAAACAGGACATTTTTTACTAGCTAAAGCGGTAGGAGTCCATGTTTATGAGTTTTCTATTGGAATGGGACCTTTAATATTTAAGCATATTGCTAAAGATAAGACTCAGTATTCTATTAGATGTATTCCTATAGGTGGGTATGTTTCTTTAGCAGGTGAAGAGGCTAATTTAGATACAGAAAAGCATAAGGGTCATAATTTACAAGATAAAACAGTTTTACAAAGATTTTTGGTTATGGTTATGGGAGTTTGCTTTAACTTCTTATTTGCCTTTATTTTATTATTTATTGTTGGGTTGTTGAATAAGGCTCCAAGTATGGATCCAGTTATTGCTAATGTTACTGATAATTATCCTGCTTATAATGCTGGTATTGAAGCTTCAGATAGGATTTTAAAAATAAATGGTAGAAAAGTAACATTTATAGATGATATTACATTATTTTTAACGATTGAAGATATGCAAAAGAAAGTTAATTTTGAGGTACAAAAACCTGATGGTACAATCAAAAATTATGATGTTTATCCTGAAAAAGTTAAGTTAGATGGTACTGATACTTATGTTATTGGTATAACATTAAAGTCTTCTGAGAATCCAGGTTTTATTAATTCTTTAGTTTATGCATTTAAGAAAGAAGCTGCTGTGTTTAAGCAAATGTTTGTAGTTCTTGGAGGATTGTTTACTGGTAAGGTTTCTTTTGGACAATTGAGTGGTCCGGTGGGTATTTATTCTGTTGTTGGTCAAATGAAAACAAAAGGATTGAGTGCTATATTATATTTAATTGCTTTACTTAGTATAAATGTTGGAATAGTTAATATTTTACCTTTCCCTGCTTTTGATGGAGGTAGGGTATTGTTCTTAATTATTGAAAAATTAAAAGGTTCTCCAGTTAGTCCAAAGGTTGAGAATACTATACATGCTATTGGTTTTGTAATTTTAATAATATTAATGTTTTTTGTGACATTTAATGATATTTTAAAATTATTTTAAGGATATGGAATCACACTTTATTAGTGTGATTTTTTTTTATTTTTTTAGGTAATTTTCTTTTTGTGGTTAAAGATATATACGGAAGGAGGTTATATGAAACAAATAAATGATTATATTTTACAGGATAATACTTTTGATTGTGGTATTGCTTCTTTGCTAACTATTTTTTCTTATTATAATATACTTGCTAGTAAAGAAGATGTTATTTCTATTGTTAACTATTCTAATGAGGGTATTTCTGCTTATGATTTAATTAAGGCTAGTAAGTATTATAATCTTTCTGCAAAAGGCGTTAAAACTAGTATTGATATGCTTGAAAAGACAAATTTTCCTTGTATAGCACATATTGTTAATGATGAAGGATATTATCATTACATTGTAATTATTGATAAAAGTGATAAAACAATTAAAGCTATGGATCCGGCTTATGGTATTGTTTATATTGATAATGATGATTTTTTTCATAAATCTACAGGAGTATTTATTTTGTTTGATAAGAGTATTAATTCTCATAATAAAGATAATAGATTTAAAAAGTTTATTTTTAATATATTTAAGGAAGAAAAGAAACTTCTTATAAAGATGCTGTTTTTGTCTTTATTGGTTGTTTGTCTTACTATTATGAGTGATTACTTTTTGAAAATTATTTTTGATTATTTGAATTATGATAATAAATATATTTATTTGATATGTGTTATTTTTCTTTTTATAGTTGTTTTTAAAAATTGTTTTGATTATATAAAGAAGATAATTACTTTAAAAATCGCAAATAATTGTGATAATAAAATTAATCATGATGTTGTTGAACATATAATTAATCTTCCTTATAAATATTATTCTAATCGTAATACTGGTGAAATAGTGTCTGTTATTAATGATATTGAGTATTTTAAAGATATTGTTATGAAGATATTTGTTACTTTGGTTATTGATTTGATATTATTATTTATAATTTTAATTTATTTATCTTTTTATAGTGTTTTTTATTCATTAATTATTATTTTATTTATTATTATATTATCCTTTATTACACAAAAGTTTAAATATAAATTTAATGATAATTTTGTGAGATTAAAGAGTTCTAAGATAAAATATAGTTCAAAACTAATTGATGTTATTTCATCTTTTGAATCTATTAAAAATTTACATTCTGAAAAAAATTCTTCTAATAAGTTATATTCTTCTTATAAAGATGTTTTAAATAATAATAAAGAATATTTGAATGTTTTTAATAAGTATAGTTTTATTTCTAATTTTACTGCTGATTTATTTTATATAATAATTATTTTTATATCAAGTTTGATTTTTAGTAAATCAGGGTATTCTAATATAATTTTATTTAGTTCTATTTTTTATACTATAAATTCTTTGGTTGTGGATATTTCTGATATTTTAGTTATGTATAAAATATATGATTCTTCAATTAAGAGGATTTTAGATGTTTTAGATATTAAAGAAGAAAATTTTCAAAAAACTAATATGCATTTAATTAATACTATTTTTTATGATAATGTATGCTATGAGGAAGGAAATAATAATATACTTAGTAATGTTAATTTAGAAATAAAAAGAGGGGATAAGTTATTTATTACTGGTGATTCAGGATGTGGTAAATCGACAATGATGAAGTTACTTTTAAACTATTTACAACCAAGTAGTGGAAGTATTTATATTGATAATATCAATATTAAAGATTTAAGCTTAGAATTTTTGAGATCTAATATAACTTATATAAGCCAAAATGAATATTTGTACAATGATTCTATTATTAATAATTTAAAAATAGTAGATTGTAGCGAAGAAGATATAGAAATGGTTAATAAAATAGTTGGATTAGATAAAATTGTTAGTGATTTGTCTTTTGTTATTGAGGAAAATGGTAAAAATCTTAGTGGTGGTGAAAGAAAAAAGATCATTATAGCAAGAGCTTTATTACATTTTAAGGAAGTGATAATTTTTGATGAAGCCTTTAATGAGATAGATATAGAAGAAGAAAGAAAAATATTAGAGAACATATTTAAATATTATCCAAATAAAATTTATATTATGATTTCACACCGAAAAGATAATTGTAATATGTTTGATAAGAAATATGAATTGAGGGGTTAATAATGGTTGAATTAAAAGAAAAAGAATTAACGAAAGTAAAAGGTGGATGGTCAGCATGGGCTATTATAGGTGCTGTTGCTGCCGCTATATTTGGAATTGGGGTGTTTGATGGATATGTTAGACCACTTAAATGTAATTAATGATTCAGAATTAAAAGCTATTGTAGGAGGAGCTAGTATTTCTGGAACTTTGATTAGAGCTTATGGTAGTGCTATTAATGTAATTATGAATGTTGGTAGAAGTTTTGGTACTGCTATTAGAAGAGTGATAGGCCGAAATTTATGTTTATTAAAATAGTTAATAGCATTTATTTTAAAATTATAGTTTTTATAGTTTTTAGTCCGATATTAATAAAAATTATTTATCAGTTTGGTACTATTATTGGTACTATACTAAGAAAACTTGTATGTATGTAGGAAGCATGATTTTGCTTCCTTTTCTTGCTTTTTTTTAATAAATGTGTTATAATTTGGGCAATTGGAGGTACATATGGATAAAATTAAGTATAATATACATGATATTACTTCTATTTATTACTATAATAAAAATAATTTGTCTTGTTATATAAAGAAAAGGTGGCCATTATATGGAAATAGAATTTATATTTATTTTCTTGGTGGTATTAATAGGGGTTTGTTTGATTTAACTAGTAGGAAGATGATGGATAAATACGATATAAAGATCGATAATTCTAGTATGGATGCTTTTTTACTTTACTATTATAATAAGTCTTTGGTTGATGCAATAAGATATTTAGAAAGAGTTAATATTGAATCTATTGATAGTGATTATGATTTATATTATTTTAATTCCTTAGGTAGTAAAGTTGGTCAAAAAATTAGAAGTGAGTTTATTAGTGATGTTAGGAATAAGAAACATGTTACTCCTAATACTTATCTTTGTGGAATTAATGATGAAAAATATGAGTTTTTACGTAATATTGAATTAGTTCCTGATGATTTTAATACTGGACTTAGAAATACGATTGAGGAAAATATTTTGAGTTGTGAAATGGCAGATTTAACTTTAGAAAGAAAGGTTGAACTTATTGATAGTTCAAAGAAAAATATTAGTTGTTATGTTTATACTAATTTTAAAAATGAAAAGTTTTCAGGTGATGCTATTTCTGCTTTGTATCGAGGCTATTTTGGCATGGAATCTGAAAAAGTTATAGGTAGATTAAAAAATAGTGGGATAAGGGTTTATAAAAATTCTTTAGTATCGGCTATGCCAGCAGAAGAGTTTGATATGTATCTAGTTATGATTGATTTGTTGTCAAGGAATCTTACATGTTTTGGTGAAAAGTTTAGAGATGAGAGATGCGTAAATGGATTATCTTATTTAATTGGTTCTACTGGTAGAAGTATATTTAGATCTTATTATGGGATTGATCCAATTGATTATTTAACTGAATATAATTTATCTCCTATGCAAAGACTTGAAAATGTTGAAAGATATGATTCTATTAAAAGAGTTAGAAAGAATAATGAGTAGAAAAAAGTAATTACTTTTTTCTATTTTTATGTTATTATAATGTTGGTGATACAATGATTAAGTTTAAACCTGATATGTATAAAGATAATATTTATGATATCAATTATAAAAAATTAAAAAAACATGGTATAAAAATATTAATATATGATTTTGATAATACAATTGTAGAAAATGGAAATCATGTTGTTGACGATAAACTTAAAAAACTTTTTTCTGATTTGAAAAATAATTTTGATGTTTTTATTATTTCTAATACTCTTAGGAAGAGTAAAATTGATAAGTTTGCTAAAGAGTGTGGCGTTTTATATGTTATGGATGCTAGAAAACCTTTTGCTAGAGGATATAAAAAAGTAAAGAATTTGGAAGAAGTAAATAGTAATGAAATTTGTATGATTGGTGATCAACTTATGACTGATATTCTTGGCGCTAAAAGAATGGGCTTTTATACTGTTCTTGTAAAACCAATTAAAATGAATGAGAATATTTTTACATTATTTAATAGATTTTTAGAGCTTTTTATATTTAGAAGATTAAATAAGAAATATGGAATAAAGAAGGGAAATTATTATGATTAAAACATGTCGTGGATGTGGTGTTACCTTACAAGATAATAATGTTTTGTTAGAGGGATATACTAATGATATGAGAAATGATTATTGTCGTAGATGTTTTAAAATGAATAACTATGGAGAATATGAATTTGTTACTAAGTCAAATAGTGAGTATATAAAAATATTAGAAAGAATAGGAAAGTCAAAGTCTCTTGTTTTATATATAGTAGATGTTTTATCTATTCCTGAAAATGTTTTGAATATAAAGAAATATTTAAAGAATAATAAGATTATTTTAGTTATTAATAAGAAAGATGTTTTAGATTCTAGTGTTTCTGATGAAAAATTATATAGTTTTTTTGATGATGTAAGGGATAATTTTGTTGATATTATTATTACTAGTGCTTCTAAAAATTATAATTTAGAAAAGTTGATTAAAACGATAAAGATTAATAAAACTAATGAAAAGGTTTATATAGTAGGTAATACTAATGCTGGGAAAAGTACTTTAATAAATAGTTTAACTAGTAAGTATTTGATTAATAGTTCACAAATTACTATTTCTTCAATGCCTTCTACTACATTAAATGAAATTATTATTCCATTTAAAGATTTTAGTTTGATAGATACTCCAGGATTGGTTGACGATGGAAATATCTTAAATTTTTTAGATGTTTCTACTATTAAGAAATTATCTTTGAAAAAAGAAATTAAACCTATTACTTTTCAATTAAAAAAAGGACAAGCTATAATAATAGAGGATTTTTTAAGAGTTGATTATGTTGAAGGCGATAAAAATAGTTTCACTTTATTTGTTCCTAATAATTTGAATATAAAGAGAATAAATGGAAAAAGACATAATTATTTAAAGGATCTTTCTATGAGACAAATGAATTTAAAGTTTAGAGAAGATATTGTTGTAAATGGTTTAGGTTTTATTAAAGTTATTTTTGAGGGACAGGTTAATATTTATTGCAATAATAGTGTTGATATATTTACTAGAAAGTCATTAATATAAATAGATAATTTGTTTTTTAGAATTATCTATTTTTTTGTGTTATAATATTATTTTGAGTGAGGTGGTAATATGAATGATAACAAAATAAAAGAGGTTAGAGAAGCTAATAATATAGTAGATGTTATTTCATCATATTTACCACTTGTTAAGAAGGGAAAGAATTTTTTTGGAGTTTGTCCTTTTCATGATGATAATAATCCTTCTATGAGTGTTTCTTATGATAAACAAATATATAAGTGTTTTTCATGTGGTGCTAGTGGAAATGTTTTTAATTTTGTTATGGATTATGAGCATGTTGATTTTAAAGAGGCTTTAAATATTCTTGCAAAAAGAGCTGGTATTTCGATTGGAAATATAAATATTTCTTCTCAAAATAAGTATGATAAATATTATAAGATGTATGATTTATCATTGAAGTTTTATCAAAATAATATTAATTCTTCTTATGGAAAAGATGCTAAGGAATATCTTTATAAAAGGGGTATTAATGATGAACTTATTAAACATTTTAAAATAGGTTTATCTCTTCTTGAAAAGGATAAATTAACAAAGATTTTACTTGAAAAAGATTATACAAAAAAAGAGATGGAAATGTATGGACTTGGTAATGGTTTTAATGATTTATATGTTAATCGTATAATGTTTCCATTATTTGATGTTTCTTCTAAAGTTGTTGGTTTTTCGGGAAGAATATATAATTCTAGTTCTGATTCTAAATATATAAATACTAAGGAAACTCCTATATTTAAAAAGGGAGAAATGTTATATAATTTTTATGAAGCTAAGGATTTTGTTAGGCTTGAGAAAAAGATTATTGTTGTTGAAGGATTTATGGATGTTATTAGGCTATATTCTGTAGGAATTAAAAATGTTGTAGCGCTTATGGGGACATCTTTGACTAAGGAACAGATTAGTCTTTTGAAACGTTTATCTAATAATGTATATTTATCTTTAGATGGCGATGAAGCTGGATTAAAGGCTATGGCTAATATAGGTAGTGTATTAGAGGAAAATGGTTTTAATGTTAGGATTATTAAGCTTTCATCTAATCTTGA
Organism: uncultured Bacilli bacterium; assembly: GCA_934098525.1. Lineage (GTDB taxonomy): Bacteria > Bacillota_I > Bacilli_A > RF39 > UBA660 > CAKONZ01. Next base: position 38,325 of record CAKONZ010000002.1, on the reverse strand, counting down.
TCCAGATGAGTTTATATTAAAGTATAAAAAAGAAGGATATATGGCTTTGTATGAAAATCCTATGTCTTATTCTGAATTTAAGATTGATTATATGAAAGAAAGGTCTAATTTATCTTCAGTTGATGATAAGGCTAAGTATATAAATGATGTTTTAAATGAATTAAAACAAGAAAAAGACGAGATAAAACAAGAGCTTATTTTAAAGAAAATATCTATTGAATTTAATATAGATATTGAAATTTTAAAAAATAAGTTGCAAAAAATAGAAAATTGTAGTAAAATTGAGACGTTAAAAAAAGAACCTGTTAGAATTAAAAAGTTGGATAAATATCAAAAAGCTACTTATGAAATAATTAATTTTATGCTTAATAGTTATGAAGCTGTTAAACTTTATGAGATTAAGTTGAATTATTTACCTTATTTAAATGCTAGGTATTTAGCTAATGAAATAATTTATTGGTATAAGAGAAATGGTTCTTTGGTTTTAGCTGATTTTATTACTTCTTTATCTTCTAAGAAAGAATTGTTTGATTTACTTAAGGAAGTAATAGAGTTTGGAAATGAAGAATTTGATTTAGATGTTATGAAAGAGTATATTAATGTTGTTTTAGGGTATAGTAGTAACCAAGAAATAAAAAGGTTAAAAGAAATAATGAGGGAAGAACCTGATCAGGAAAAGAAAGCTCAATTAGCAGAAAAAATTAGATTAGTTAAAATTGGGGAGTTGAATCTAAATGATTAACGAAATTAAAACTTTTGATGAAAGAAAAGAAAAACTATTAAAAATAGGTAAAAAGAACGGAAAAATTACTTTTGAAGAGATAGCAGATAATTTGAAGGGTATTGATCCAGATAGTGATGCCTTAGATGATTTATATAATATGTTTGTCCAAAATGGCATTGAGATAGTTACAAATGATCAAGATGAAGATGATGGTAGTGACGATGGTGGTGATTTACTTACTCAAGTGACTTCTAATAAGGATATTAAAATCAATGACCCTGTTAGAATGTATTTGAAAGAGATTGGTCGTATAAATCTTCTTACTAGTGAGGAAGAATATGAGTATGCTTTACAAGTAGAAGAAGGTAATGAGGATGCTAAGAGAATTCTTGCTGAGTCTAATCTTCGTTTAGTTGTTTCTATTGCTAAAAGATATGTTGGTAGAGGAATGGCTTTTCTTGATTTGATACAAGAGGGTAATATTGGTCTTATGAAGGCTGTTGATAAATTTAATCCTTCAAAGGGATATAAGTTTTCTACATATGCTACTTGGTGGATAAGACAAGCTATTACTAGAGCTATTGCTGATCAAGCTAGGACAATTAGAGTTCCTGTTCATATGGTAGAAACAATTAATAAATTAGCTAGAGTACAAAGACAACTTACTCAAGAGTTGAATAGAGAGCCAAGTGAGGAAGAGTTAGCAGAAAAATTAAATATTTCTCCAGAAAAGGTTAGAGAAGTTATGAAAATATCTCAAGAACCAGTTTCTTTGGAAACTCCAATAGGTGAAGAGGATGATTCACATTTAGGTGATTTTGTTCCAGACGAAAGAATGATGTCTCCGGAAGAATATGCTACTTCTGAATTATTAAAAGAAGAACTTGATAATGTTTTACTTACTTTAACTGAAAGAGAAGAGAAGGTTTTAAAACTTAGATTTGGTTTAGAAGATGGTCAATGTAGAACATTAGAGGAAGTAGGACAAATTTTTGGAGTAACAAGAGAAAGAATTAGACAAATTGAAGCCAAGGCATTAAGAAAAATGAGACATCCATCTAGAAGTAAAAAATTAAAGGATTTTTTAACTGATTAATGGATATTTCTAAGAGATTAGAAATGGTAGCATCTTTTGTAAATGAAGATGCTTTTTTAATGGATGTTGGTTGTGATCATGCTTTGCTAGATATATATTTATATAATAATAGAAAAAAAATAAATATAATAGCTAGTGATATTAATGAATTACCACTTGAAATGGCTTTGAATAATTTAAAAAAATATAACTTAGAGAAGAAAATTAAATTAATTAGGCAAAATGGTATTGAAAATATTGATAGAAATATTGATACTATTGTTTTGTCTGGAATGGGTACTAGTACTATATTAGATATTTTATTTAAAAATCCTCTTAAACTTAAAAATGTTAGTAATGTTATTATTTCTTCTAATAATGATTATTTTATTTTGAGAAAGACTATGATTAATAATGGGTTTTATATTAAAGATGAAAGAATAGTTTTTGAAAATGGAAAGTATTATCCAATTATTTTATTTAATAAGGGATTTAAAGATTATAATGATTTTATGCTTAAGTATGGACCTATTTTACTTAGTAATAAAGATGTTGTTTTTATTGATTATATAAAATATTTGATTACTAAGAAAAAAAATATTTTAATGAATCTTACTGATAAACATTTAGATTTAAAAAATAGTATAAAAAAAGAGATTAGTGAACTTGAGAATATTATTTACTAATCTTTTTTTTATACAAAAAATTTAGGTTGGTTATCATTTTCTATTGTATTGTTTTTTTGAGTGTTATCTTGTTTGTCTTCTGTATTAGTTGTTTCTTTTCTTGTTGTTTCTGTTGTTGACTCAGTTTTATTTAGTTCTTTTACTACTTTAAACATTGTTCTTACGTTATTTACTATTGGTTTTACTTGATTTACTACTGGTATAGCTTGATTTATTACTCCAAGGGTTCTACTGGCTCCATTTAATAAGTTGCTCCATGAAAAAGATTTTGTTGCTGTTTGTAGTGCTGCTGGTGCTGCTGCTGCTGATCTTGTTAAAAGAGGTGATATTCTTGAGGATAAGAGTGGCGTTGTAAATGATCTTGTTGGTACATATGGCATTGGAGCTGATCTTAGTGGTATGTTTGTAAAATTAGGATATCCATAGTATGAGTTATACATAAAAATTCCTCCTACAATAGTTTATGCAAAAAGGGTTGATATGCCTTCCATATTTTTTTCTTTAATTGACTTTTTTTTCTTATTATAATAAAATTAAAATGTATAAGATAGGAGTGGTGTATATGAATGGTAATCTTAATCAAAATAATCAGGTAGATAATAATCAAGAAAATATTAATCCTGTTGTTGATGATAATCAAAATAATACGATAGAAGGTGCTCAAAAAGGTTTTCAAACATCTTTAGCACAGGCTTCTAATAAATCTTACAATAGATTTAAATATGTGGTTATAAATGCACAGGGTAAGAAGAGTACTGGTTATATTGATGGTGAGAATGTTGAAGAAGTTAGAGCTTATTTGCTTAATGAAGGTTATCAAGTTTTAAGTGTTACTCCACAAAGTAAGTTTTTAAGTACTAATATTGGTGGTAGTGCTTTGAGTTATTCTAAAATTGCTTTTATTTTGACACAGTTGTCTACATATTTAAAAGCAGGTATACCTTTAATTGATTCAGTTAAAATTTTAGAGAAGCAATCTGTTAATGCTTCACAGAAGAGAATATTTGCAAATATTACTTACCAATTAGTAAAGGGAGAAAGTTTTTCAAATGCTTTAGCTTCACAGGGTAAGGTTTTTCCAAAATTATTGATTAATATGGTTAGAACTTCAGAGATGACAGGAGATCTTCCTAGTATACTTGATGATATGGTTGATTATTATACAACAATAGATAGGACTAGAAAACAAGCAATTAGCGCTATGACATATCCTATTATTATATTTGTATTTTCAATTATGGTAATTACATTTATTTTAACTTATATTATTCCTGAATTTGTTCAATTATTTGAGGCTAATAATGCTACAATTCCGCCTTTAACTAAATTTGTTTTAGGTGCTAGTGGTTTTATTACTTCTAATGCTATACCGATAATAATTGTTTTGGTGGCTGCTATAGTTATATATAGTTTAGCTTTTAAATTTGTTCAACCATTTAGAAAATTTATGCAATCTTTAATGATGCATATTCCAATTATGGGTAATATTATTATTTATAAAGAGACTGCTATGTTTACTAAGACTTTTGCTTCACTTTTGAATCATAGTGTATTTATTACTGATTCAATGGCTATTTTAAGTACTGTTTCTAGTAATGAGGTTTATAAAAAAATAATTAATGATTCTTTAGATTATTTAGCTAGAGGTGCTAAAATTAGTGATTCATTTAAAGGTAAATGGGCTTTTCCAGTAGTAGCTTATGAAATGCTTGTTACTGGTGAAAATACTGGTAGACTTCCTATGATGATGGATTATGTTGCTAAATATTATGAGGATTTACACGCTAATAGTGTTAAGAAAATTAATACTTTTATTGAACCGGTTATGATAATATTCTTAGCTGTTATAGTTGGTGTTGTTGTTTTATCAGTTGTTGTTCCTATGTTCTCATTCTATGGACAGATTGCGTAGGTGATGTATGATTTATGTTATTTTATTCTTTGTATTAGGAGTTGTTTTGGGCTCCTTTTACAATGTTGTTGGTTTTAGACTTTCTAATGGTGAAAGTATTGTTAAACCTAGAAGTCATTGTCCTAAATGTGGTCATGTTTTATCTTTTTATGAACTTGTACCAATTCTTTCTTATTTATTCTTAAGAGGAAAGTGTAAGTGTTGTAAGGAAAAGATATCTATGTTTTATCCTATTATGGAATTGTTTAGTGGTATTTTATTTGCGGTTTCTTATTATTCTTTTGGATTTAGTTATGATTTATTACTTTCAATAGCGCTTTCTTCTTTGTTTATTATTGTAACTGTTTCTGATTTGAATTATTATATTATTCCTGATCAGGTTAATTTATTTTTTGGAATTGTTATATTTATTATTAATATACTTAAATTTGGTTTTTTAGGAGCTTGTAAATATGCTTTTTTTGGATTAATTATATTTCTTTTGATGTATTTGATTATGATTATAGGAAAGCTTATTTTTAAAGAAGAATGTTTAGGTGGAGGAGATGTAAAGTTATTATTTGTACTTGGTATGACTTGTCCTTTGGTTTTATCACTTTTTGGTATTGCTCTTAGTTCTTTTATAGCTTTACCTGTTTCTCTTATTATATATATTTCTAATAAGGATAAAAAGATTCCTTTTGGACCATTTTTGGTGGGAGGATTTTTGATTATTTTATTGTTTAAAATTGATACTAAGAAAGTGTTTGATTTTTTAATGAACCTATAGGTTCATTTTTTTTACGCATTTTGACAAACGAATGTTTTATTTGTTAAAAAAGTCTAAAAAAGTAGTTTGAATAATATTTACAAATATATATTGTGATAGTAAAATTGTGGTAGACAGTGGATGAAAGTGGTAGAAAGTGGTGATTTCTATGTTGATGGGTGAATTTCATCATAATATTGATGAAAAAAGCAGAATGATTATTCCTTCTAAATTTCGTGAAGAATTGGGAGATAAAGTAGTAGTAACTAGAGGTTTAGAGGATTGCTTGTTTGTTTACTCAGAAAAAGAATGGTCACAGATTGTAACAAAACTAAGATCTTTACCTTTCACCAAGAAAGATGTTAGAAGTTTTACAAGAATCTTTTTATCTGGCGCTACTGTATGTGAATTTGATAAACAGGGTAGAATAAGTATTTCATCACCTTTAACTAATTATGCTTCTTTGAATAAAGAGTGCGTTATTATTGGGGTTAATGATAGATTAGAAATTTGGTCATTAGAAAAGTGGAATTCTTATTTTGATACTAATAAAAATGATTTATCAGATTTGGCAGACCATTTATTTGAGGCTAATATAGATTTATAGTATGGAAAATTTATAGTATGGAAAAACATATTAGTGTGCTTTTGGAAGAAGCGATAAATTATTTAGATATCAAAGAAGATGGTATTTACATCGACATGACTTTAGGTTATGCAGGTCATTCTAAAGAGGTTTTAAAGCGAGATAAAAAGGGGTTTTTATTCGCCTTTGATAAGGATATTGATGCTTGTAATAATAGTAAAGTTGTATTGAATGAAATTGGTAATAATTTTAAAATATTTAATACTGGTTTTATTAATATGAGTGAAGTCATGAAAAATGAAGGTGTTTATGGAGTAGATGGTATTTTATTTGATTTGGGAGTGTCTAGTGTAGAGATTGATCAGAAAGAAAGAGGATTTTCTTATATGCACGATTCTAAATTAGATATGAGAATGGATCAAAATGCAAAATTGTCTGCTTATGAAGTTGTTAATGAATATCCTATAGAAAAGTTAATTCAAATTTTTAGAGTTTATGGTGAAGAAAAACATGCAGTAAAAATTGCTAAAAAAATATGCGAAGAAAGAAGTATTAATAAGATAGAAACTACTTTTCAATTGGTTGATATAATTGATAAGTGTATACCATTTCGTGATAAGAGAAATGGGCATCCTGCTAAAAAAGTTTTTCAAGCTATTAGAATTGAAGTTAATAATGAATTAGGTGAATTTGAAAAGGCTTTAGAGGATAGTTTAAATATGTTAAATGTTGGTGGCAGAGTAGTAGTTATAACATTTCATTCTTTGGAAGATAGAATTTGTAAAAATATATTTAAAAAACATACTGAGGTTGATTCTTTTGTTAAAGGGTTACCTAATGTTGATGATTTGTTACTACCAGATTATGAACTTGTTACAAAGAAACCAATTCTTCCTAGTGAGAGAGAAATGAATAGTAATTCAAGAAGTAAATCTGCTAAATTAAGAGTAATAAAAAGAATAAAATAGGGTTGGAGGATAATATGAAGAGAAAAGGAAATAAATTAGTTTTTACAAGATTTGAAAAATCTATGTTTGTTTTTACTATTTTACTTATTATATTGTCTCCAGTGATGAGTGTTTGTGCTAAATCAATATTATCAAAAGTAAATTATGAAGTAGAGGTAACTAAGGAAAAAATTGATGATCAAGAAAAAGATAATCAAAGTTTACAAATGAAAATTAATGAACTTGCTTCATTTGATAATGTTGAAAGTGTTGCAGAAAAAGAGGGATTGAGTTATACTAGTGATAGTGTTAAAACTATAGAATAAAGGTGATAGTATGAAAAGGAAAGGCAAATTAAATTTTAAGACTTTATTTATTTGCTTAGCCTTTTTTTGTTTTGTCTTTTTAATATATAGAGTTGGTTATTTGACCACTACGAAGACTATAGATGGGATAAATATTAAACAATTTGCTGATAATCGTAGTGTTGTTTCTAAAACTATTTCAGCGAAGAGAGGTAGCATTTATGATGTTAATGGTGATCCTTTAGCTATAAATGTTTCTTCGTATACTTTAATAGCTTATTTAGATTCTTCAAGAAGTAAAGATAGTAAAAAACTTTATCATGTAGCTGATAAAGAAATGACAGCAGAAAAGCTTGCTACTGTTATAAATTTAAGTAAGGAAGATATATTAGCTATTCTTAATCAAGAAGGATTATATCAGGTTGAGTTTGGATATGCTGGTAAGGATTTGACTGAACTTGATAAAGAAAAGATAGAGGCATTAAATCTTCCAGGAATAGATTTTATTGAAAATTTAAAGAGATATTATCCAAATGGAACTTTTGCTTCATATACTTTAGGATATGCTAAGAATAATGATGATGGAAAGATAGTTGGAGAGTTTGGAATGGAGAGTTTACTTGATGATGTCTTATCTGGTTCTGATGGCTATACTTCTTATCAAAAAGATGTGAATGGTTATAAGATTCCTGGAACTAAGGAATATACAGTTAAAGCTAGTGATGGTTATGATGTTTATTTGACAATTGATTCGAATATCCAGCTTTTTATTGAACAGGCTTTGAGTACTGTAAGTAAAAAGTATAATTTTGAGTGGTTAACTATGACTGTTATGGATGCTAAAACTGGGGCAATACTGGGTATTGCTCAGACACCTTCTTTTGATTCTAATACACGTGATATTACGGATTGGCATGATTATTCAGTTTCTGCTTTTGAACCAGGGTCAATTATGAAGATTTATACTTATATGGCTGCTATGGAGGCTGGTACTTATAAGGGAGATGAAACTTTTCAATCTGGTAAATATGTTACAGAAGATGGTACAGAGATTTATGATTGGGATAGATCTGGTTTTGGTACAATTACTTATGATGCTGGTTTTGCAGCTTCTTCAAATGTTGGTATTATTAATATACTTAACAATTATATAGATAAAAATATTTTGTATAATTATTTTTTGAAGATGGGATTTGGTAAGAAGACAGGTATTACTCTTGCTAATGAGTCGAGTGGTTATTTGAATTTTAAATATGAAACAGAGGTATATAATGCAGGATTTGGACAAGGTGTTACAACAACTCCTATGCAGCATTTACAGGCACTTACTTCAATTGCTAATGATGGAATAATGTTAAGACCTTATATTGTTTCAAAGGTAGTTGATGGTGATAAAATAGTTTATCAAGGAAAAAGAGAAGAACTTGGAACTGTTGCTACTCATGAAACGGTAGAGAAGATTAAAAATTTGATGTATGATACTGTTAATAGTGATTGGCCTAATGCTACTGGTAGAATGTATAAAATAGATGGTTATGATGTTATTGGTAAAACAGGTACTGCTCAACTTGTAAATGAAAATACTGGTGGCTATTATACTTCTAATTATTACAGTACTAGATCTTTTGTTGGTATGTGGCCTAAAGATGATCCAGAGTTAGTTATTTATATTTCAGTTAGAAAGTGTGATACTTCTTATCCACTTAGAGATGCTTTTTTATCAGTTGCTAAGAATGTTACTAATTATTTATCTGTTTTTGATAATGATAATAGTTCAGTTTTGAGTAATTATAAAGTTGATAATTATTTAAATAAGAATTTTGATGAGGTTGAAAAAGTATTAAAGAAAGAAAATGTTAGATTTTTAAGACTAGGTGATGGTAATAAGATTTTAGATCAATATCCTGGTAAGGGAAATTATATTGATTCTAATGATTTTATTATTTTAAAGACTAATTCTTCTTATAAGATGCCTAATATGACTGGTTATAGTAGAAAACAGGTTGAGGTTGTTTGTGGTATGTTGGGATTAGAATGTGAGTATGAAGGATTTGGTTATGTTTTTAATTATAGTGTTGCTACTGATACTGATATTAAGTCTGGGGATAAGATTAAATTTGAATTTAAGTACTAAAGTGATTTCATTTTTTATTGTTTTGTTATATAATTTATTTGGAGGATAATTTTATGGAAAAGAAAAAGAGAAGGAATATATTTTTAATTATTATTGATATTATAATTGTTTTATTAGCAATTTATTTTATAATAGGCTATGTTAATTTTTATAAAATAAGTCATGAGGAAGAACCTTTCTTTGTTGTTAAGGAAAATCATTATGAAGTTAAGAATCAAAAAATAGATGTTTATGATAATATTATTTATAAAATTGTAAGGGATGAAGTTCCAGGAGAAAGCCTTAATATAAGACTAAAACTTTGGTTTATGAAAGATGTTGAGTAGTCTATGCTTAGGGAATTGGTTATTTTATTTGTAAAAGGAATTATTATTGGATTTTCTAATATAGTACCAGGTGTTAGTTCTGGTGCTTTATTAGTGTCGTTTAGACTTTATGAAAGATTTATTAATATTTTTAGTAATTTTTTTAAGAATTTTAAACAGAATTTAAGATTTATTTTACCAATATTATTAGGAATTACTATTGGAATGATTTCTGGAGGAAAAGCTATTTATTATGCTTTGGATAATTTTAAGACTCAAACTATTCTTTTGTTTGTAGGACTAATTTTTGGAGGAATTTCTCTTATTACAAAGAAGGTGAGAGGTAATATTAATAAATCTAATTTATTTATCTTTTTTGTTATTTTTTTCTTAGTACTTATTTTTAATTTTTTACCTTTTAGGTTACCTAATGTTTCTTTTAATAGTTTATCTTTTTTAAATTATTTAGCTTTATTATTTATTGGAATAATAGCTTCTTTTGGTATTGTTCCTGGTATTAGTACTTCTTTTATTTTAATGCTTTTTGGTTATTATGATAAAGTTATGAATGCATTTTCTAATATATTTAATTTTAGTAATTTCATTGTTTTATTTATATTTATTATAGGATTATTTATTGGGGTTTTGCTTATATCAAAATTATTTAAGTTTATTTTGGATAAGTATGAAGTTAGGTTATATTTTGCTATGTTTGGTTTTGTTTTATCTTCTTTGGTTATTTTAATCCTTGAAATAGATAGTTTTAAGTTAAATGTATTTTCTATTATTACCTGTATTATTTCTTTTTCTTGGGGATTTTTATTAGCTAAGGCTATTGATAAAGAATAGACATAAAAAAACACTTTTTACAAAGTGTTTTTTTTATTCTCCTTTTTCTTCGTTGTTTTCTGTATTATTTTTGTTATCATCTTTTTGGTCATCCTTTTGATCGTCTTTTTTGTCGTCATCTTTTTTATCATCATCAGGATAATCTTCTGTTATTCCATCATCGCTAGGTTTGTTTTCTATTATATTATTTTTACTTTTTGCTACTGTAAATGTTATACCATTGCTTCCAATTAAATCTATTCTTTTGCTTTCTGGCATGTTTTGAGAAATTATTATTCCATCTTTATATTCGGTTGTTTCTTCTTCGATTACGTTAACTTTTATATTGTGTTGTGATAACCATGCTTTGGCGTATTCTAGTGAATTTCCTGTAAAGTTTGGAAGTAGGATATATAATGTTGTTGCTCCTAGGTTGTCTTTTCCTATTACTGATAATTCGAATTTTTCTTCTATATTAAAGTCCATTGTTTTTGTAGTTGCTACTTTTTGATCACCAAGATTTTTCTTCATAGCTTCTACAACTTGTTTTAAACTATCTTTATTGATTATATAGTTATATAATACCATTCCCATTGATTCATCATAAATATATTCACTTGAACCATATAAGTATAATTGTTGTAAGTTTATTAAGTTATCGGATGAGCTTGTTGCAATTATTGTTTTTCCAATTTCATAGAATGATAACATTTGTTTAGTAGTGAAGTTTGTATCCATACTTTTACTTATAGAGTCCAAGATCTTTAATGCTTGATTAGCACTTTTTACTGTTTTAAGTTTATTTATAATTCCATTTGCTACAACTTGTTGGTTTTGGCCTCTTTGTAAGTCCCCGGTTAAAAGAGTTTTTCTATGACGCGCTAATGCTAGAGCTTGTTCTCCATTTATGTTTTGATATCCTTTTTTTAGACATTGTAGATTATTGAAGTTTCTATTACTATCTTGTTCACAAAATTCTATTGGAACATCAATATCGATTCCACCAAGGGCATCTACTAGGTTTACAACGCCTTTAAAGTTTATTTTTACATAGTAATCAATGTTTATTCCTGTGAAGTTTTCAATTGTTTTAATCATACAGCTTGCACCATTCCAACCAGCATGGGTTATTTTATTTTCTTTTTGATTGGCAAAACATGCGATAGGAACATATGAATCTCTTGGAATACTTAGGATTGTTGCATTTAATGTTTTAGGATTGAATGTTACAAGCATTAAAGCATCACCATTACCACTAGCATTTTTTTCTAAGTTTTCTTCTGTTGAGTCTATTCCCATTACTAGTAGAGTAAATGGTTCAGTAACTGAGTTTGATTTATTTAAGTTTACTATTTCTTCTCCAGAGTATTTTGCTATTTCTTTTTTTGTTAATGTTTTTGATTTTTCGTATATTATTTTAGTATCTTCTTCGATATTATTATAGTTTTCAATTGTTTTGAACATACTAGGATAATTTTTTGAGATAATAATTAAGTCTAGTGTTTTATTATATAAATCAGACATTAGAGAAGAATTACTATCATATTCTACTATTGTATTATTGTCTTCTAGTTTTTTATCTTTTATTATTTCTAAACCAATTATGTATCCATCGATTGATGTTTTATCTACGACAATTCCGATCTTTTTGTTTTTTATTTCATCTATGTTATATTTTTTATCTTTTAGTGTTACTATAGCACTTGTATATGTTATTTTTGATTTATTCATATTATCTAAAGATGAGTATGTTTTCATTATGAAGTATCCTAAGAAACATTGACCACATATTAAAATTGATGCAAATATTAGAAATAAAAGATATCTAATTAATGATTTCTTTTTGTTTAATTTATTAATTAGTATTACTAGTAATATATTGACTATAAATATTGTTATTATTCCTATTATTACTATGGTTTTTTCGATACCACTAATTAATGATAGGGTATACATTAAAAATGCCATTGATACAAATATTAATATGTTAAATATGATTACCATTATTTTTTCTGGACTTTTCTTTTTTCTTTCTTTTTTCATACAATATCTCCTTTTTCTATACTACTTAAGTATATATTATTTTTGGTAAAATTACAATTATATACAAGAAAAAAAAGAATGTTTACATTCTTTTTTATTCTATTATTACATTCTGAGTAAATATTTTGGTTTTTGATTTATAAGAAACTTCGTAGGTTACTGTATATTTATCAGGTATTGATGTATCTATTTTAGTTACTATTTCATTGTTTGAATTGGTTATTGTTACATTTATTGTTGATAATGATGTTACGTCTAAACCTTCTTCTGTAACAGAGATTTTATCTGTTTCTTCAATAAATGTATCATCTTTGCTTAGAGTAATGTCTGTTATTGTTGCTTTTATTTCGATGTTTGTTTCTAGAGTTACTTTTGATCCACTGGATGAGTTACTGTCTGAATTTTTACATATTGTTTTTACTATATATGTACCATATGGATCATCTGTTTCATAGTTATAATAACTATTGGTTGTAAATCCTATTTTTTTATCATTGAAGTAGATATCATAACCAAATGTACCACATTCACTGTCAGAAATGTCTTTTGGTTTTATTACAGAATTCCATGTTAATTTTGATGTATTGTTTTCATATTTTATTTTTAAACTTTCTACATTATCTAATTTTTTATATCTACTTGATGTTTCTGTTGGTTCAGTTCCTTTTTTAAATAGTTCTGTTACAATTTGATCTGATGGGGTTGATTCACTAGCAAGTAGGGTAGTTCCTTTTTCAAGTTTTACTGAAATAACACTTGATGGTTTTGTAAATTTTGAACCATTATTATTTAATGTTGCTTTTGCACAAGCTTTAAATAGTCCATTACGTTGATTAACCATTTGATTTTGTGTTAAGTATACACCTTTAATATTTTCTGTATATCCTGTCCATATTGCTACAACCATGTCTGGTGTGTATCCAACTATCCATCCATCTGGTGTTGCATTATATGGGTAGTTATTAGCGTTAGCTGTTGCTGTATCATAGTTAGTTGTTCCTGTTTTTGCCGCTAATTGATCTGTTGTAACATAACTTGCTCCAATGTGTGATGGAACTTCTCTTAACATGTCTGTCATCATATATGCTGTTGAATCACTCATTGCTTTTACTTTTTCTCTTTCAGGTTCTATTGTTTCTTCTGAATCTCTAATTACTATTTTTTTGATTGTTGTAGGTTCAAGGTAATATCCACCATTTGAGAAGGCTGCATATGCTCCAGCCATTTGAAGTGGGGAAGCACCATTGAATGCTCCAACTGCATGAGCTTCATGAATGTATCCGTTTGAATCGATTTCAGGTTTTATACCTAAAGTTGTTACAAAGTTTTTAATTTTTTTGTTGTCGTTCATTTGGAAAGCTTGAACTGCTGGTACGTTTCTTGAATCTACTAGAGAATATCGCATTGTTATTTTTCCTAGGTAAGCGCCATCGTAGTTTACAATTCTTGATGAGCTTCCAGAATATGACCATGGTTTATCATCAAATATTTGACCTGTAGACCAGTTTAAGTATTCTATACCTGGAGCATAGTCAAATAATGGTTTTGCTGTTGATCCTATTTGTCTATTGATATCAGTTGCATAACTATATGTAAGTTCTCCTTTTCTGTTTCTTCCTGCGCCAATTGCTACTACGTTTCCTGTTTTTGAATCTAATGCTACAGCACCACCTTGAATTGTATCATTGGCCCAGCTAAATGTTGTACCATTAAATACATTATTCATTGCTTCTTGTTTTGTTCTATCCATATTTGTATATATTAGCATAGGTGTTGTAACAGGGGACATATCATATTTATTTGTTATTTCTTTTACAACTGCATCTATGTAATCTTGATAAATGTTTGTAGAACTTGAAGATTTACTGTTGATTAGGTCTTCAACTTTTATTGCTTCTGCTATATTTTTTTCTTCTTCTGTTATATATCCGTGTTTAACCATTAAAGATAAGACTGTTGATCTTCTTTCAGTTGTTGCTTTTGGATCTACAAGTGGATCATATGCTCCTGGGGCTTGAAATAGACCAGCTATTATTGCTGCTTCTGATAAGTTTAGTTCACTAGCATGTTTACCAAAGTATGTTTGTGAAGCTTGTTCTATTCCGTATGACCAACCACCTAAGTATGGTGTGTTTACATAGTATTCTAATATTTGTTGTTTCGTAAATTTCTTTTCAATTTTAAATATTGATAGGTAAATGTCTGAGAATTTTCTTATGATTCCTTGTAGACCACTCGCATCAAATGATGTGAAATTGTTTTTTGATACTTGCATTGTGATAGTAGAACCACCACCTGCATCTCCTGAACCTGCTAGTTGTCCTAAAACGGCTTTTAAGAAACGAGGAGCATCTAAACCATTATGTTGAAAGAATCTTGAGTCTTCTGTTGCAATTATTGCATCTACTAAAATTTCAGGAATTTCATCATAGGTTAGTTTTTCTCTTTTTTCACTTCCTAGTGTTGCCATTACTTCGTTTTTGTTATCATATATAATTGTGGTTTCGCTTCTATCTAATTTTTTAACATCAAATTTGTTTGCTGATATTATTGATATATATATAAAGAATATTACAAATGCGATTATTCCTATTATCATTCCTATTAATCCAATTATAAATAGAGTTTTTACTATTTTTCTGGTTTTACTATTTTTAGGATTCCTATCTAGTATTTGGGAAAAAATAATTAAAACTATAAAAATAATTATTCCAAAGAATGCTAAGAGTGTACCAAACATTAATTTCATTATTATGAATACTAAGATTGTTACTACTACTAAAAATATTAATGTATATTTTGATAGTGGTATTTTTGTTAATCTTTCTTTAATGTTTTTGGCTTCGTTATAGATTCTTGTTTTATCTAAATTATTTTTGTTTTTTGTTCTTTTGTAATTCTTTTGTTTATTGTTCTTTTTTTCTTTGGGCTTAAAGATGTTTTTAATTTTTTTCATATTTTCCTCCATATTCTTTTATTATTTCTATATAATCAATTCTAGGTGATAACTTTTCTTTTAGCAAGTATCCTTTTTGTTTAAAGAATTCTAATGGAATAGATTTCCTAGTATTGTTTTCTAAGAAGTCTAATAGATCATTAGTAAATAGTAGATATGTTTCGTTAATAGTTGTGAATCTAACTATTAGAAAGCTTAGTCCTTTATGATTGATTATATTATTCATATGTCTGATTTGATGATTGTGAATATTTGATAGTGGAAATGATGTTTTTTGTGTTGTTTCTTTAGCTTCAAAATCTATATATTTTCCATTATATAAGCCATTATAGTCTGTAGTGGATGGAATTTTAAAGAAAGCTTCTGTTATTTTTCCATCTACTTGTTTTACTATTTGAATTGGTGTTGGCTTTTTATATACAACTGCTATGTTTTTTTCTAAGTAGTATTCATTGGTTTGATTTAGTTCAGCTTCTAAGGTCATTCCACGATTGCCATAAGTTTTAAATTTATGATAATTTTTCTTTAATTCATTAGGATATTTTATCACATAATCACCTTTATTAATTATACTATTAAAATGATAATTTTACTATATAATTTTGAAAAAAATGAAAGCATTTGTCGAACTAGATGACAACTTGATTTTTTATGTGTATATTTGTTTTAGGATGGTGAGAATATGAATAGTAATGATGCTTATTATATTTTAGGAAGGGTTAAGAAATATTCTAATGATGTTAATTTAAAACTTAAGTTACACTTTATAAATAAGAATTGACAAATATTGTTTTTTTTCATACAATTGTATTTGTAAAGGGTTGGTGATACAATGTACCAAAACAGGTTAAATTTAACACCAGATGATATTTTAGAAAAAGAATTTAAAATTGATACAAGAGGTTATCGTTTAAAAGAGGTTGATCAATTTTTGGATTTGATTATTCAAGATTATCAAACTTTAATTGATATAATTAAAGGACAAGAAAAAGATAAAGATGAATTAACTGATGAGATTTTAAGATTAAAGCAACAACTTAGAGACGCTAATGTTAATGTTGAAATTGCTAAAGCTAGTTCTTCAAATGTGAATGTTTCAAATGTTGATATTTTAAAAAGGCTTTCTAATTTGGAAAATGTAATTTTTGGAAAAGAGGATAAATAATAATATTTTAGGCAAACGCTGTATTTTTTTAATATAGAGGAAAGTCCATGCTCACAAAAACTGAGATGTTTTTAGTGTTTGTGCTTAAGGAAAAAATAACTTAAGGTAGAGAAATCTAACGGCTTCGAAATAATCTAAGTCTTTATGATATGATTAAATTAGATATAAAAGTGCCATAGTGACGATATTTATAGGAAACTATAAAGTGGAACGAGGTAAACCCCACAAGTGAGAAACCCAAATTATGGTAGGGGAGTTTTAGGAGGAAAAATGAATCTGACTAAGAATCGAAAGATAGATAAATGTTTGCCACCTTTTATAGGTACAGAACATGGCTTATTAAATGTTATTATTAAGAATGAGGTGTTATTTTGAAATATATAGGTGAACAGTTCAGAGAAAAGAGAGAAGAAATTGGCATTTCTATAGCGGAAGTTTCAAATGATTTAAAAGTTGATGCAGTAGTTATTGAAAACTTGGAAGATGGAAATGATAAGGTCTTTAAAGATATTTTGGAATTGAAAGATATGGTTTCATTATATGCTAAGTATTTGGATTTGGATGAGGATAAATTACTTGATGAGTTAAATGATTATTTGTTTGAAAAAACTTCAAAAATTTCTATTGATGATATAAATAATAGTTTTGTTAAGATGCAAACAGAAGAGAAGAAGATTAGTACTCCATATACTGCTGATCTTAAAAATAAAAAGAATAATTATACTTTATTGATAATTATTGTATTACTTGTTTTTATATTATTAGTTTTTTATTTTGTTTTGAAGAAAAATATTGTTGGTTAAGGAGTTGTTTATGAAATTTAATTTACCTACTAAGCTAACTTTTTTAAGAATTGCTTTAGCTTTATTTATAATTTTATTGTTGGTTTTTCCTTTTAATAGAGTGGGAATTGATTTGCCAGAGTTTTATTTTAGAAATATTACTATTGAGTTAAAATATATTATTTCTGGTATTTTATTTTTATTTGCATCATTTACTGATTATTTAGATGGCAAGATTGCTAGAAAAAGAAAGTTAGTTACAGATTTTGGAAAGTTTGTTGATGCTATAGCAGATAAGATTTTAGTTAATTCAGTTTTGGTTATTTTTGCTGCGAATGGTTTTATACCAGTTGTAATACCAGTTGTTATTGTTGTTAGAGATATTGTTGTTGATGCTATAAGAATGATGGCTGCTGGAAGAGGTAAGGTTCAAGCTGCTAAATTGAGTGGAAAGATTAAAACCGCTTGTCTTATGATAGGAATGACTTTGACTTTCTTTTATAATTTACCATTTGAATTATGGGGATTACAAATATCTAATTTCTTCTTGTTCTTTGGTACTATAATGTCAATTGTTTCTATGTTTGAATATTACTCATTAAATAAAAAAGCTTTATTTTATGAGTTTGAAGAAGACAAAAATTAAAAATCCTTTATGGATTTTTTTATTTTGATTATAAAAAATTACCAAAAAATAGAAATCAAACAAATGTTTGAAAAACTGTTGACTTTTATAAAAACATATTGTATGATTATTTCAGATGGTAGGAGGATTAATATGACAAAGGTTACAACATTAAAGAATGAAAAGGATAATAAAGATTTAGACCAAGTAATGGCTGAAATTGAAAAACAATTTGGTAAGGGATCTATTATGAGACTTGGAGATAATACTCATATGAATGTAGAGGTTACTTCTTCTGGCTCTATAACTTTAGATCTTGCTTTAGGTGTTAATGGTTTTCCAAAGGGAAGGATAATTGAAATATTTGGACCAGAGTCTTCTGGTAAGACTACTGTTGCTTTACATGCTATAGCAGAGGTTCAAAAAAAGGGTGGAAGAGCTGCTTTTATTGATGCAGAACATGCTTTAGATCCTGTTTATGCTAAAAAGTTAGGAGTTAATATTAAAGAGTTATTATTATCACAACCTGATACTGGTGAACAAGCTTTAGAAATTTGTGAAGCATTGGTTAGAAGTAATGCTATTGATATAGTAGTTATAGATTCAGTAGCTGCTTTAGTACCTCAAGCTGAAATTGAAGGTGAAATGGGAGATTCACATGTTGGTTTACAAGCTAGACTTATGTCTCAAGCATTAAGAAAATTATCGGGTACTATTAGTAAAACCAAAACAACTGCTATTTTTATTAATCAATTAAGAGAAAAAGTTGGAGTATTGTTTGGAAATCCTGAAACTACTCCTGGTGGAAGAGCATTAAAGTTTTATTCTTCTATAAGACTTGATGTTAGACGTGGAGAACAAATTAAAATAGGTGACAATGTAGTAGGAAATAAAACTGCTATAAAGGTTGTTAAAAATAAAGTTGCTCCTCCTTTTAAAACAGCTATAGTTGAAATTATGTATGGAGAAGGAATTTCTAAGGAAAGTGAAATTATTGATTTGGCTGTTCAAATAGGTGTTTTAGATAAGAGTGGTGCTTGGTATTCATATAATGGTGAAAAGATCGGCCAAGGAAAAGAAAATGTTAAATTGTTACTTAGAGAAAATAAAAAACTTAGTGAAGAATTAGAGAAGAAAGTTAGAGATTATTTTAATAATTTAGGGAAAGAAGAGACTGTTGAAAAAAAATAATGGTCTTTTTTCTTTTATGTTTCATAATATTTATCAGGAGGATATTATGATTAATAAACAGGGTATATGGTTTTTAACTTTATTTAGTTTGATTTTAGTACTTAGTATATATTATATAACTATGCCAAATGAATTGTTATCTACTAATAATAGTACTATAAAGACAAATAATGATAAAAGTGGTAATAGTGATAATAGTGGTACTGAGGAAGTTAATTCTTTAAAAAAAGATGATAATTATATTACATCTTTAAAAATTGAATTAGATGAAAAAAGAGAAGAAAAGATAAGAGATTTAGAAGAAACAATTAATACTTCTAAAGATGCTAAAGAAAAAAGTAAAGCTTATGATACTATTAAGAGTATTACAAATTATAAAGGTTTAGAAGATGATATTAGTGATTCTATTTCTAAAAATATGAAGCTTGATAGTTATGTTGAAGTTAGTGATACTTCTGTTTCATTAGTTTTACAAAAGAAGGAACATGATGTTGCTTTGGCTAATAAAGTTATGCGATTGGTACAAGAAAAGTTTAATGAACCTATGAATATAACAGTAAAATTTTGTGATTAAATCCCTCACATTTTTTTATGTTTTTCATAATATAAAATGAAGAATATAAATACCATCATCTGAAAGTGAGGATATAATGAAGTCAATACTTACTAAAAGAGAAAAAGAAGTATTTGAATTATTAGTTTCAAATAATACAACAAAAGATATAGCTGATACATTAAATATTAGTGAGAAAACAGTTAGAAATCATATTTCTAATGTTATGCAGAAACTTGGGGTTAAGGGTAGAGCAGGTGCTGTAGTTGAACTTTTAAAATCAAATGAAATTTCTTTATAACATGTGTTAAATCACATGTTTTTTCATATAATTTATTAGGTGATATTGTGTTAAAAAGAAAGGCTCTTAATAAGATATTTTTGGTATCAATAATTTCTTTTTGCTTGATTGTTATAACTACATTTTTTATTGATTATGATAAGAGTGAAAAGAGTAATAAAAATGAGACTAATATGTATGTATATACTTTAAATGAAAATAATTATATTTCACTTGCTTCTGTTTATGTTGATCAGAAGTTAAGTGTTGAAGAAAAGATTGAAGAAATGCTTAATATAATGATTTGTGATAATAATAAAAATAGTTTATTACCATCATATTATAAGCCAATATTACCAGTTGGCACTAAGGTTTTGGAGGTTTCTTTAAATGGTGATATTTTAAAAATATATTTTTCTAAAGAGTTATTAGATATTAGTGCTGATCAATCAGAAAAAATGATTGAGGCTATAACTTATACTGTTACTTCTTTTGAGGAAGTTTTAGGAGTAGAGATTTATGTTGATAATAATTTACTTACTTATGTACCTAATACTTTGAAATCTTTACCGACTGTTCTTACTAAGGATTATGGAATAAATAAAGTATATGAATTGAATAGTAATATAAATATAAATAAAGTATTTTTATGTTTTTATGATAGCTATGGTAATGATTTTTTTGTTACAAAGTATATAAATGATGATAGAGAGAAAATCGAAATAATAGTGGATGAGTTGAGTAATTATGTTTTCTTAGAGGGAATAGTTTCTTATTTTCCTAGTAAATTAAAGTTACTTAATTATACTATTTCAGATAATGCTATTGAGTTGGTTTTTAATGAGGATATTAGTCAATTTGAAAATTTGTATCATCCACTTGTTGAGTCTTTGTTTTTAAATTATAATAAAAATGTTGTTAGATTTATTGATAATGAAGTAGTTAAACTGGAGATTAAAAAATGAAAAAATTGTAAAAAGTATTGCATTTTTAAAAATATTATTATATAATGAAAAAGCATTGGGATTAATGCTAATCGTGTCCTGGTAGCTCAGCTGGATAGAGCAACAGCCTTCTAAGCCGTCGGTCAGGGGTTCAAATCCCTTCCAGGACACCACTTCGGGAAGTGGCTCAACTTGGTAGAGCACTTGGTTTGGGACCAAGGGGTTGCAGGTTCAAATCCTGTCTTCCCGACCATTATGTTTATAAACCTTGAATTTTCAAGGTTTTTATTATGCTTTGGTATTTATTGAAAACAATTATATAGAGTAATGAGCGAAAGTTCTTTTTTTGTGCTATTTTATTGTTAATTTTAATATTTTATAGTATAATAAGCATTATTGAGCTGGTGGTATGATGGATAATTATGATTTGAAAATTATAAAGAAAAAGTATGGAGAAGAAATGATGCATTTTTGTAGAACTTCTTTTCCTACTATTTTAGAAACTGAAGGTTTACTTTCTGGCTTGTTACTTAAATATTTTTATCCTTCTCGTGATTTATTTAATGATTTACTTGAAGATGATGTGTTTTTAAATTTTAGAAATTTTATATTTAATTTTGTAGATAGTATTAAATATGAAGAAATTGTTACTAAGACTGCTAAAGAATTAATGGATGAGGCTGGTTATATTTTATATGATGAGTGTTTAAGTGAAGATGACATTCAAAGTTTTAAGAAGTATTATGCTGATGGGGAAAAGTTATGTACTTTTAATGGAGATAAATTAATTACTAATAGGGTGTTTTTTGCGGTAAAGAAGAATGTTTCTGATATTAGAAGAGAAGATTTTACTACTCCTGAAAGACAAGATTTATACGGAACATCTGTTTTGAGTATACAGTTTACTAGAGATTCTAATACTTTGAGTATTAAAAATAGATATAATCATAGGGTTATTAATGCTGATGCAACTTTTAGTAATAATTTGGAAAATATTATACCTGGATTGACAAAGGCTTTTGAAAAGGATTATGGCTTAGTACAAAGAAATAAATATGAGTTAGATATATTTGGATATGTTAGGGATGTTAATGGAAAATATTATAAGTATAATTATGATGTAAATGATATTTATTATTGTCCAGATAATATAATAATTGATAATGGTGTAGTTAAAAAATATGATAAAGAAAAGTTTATAGTTATGGATTATTTTATATTAGATTTAGTAAATAAAAGAATAAGTTTATATGATGATAGAATAAATGATTCTTTTTTGGATTTATTTTCTGATATTAAAAATATTTCTATTAGAAATAAGGATGATTTTAAAGAGGTTAAAATAGTTTTTGATAATAATAAAGATATTGTGATAAATTTAAATGGTAATAATAAAATAATAGGTATTATTGATGATAATGTTTTAAATATAAATGATAATTTTCTTTATTTTAATAATTCTTTGGTTACTGCGCATTTTGCTTCTTTAAAAATAATAGGAAATTCTTTTTTGTATTTAAATGGTGGTATTAGTGATTTTGAGGCTTTTAATGTTGTTGAAATTGGTGATTGTTTTTTAAGAAGAAATGATACTTTAAATAACATTTGTTTACCTAATGTTGTAACTATAGGTGATGATTTTTTAAAGGATAATCATAATATAAGAAGTTTATCTTTTCCAAATTTAGAGATTGTTGGTGATTCATTTTTTTATCATAATAGTAAATTATCTAAATTTGATGCTCCTAATGTTAGTGAAATTGGTAATGATTTTTTGTTTTTTAATTGGAATATGTCAGAACTTTCTTTGCCTTGTTTAAAAAGATGTGGAGATGGTTTTTTACATTCAAATAAATGTTTGAATAGGTTATATGCACCAAAAGTTGAAGTTGTTGGTAGGGGATTTTTGTTTTTTAATTGCTCTTTGGAGGAGTTGTGTTTGCCTAGTTTGATTTTTGCTGGTAATGAATTTTTGGATAATAATAGCGTACTTAAGAGGCTTTATGCTTCTAAACTTAAAGTGGTTGGACATAGTTTTTTATATGATAATTTAAATATGAAAGAATTATTTTTACCTGATTTAGAAATTATTGATAGATATTTTTTGTATAAGAATGTTATTTTAGAAAAAGCTATTTTACCTAAAGTAAAAAAGACTGGATATAAATTTATGTTTTGTAATGAAAAGTTATATTATTTGGATATGAGAAGTTTAGTTGAAGCTGGGGATAATTTTTTGCCTAATAATTTGGATTTAAATTACGTTGATTTTTCTAATTTAAAAGTAATTGGAGAAAACTTTTTTGGTAAGAATGTTAAAATAAGAAATTTAACTGATATTAATAATAAAAAGAATATACTTCGTGATATGAGAAAAAAATTATTGGATTTTGATTTTCATAAGAAGTATGAGTATGTTAAGAAAAGATAAAATTAAATTAAATATTTTATCTTTTTTGTTTAAATGGTATACTATAAGTAGGTGATAGTATGATAAGATTTTTTTTAGGCTTATGGGCCGGTAAGTTTTTAATGTTAATTAATAAGATTAAAGGAGACGAAAGGGATGATAGACCAGGTTTACTTGCGTATCGTTTTACAAGTAAAATATTAAAGAGGTTAGCTAAACCAAAACTTACTATAGTTGTAACTGGTACTAATGGGAAAACTACTACTTCTAGCCTTATTACAGATTTACTTAGGGAAGAAGGATTGAAGGTTGCTTATAATGATTGGGGCGCTAATACTTTAGCGGGACATATTAGATGTTTACTTGGTGCTGTTAATATTTTTAATAAACCAATAGTGGATGTTGCAGTTTTAGAAGCAGATGAAAAGACTTCAATTGATACATTTCCAGATATTGATCCTGATTATATCGTTGTTACAAATATATGTCGTGATTCGATAAGAAGAAATGCATATCCAAGCTATATTAATTCTATTTTAGAGAGAGCTATTAATACTGTTCCTCGTGCTAAATTAATTTTAAATGCAGATGATCCAATTAGTAGCTTTGTTAATTGTCCTAATGAAAAAAGATTTTTTGCTATTGAAAAGGATTTTGATGGAGTAAAAAATTATATGGCTGATGATTTTAGGGTTTGTCCAAAGTGTTATAATGAAGTTAAATATTTATATCAACATTATAGACATATTGGTAAATTTATTTGTCCAAAGTGTGGTTTTAAATCTAAAGAAGCAGATTTTATAGGTTCTAATATTGATTATGATAATAAGACTATGAATATAAGGCATAAAGATAAAACTATTTTATGTCCAATTGTATCTGATTCAATTTTTAATGCTTATAATGTTATGGCAGTGTATACTTTTGCTAAATTTTATGGTTTGGATGATAATAAGATTATAGAGGATTTTAAAAAAATACATGTTCCAAAGCTTAGAGAAAATAGGCTGATTGTTAATGGTATAGAAATTGCTATGCAAATGACAAAGGGCCAAAATGTTAGTGCTTCTTCTACAGTTTTTGATTATTTGGCTTGTGATAATTCTAATTTTGAAGTTATCATGATTCTAAATGAAGCTTATGGTAATGTTGATGAAACAGAGACTGTTACTTGGTTATATGAGACGGATTTTGAGTTTTTAAATAAAGATAATGTTAAGAAGATAATAGTTGGTAGTAATAAGTATTTAGATTATGTTGTTAGACTTTTAATGGCAGGAATAGATAGAGAAAAAATAGTGTGTGTTGAGGATGAATATGAGACTTCTAAGTATGTTAGCACTAAGGGAATTGATAAGATATATATTTTATATGAAGTAGATTGTTATGCTAAGGCTAAGAATATTGAAGATGAAGTAATTAGAAGAATTAAGGAGGATAAATAGTATGAAAATTGAAATTCTTTATCCTGAATTGACTAATATTTATGGAGATTTAGCAAATGTTAGATATTTAGAAGAATGTTTACCTAAGGCTAATTTTATCAAAACTTCTATAAATGAGGAACCTTATTTTGTTAATCATAAGGTTTCTATGATTTATATTGGTTCTATGCCAGATGAGTATCAAGATATTATTTTAAAAGAGTTAGGAAAATATAAGAAGAAACTTATTGAATTAATAAAAAATGATGTTTTAGTTATTGCTACTGGTAGTGCTTTTGAGTTATTTGGTAAGTATATTTTAGAGGATGGTAAAAAGACAAAAGGGCTTGGTGTTTTTGATAATTATTTTGTTAGAGATAAAAATAAGAGACATAATTCTTTATTTATAGGGAATTATAAAGATATGAAAATTGTGGGAAACAAGAGTCAGTTTACTTATATGTATGGTGATATAAAACATCCTTTTATTACTGCTAGAGAAGGTTGCTTTGGTGTAAATGAAAATTCAAATATTGAAGGTATTTGTTATCATCATTTTTTTGGTACATATTTACTTGGACCGTTTTTGATTTTAAATCCGTATTTTACTAAATATGTTTTGGGTTTAATAGGATATAATGGTAAATTAAAGTATGAAGATGATGTGATAAAAGCATATGATAAAAGAGTTAAATCTTTGGAAAGAAAGAACGCTAGATATATTTTACATGATCATGGTTAAGAAAAAGCTTCCTTTGCGGAAGCTTTTATTTGTATATTCTTTTTATATTTTTGTCTAAACATGAATATAGATGTGGTATTGGTTCATTTATATCTTGCGGTTTAATACAATTGTTTCCAAATATAATAACTTCATCACTTATTTTTATTGTTTTATCTACTAGTGCTGTTATCATACACATGTTTATTTCACCAATTATTTTATATTTTTTATCTTTTATAGAAATATATTTTATATTTTTACTTAAACCATCTGAATATCCAATTGGTATTGTTGCTATATAAGAATCTTTTTCTAATTTATAGGTTGCATCATATCCAATTGTTTCTCCTTTTTTTACTTTTTTAATTTCTATAATGGTACTACAAAGGGTTAAGGTATTTTTTAAATCTAATTCATAATTATTGTTTAATGGAGATAGTTTTAATTTATTTCTTATCATATTTCTTTTTATTTTTTTTAGTTTGTTTATTAAACCTGTTTCATTTATAGGACTGAAATGACTATTATATAACATTTGTCCTATTCTTACACCATTTAAAAATGGTAATTTTTTATGTAGATATAATGAATTACTACTAAAAATATGTCTTATTTTTATTTTGTTTAGATCTATTTGACTTGTTAATTTTATAAAGTTATTTATTTGTTCATCCCATTTTTTATCTATTATTCCTAGAGTTGCCATATGTGTATATATTCCTTCTAATTCTATGTTTTTGTTGTTTATTAAATTGTTGTATATTTCGTTAATTTCATTGATGTTTTCAATACCTAATCTATTCATACCTGTATTTAGTTTTAAGTGTACTTTTAATTTTTTATTTATTGGTTGTTTTATTAATTCCTTATAAAAATCATAGTTTGTTATAGTGATAGTTATGTTATGTTTTATACAAGTTTTGATGTCTTCTATTTTTATAGGGTGTAGACATAGTATTGGAAAGTTTTTATTTATACTTCTTAATTTTATTGCTTCTTCTAGGGTTGAAACTGCTAGGTAGTTTATTTTTGTATTTTCTAAGTAATTTGATATTTCTAGTCCGTGACCATATGCATTTGCTTTTATTACTGCTATGTAATATTCGTAATTGTTATATTTTTCTGTTATTTTTTTGACGTTGTCTATTAGATTTTTTGTATTTATTATTATATAGTTATCCATATTTTGCCTCCATTATTTATTTTGATTATACTAAATATAGTTTAATATGTAAATGTTTTAAAAAGATGTTATAATAGTATAGGTGGTAGTTATGGAAAATAGAAAAGTTAAAAAAGAAATTGTAAAAATGCTTATAAATAAAGATGTTGATGCTTATAATGACGATGAAGTTATGGATTTATTATTTGAAAATAATATAGCTGTTGATGTTGATAAGAAAGAAAAAGAGTCTAGAAAGGTTGGAGATTTGGTTGCGGATAAGTTGACTAAAATTGCAGGAAGTTGGGCTTTTATTATTCTTTTTGTGTTATTTTTGTTGGGATGGATTTTGCTTAATGTTTATGTTTTCAAGGATTTAGATCCTTATCCTTTTATTTTACTTAATTTAGTTTTATCTTGTGTTGCCGCTATTCAAGCTCCAATTATTATGATGAGTCAAAATAGGGAGGCTAAAAAGGATAGTTTAAGAAATCAAAATGATTATAATACAGATTTAAAGAGTGAGATTCTTTTAGAAGAATTACATATAGAAATGAAAGAAATATTGAAAAATCAAAGAAAAATTTTAAAGTATATTGAAAGTAATGAAGATAAAAAAGATAGTAATTAGTAGTAGGTGATAATGTGAATTTGTCTAAGTCTAAATATTGTAGAGGTTTATTGTGTAAAAAGATGCTATGGTTAGATATTTTTCATCCTGAGTATGCAGATGATGAGTTGGTTAATCAAGCTGTTTTTGATAATGGTAATGTAGTTGGAGATGTTGCCATGGGATATTTTGGAGATTTTTTTGAAATACCATTTTCTGATAATTTAAATGATATGATTTCTTTGACAAATAAGAAGATGAAAGAAGGATGTAATGTTATTACTGAAGCTTCTTTTGTTTATGATGATAATTTTTGTAGTGTTGATATTTTGAAGAGAAATGGTGATTTTTATGATATATACGAGGTAAAATCTTCAACTGAAGTTAAAGATATTTATAGAGAAGATGTTTCATATCAATATTATGTTTTAACTAATTTAAAATTAAATATTAGAAATGTATATATTATGTATGTTAATTCTAATTATGTTAGAAGAGGGGAACTTAATTTAAAAGAGTTGTTTCTTTTAGAGGATGTTACAGAATACGCTAAAAATAGATATGAGTATGTAAGAGATAGGATTTGTGAGTTAAAAAATATTGATGATAGTGTTTGTGATATTGATATAGATGTTTATTGTGATAAGCCATATACTTGTATTTATAAACCATATTGTCAAAGATGTTTAAGTAAACCTAATGTATTTGATATTGCTTCAATGAGTGTTTCGAAGAAATATAATTTATATCATAAGAATTTGATTACTTTTAAAGATATATTAAGTAGTGATGAAAAGATCACTTCTAAACAAATGGATCAACTTGAGATAGAACTTAGTAATGATAGTATTATTAATAAAGAAAATATAAAGAGCTTTTTAAGTACTTTAAGTTATCCATTGTATTTTTTAGATTTTGAGACTTTTCAACAATCTATTCCTATGTGGGACATGGTTAAACCTTATATGCAGATTCCTTTTCAGTATTCATTGCATTTTATGAATGAAAAGGGTGGTTTGTTGTTCCATAAGGAGTTTTTAGCTAAAGAGGGTGAAAATCCTATGAGAGCTTTGGCTTTAAAATTAATTGAGGATATTCCTGGTGATGTATGTGTTTTAGCATATAATATGAGTTTTGAAAAGTCTGTTATTAAACGATTAGCTTATATGTTTCCTGATTTGTCAGATGATTTGATGAAAATTTATAATAATATAAAAGATTTAATGATTCCTTTTTATAATCATGATTTTTATGTTAAAGAAATGAAAGGATCTTACTCTATAAAATATGTTTTACCAGCTTTGTGTGGAAATGATTTGAATTATAAAAAATTAGATGAGGTTCATAATGGTTCTGAGGCTATGAATGCATATTTAAATCTTGATAAAAAAAGTAATGAAGAAATTATTAAAACTAGAAATAATTTGTTAAAGTATTGTGAGCTTGATACTTTGGCTATGGTAAAAATACTTGATAAGTTGTATGAGGTGATTGATGATGAAGGTTAATGATGTTTGTTATGATGTTGATCAGTTAAGTAAGGATATTACTTTTGATATGCATAAGAATTATAAGGGTATTTTGCTAACGGATGTTCAAGTTTTGGTTTTGAAGAGTTATGGTTTTGATATAGGTAAGTATTCTGATATTAAACAATTGATGTTCGATTTAGGAGAGTTTTTAAATGAGAATACTGATTTGGATGATTTGGAATTGATATATGAGGAGTTAGCAGAGTTTAATTATTATAATTACACAACAAAATAAAAAAGACTAAGTCTTTTTTTAATTTAATATATATAATCCTAAGTTTAAATATGTTGCAAATATAACCCAGATTAAATATGGAATTTGTAAGTAGGCAGCAGTTTTATTTTCTTTTTTAAATGTTATTATCATTTTTATTATTAGGCATATTAGTAATAAGATCCATAAGAACGCTAATAGTCTAAGCTTTAAAGTGAAGAAAATTATACTCCATAAAAGATTTACTATTAATTGTTTATAGTATATTTTGTTTGATTCTTCATCGTTTTTGGTTAGATAATGGGATATTCCCATTAAAATGTAAAATATTGTCCAAAATATTGGAAATAATATTTTTGGTGGATTTAGTGGTGGTTTGTTTAAATTATCAAAGCTTTTCATAGAAAAGCTTATTATGAAACTTACTATAGCACCAAGTATTATGGGTATTAAAATTGATATAATTATATTTTTAATTTTTTCTTTTTTCATGTTTTCACCTATTATATTTTATGTTTTTTTATAAGTTTTTATTTAATAATTTTTAATTTTTGTTATAATGTTTATAGAGGAGTGAAATATTATGAATAATTTGAATCATGTTGCCATTATTTTAGATGGTAATGGTAGATGGGCAAAAGAAAGAGGAATGACGCGTAGTCAGGGTCACTATCATGGTTTTAATAATTTAGTAAAATTAAGTGAATATATTTTTGATAAAGGTATTAAAGTTTTAAGCGTATATGCTTTTTCTACTGAAAATTTTAAGAGAGATAAAAAAGAAGTTGATTATTTAATGAATTTGTTTAAAACAGCTTTTAGAACTTATGGTGATAAGTTAGATAAGAAGGGTATTAAAGTTGTTTTTTCTGGTAGAAGAAGTCCACTTCCTAGTGGTGTTTTAAAAACGATTGATGATGTAGAAGAAAAAACTAAAAATAACACTAAGGGAATTTTTAATATATGTGTTAATTATGGTGGACAGTATGAAATACTTGACGCTGTAAAGAAAATCAATAGAGATGTTTTAGATGGTAAATTAGATAATGAGAAAATAGATTTAGATACTTTGTATAAATATATGTATCATGATTTACCTCCAGTTGATCTTATGATAAGAACAAGCGGGGAGAATAGACTTAGTAATTTTTTACTTTTTCAAAATGCTTATGCAGAGTTTTATTTTCCTAAAACTTATTTTCCAGCTTTTGATGAAAAAGAATTTGATAAGGCAATTGAGGAGTATGAATCTAGAGATAGAAGATTTGGAGGAATTAAAAAGAATGATGAGAATTAGTTTTTCTTATCATTCTTTTTTAATAGGTCTCTGATTTCTTCTAGTAAGAGAATTTCTTCACTTTTTTTAGGTGGTTCTTTTACTTCTTCTTTTTTTGTCTTTTTTTCTAATTTATTTATTATTTTCACTACATAGAATAAGCATAATGCAACAACTAGAAAATCTACTACATTTTGAATAAAGTTACCATATGTTATTACAGCATCTTTAATTTTGATAGATAATCCTTTGAAATGAAGACCTCCTATTAAAATTCCTATTATAGGCATTATTATGTCATTTACTAATGATGTTACAATAGAGTTAAATGCAGTACCCATAATCATACCAACGGCAAGATCTAATACGCTTCCTCTTTGAATAAATTCTTTGAATTCTTTTTTAAATTTTTTCATACTGACTCCTTTTTTAATATATTTTTATTTTAACATATTTTTGTAAATTTTGTGTAAAATAAATAATAATTAATATATAAATATTTTTGGAGATTTACATTTTTTAGATTTATTGATATAATCTTAATGTAGTGTAGTGTTTAGAGTATAAAGGGAGATGTTTTTATGGAAAAAACAATTAATTCTCAAGATTTAAAGATTTTAGATAATGTATATACTAAGTTTTATTTAAATGATTTAGAAATAAGAAGAGTAAAGAATGAAATAGATGCATGTAATATTTCTATTGAAGAATTGAAGTATAAAGTTACAAATGGCGGTAATGATTTAATTGCTACTTTAAGTAATAGGATTATTGAGAATGAAAATAGAATTAAGGCATTAAATGAAAGATTAATAGTCTTAGAAAAGGAAAAGAATACTTTATTAATGATTTTGGAACCTATAAGTGAAAAAAATAATGAGGTTGAGTTAGTGGTTCCAAAAGTATCTAGTGATTCTGAAGTGTTAGAGCCTATTATAGATAACAAGCCTTTAGCTAATAAGAAGGGGTTAGTTACTGATAGTTTTAAGAAGAGGGTTATTTCTATTTCTACTTATAATGGAAAAATAGATGATGATTTTTTTCCTTCTTTAAAGAAGGCTATGTAATGGAGGATATATGAGTTTTAAGAGAAAAGATATAATTACTTTTGATGATGACAAAAGAGTTTTGGTTCTTGATGCTTTAGTTCATGATGGTATTGAATATTTGTATGTTAATGAGTTATTAGAAAATGATGAGTTATCTGATAATTATAGAATTTTATCTGCTAATTATAATGATGGTACATTAGAGAGTGTTGAGAATAATGAGATTTTAAAAATACTTATTGATTTATTTAATGATAGTTTGAAAAAATATGATAATTAATAATTAACATATTTTTTTTATTTATGATATAATTATTTTGGTGATTATATGGGATTTTTTGATAAGATAAAAACAGCTTTTAATAAAGGTGATAAAAAGGGTATAAATGTTTATGAAAAGGGTTTAACAAAATCAAGAGATAATTTTGTATCTAAGTTAATTAATATTACTAATAAGTATGAAAAGATAAATGAAGAGTATTTTTATGAGTTAGAGGAAATACTTATTATGGCTGATATTGGTGTTAATACTGTGATGAGTTTTATGGATAGACTTAGGAGTAGGGTTAAGAAAGAAAAGATTACTGATCCTAAGGAATTAAAAGAGATAATAGTAGATGAATTATTTGTTATTTATGTAAATGATTCGGTTATTTCTAGTAAATTAAATTATGCTAAGGACGGAATTACTGTTGTTTTATTTGTAGGAGTTAATGGTGTTGGAAAAACTACTACTATTGCTAAAATTGCTAGTAAAGAGAAGAAGAGTGGTAAAAAAGTTATGTTAGTTGGAGCTGATACTTTTAGAGCTGGAGCAGTGGAACAATTGAAATCTTGGGCTGATAAAATAGGCTGTGGTTTCTATGGCGATGTTTCTTTGAAAGATCCTGCTAGTGTTGTTTTTGAGGGATTAAAAAGAGCAAAAGATGATAATTATGATATAGTTTTAATTGATACTGCTGGAAGATTACAAAATAAAGTTAACCTTATGAATGAACTTGAAAAAATTAATAGAGTAATAGGAAATTTTATTCCAGATGCACCTCATGAAACTCTACTTGTCATTGATGCTACAACTGGACAGAATGGTATTTCACAAGCAAAGGTGTTTAAAGAAGCTACTAATGTTACTGGAATAGTTTTGACAAAACTTGATGGTACTGCTAAAGGAGGAATAGTTTTGGCTATTAAAGAGGAGGTTGGAATTCCTGTTAAATTTATTGGTATGGGTGAGACTGAGGAAGATTTACAAGCGTTTGATATAGAAAATTATATATATGGATTGTTTAAGGATTTGGTAAAATGAAAAGGGAAGTTTATTTAACTATTTTATATGACTACTATGAGGCTTTACTTACTGATAAACAGAGACAATATTTTACTAGTTATTATTTTGATAATTTGTCTTTTGGAGAAATAGGTGAAAATTTTGGTGTAAGTAGAAATGCTATTTTTAAACAAATTAAAACTACTCAAGATAAATTGTTAGAATATGAGAATGTTTTAAAGTGTTATGATAAGGATGAAAAGATTAAGAAAATTATTGATTTGGAAGGAAATGAAAAGATCAAAGAAATGTTAAATGATTTGATTAAATAATATGAAAGAGGTTAGAATAATTGCTCCTTCTAGGAGTTTGAAAGAAAAATATTTTATTTCTTCTAAAAAGCTTGAGGATTTAGGATATAAAGTTACTTATGGTAAAAATGTTTTTAAAACTAGTTTATTGGGATGTGCAAGTATTAAAGATAGGGTTTCTGATTTAGAAGATGCCTTTTTAGATAAAAATGTTGAACTTATTATGTGTGCTCATGGTGGGTATAATGTTAATCAAATATTAGATTATATTGATTATGATATTATTAAAAATAATCCTAAACTTATATGTGGTTTTTCTGATATTACAGCTTTGCTTAATGCAATATATAAAAAAACTGGTGTTATAACTTTATGTGGTCCTACGTTTTCTAGTTTAAAGTATGATTTTTCATATACTGATGAGTATTTTAAAAAAATTATTTTTGATAAAAAATTTGATGTTAAACCTTCTTTAACTTATACGGATTATTATTCTTTAGAGGAAAAGGTGTTTAATAATCCAGGAATAAAAATTATTAATAAAGGGCATGCAAGTGGTACTATTATAGGAGGTAATCTTTGTACACTTAATTTATTACAAGGTACTTGTTATATGCCATCATTAAAGAATACAATTTTATTTTTAGAAGATGATGGAGAAACTTTAGAAAATTTTTTCTATGAATTTGATCGTAATTTTGAGTCATTGTCTCAACTACCTGATTTTAAGTTCGTAAAGGGAATTGTTATTGGAAGGTGTCAGGATATTTCTTCTATGAATGATGAGAAGTGGGAGTTTATTTTAAAAAGAGATAAGATCAAAAATATTCCAGTTGTATATGGTGTTGATTTTGGACATGTTTCTCCGATGATTACTTTTCCTATTGGAGGTAAATGTATTTTAGATGTTTCTTCTTCTGCTAAGATTAGAGTAGAAAGATAATTTGCTCTAATTTTTTTATTTATATATTTACTAGAAAATCTTTTATAAAGATGTTATAATTTTATTAGGTGAATTATTTATGTTTAATAAATTAATGAAAAAAATTGATTCTAGTACTAAGTATCAATTATTTATAAATCTTTTTTGCCAGATCTTTCTTGTTGTTACTAATATGGCAATAAGTTTTTTTCTTGTTCCTTTTATATTAGAAAAATTAGGGGCTGATGCATATGGTTTTGTTGGACTTGCTAATGATTTTATAAGTTATGCTCAGTTAGTTACTATTGCTCTTAATTCTATGGCTTCTAGGTTTATTACTATAGATTTATGTCAAAAAAAATATGATTCTGCTAATAAGATGTTTAACTCTGTTTTGATTGGAAATGTAATAATTAGTTTAGTACTTCTTATTCCTATGGTGATTATTATTGCATTTTTGCCTAATATAATATCTGTACCTAGTGAATTATTACATAGTGTTAGAGTTTTATGGATTATATTATTTATTAATTTTATTATAACTATTATTACTTCTGTATTTGGGGTTTCTACTTATGCTACTAATAAACTTTATTTATCCTCATTGAGACAGATTGAAAGTCAAGCTATAAGATCTTTAATTCTTGTTGTGACTTTTGTTTTTCTTCCTACAAGACTATGGTATGTTGGACTTGCGACTTTATCTGCTACTTTGGTTGTATCGTTGTATAATTATAAGTATGTAAAGAAGTTATTACCAGAGATTGAGTTTGATAAAAAGTATTTTGATAGAAAATCAATATTTGCACTTATTGCGTCTGGTATATGGAATACTATTACTAAACTTGCTGGACTTTTAAGTTCTGGGCTTGATTTGCTCTTAACTAATACATTTATAAACTCTACTTTGATGGGAATTTTATCAATTGCTAAGACATTACCTAATGTTATTCTTTCATTTTTTGGTAGTTTGACTTCTGTTTTTTCACCACAACTAACTATTAGTTATGCTAAGGGTGATTATGATGAAATAAAAGAACAATTAATTTTTTCTATGAAATTAGTAGGTATGTTTGCATGTGTTCCACTTTCAATAATGATAGGGCTAGGAAAAGACTTTTATAATTTATGGGTTCCTACTGCTGATAGTAGTTTGTTATGGGCATTATCTTTAGTAACTGGTTTAGGTATGATGTTTTCTATGCCTTTAGAGCCATTATGGAATCTATTTTCTACTACTAATAAAGTAAAACAATCTTCAATATTTTTAATTATTTCTTCTGTTATAAATATTTTAATTGTTTTAGTTTTATTAAATGTTTTTGATGATAATTATGTTAGATTATTTGTTATTGCTGGTACAAGTACAGTAATATCTTTTGCTAAGTCTTTGGCTTTCTTACCAATTTATGGTGCAAAATGTGTTAAACTTAAATGGAATACTTTTTATCCAACTATATTTAAAAATACATTTTCTACTATTGGTGTTACTTTTTTAGCTTTATGTATTAAGAGAATAATACCTATAAATAGTTGGTTTATGTTTTTAGTAGATGCTTTTATTGTTGCTTTAGTTGCTCTTGTTATTAATATATTTGTTATTTTAAATAAAGATGAAAGAAAAAAAACAGTATTATTAATTAAGGAAAAATTAAAAAAAATAAAGGGTAATAGGGTGAAAAAATGATTAAGAAAATTATAAATACTTTGATTTTGAAGATACGAATATTTTATGAAAATGTTATAAGAAAAATGTTTTTTTATAAAGAGTCAGTTATACCTAATGTTATAGTATTTGAAAGTGAAGGAGATTATTGTGATAATGCTAGGGCTTTATATGAATATATGATTGATAAGGGGTATAATAATAAGTATTGTATTATATGGATTGTAAATGATGTTTTAAAGTATAGAGAGATTAATAAAGGTATTAATAATGTAACATTTATTTCTAGAAATAATAGACATTTATTTGATCTTATAAAGTTTTATAAATTAATAGGTAAAGCTAAGTATTTCTTTTTTACTCATCCTTATTGGTTTAATTATAGAAAACAAGATCAAGTAGTTATTAATTTATGGCATGGAACTCCTTTAAAGTCTGGTGGAAGGGATTTAAGTAATATTTATGATTATGCTATTGTACCGTCAAAAAATGTAATTTCTTGGTTTAAGAAGTTTATTGGTGTTAAAGATAATCAAATTATAATTTCTGGTAATCCTAGAAATGATTTGCTTTTTGAGAATAAGGGTGTAATTTCTAAAGTAATTGATTTTAAAGAAGGGGAAAAAGTATTTTTATTAATGCCTACATTTAGACAGTCACAATATACGAAGGATAGTGATATTATAAATCCTTTTGTTATACAGGGTATTGATAGTGAAGAAAAGCTTTGGAAATTTAATGATTTTTTAAAGAAGAATAATATTAAATTATTAATAAAGATTCATCATTTACAATTAACTGATTTTATTAAAGATTCTAAATTATCAAATATTATTTATTTACAGGATAAGGATTTGAATGAGAAGAATGTTCAATTATATAATTTTGTGGGTGAATGTGATGTTTTATTAACTGATTATTCTTCTATATATTTTGATTATTTATTATTAGATAGACCAATAGGGTTTTTAATTGCTGATATTGATGATTATAAGAAAAATAGGGGATTTATTGTTGATAATCCAGAAGATTATATGCCTGGTGAAAAGATAAGAAATTTAAATGAGTTATATATGTTTTTTGAAGATATTTTAAATGGTAAAGATAAGTATAAGGATGAAAGAAAGAAAATTTTGAATTATACTAATAAATATAAAACAGGTAATAGTAGAGAAGGAATACTAAAAGAGATATTAAAATAGGAGGATTTATGAAGAAAGTATTAACTTATGGAACTTATGATCTGCTGCATTATGGACATGTTAGATTGCTTAAAAGGGCAAAAGAATTAGGAGACTATTTAATTGTTGGTTTGTCAACTGATGAGTTTAATGAAATAAAGGGGAAAAAATCTTATTATCCATATGAGATAAGAAAAGAGATGTTGGAAGCAATAAAGTATGTAGATGAAGTTATACCTGAAAAAAATTGGGAACAAAAAGTTTTGGATATTAAGAATAATAATATTGATGTAGTTGTAATGGGAAGTGATTGGGCTTCAAGTGATAGATTTAGCTATTTAAAAGAATATTGTGAGGTTGTTTTTTTAGATAGAACGGATGGTATTTCTACTACACAAATAAAAGAAAATATGAATTTTAAATAGAGGAAATTATGAAAAAGAAGTTAGGTGTTTTATTAATAATATTAGTGTCATTAGTATTATTGGTATTTTTAGGGTTATTTGGAATTAAGGTTTTAAAAAATGAATATCATAAGAGACTTTCTGCTAGGATAAGAGAAATTTATGGGGGAAGTACTTCGGTATATGTTTTGACATATCATCACATTTTACCTTCTGCTGATAAAGAAAAGTATCAAAAGGAAAATATGTACGTGGCTACTGTTGAGAATTTTGAAAGTCAATTGAAGTATTTAAAGGATAATGGTTATAATTCTATTACTACTGATGATTTGTATAATTGGTTACAGTTTAATATAGATTTACCTGAAAAGTCTGTATTGATTACTTTTGATGATGGTTATGTTTCTACTTATAAGTATGCTTTACCATTATTAGAAAAGTATGGTTATAATTCAGTAGTATTTTGTATAGGAGGTTGGATTGGTGATAAAACAGGTGATTTTGATCCATCTTTGTTACAATATATGGGGTATGATTTAATTAAGGATATAAAAGATAATCATACAATATTAAAAATTGGAGCTCATTCTGATTTGTTACATGATGCTCCTATCTCAGAGTATTCATATGATCAAATATATAATGATGTTTTATCAATTAAAAATAAATTAGATACTGATTTATATAGTTATCCAGGTGGACATTACACTAATGAGTATTTGAGAGCTGTAAAGAATGCTGGATATAAGTTGGTGTTTAAATATAAACCTTCTTCTAAAACTTATGTTACAGATAATACTTATGCTGTTTCTAGAATTGAAGTTGATGGTAATATTGATATGAATGGCTTTAAAGACTTATTAAAGAAATAGAGAAAAATTATTTTTCTCTATTTCTT
This sequence comes from uncultured Bacilli bacterium, assembly GCA_934098525.1. GTDB lineage: Bacteria > Bacillota_I > Bacilli_A > RF39 > UBA660 > CAKONZ01. The sequence goes on along the minus strand of CAKONZ010000002.1, from coordinate 486 downwards.
TTATTATAATCATACTTTTGTTTTTGTTACATATTCTTAATTGAAAGAGAGTGATTATATGAATAAAGAAGAAGTTATAAGAAACATTGCTCTTAGAACTGGTGGAGATATTTATTTAGGAGTAGTTGGAGCTGTTAGAACTGGTAAATCTACTTTTATTAAAAGAATGTTAGAAACTCTTGTTATTCCTAATATTGAAGATGAGTTTGAGAGAAAAAGAGCACTTGATGAAATACCACAGTCATCTGGTGGTAAAACTATTATGACAATAGAACCTAAATTTGTCCCTAATAATGTAGCTAAAGTTAATATTGATGATTTTACATGCAATATGAGACTTGTTGATTGTGTTGGCTATGTTATTGATGATGCAAAGGGTTATGAAGATGATAATGGTCCTAGAATGGTGAAAACACCTTGGGTGAGGTTGAATAAGTGATACCCAAATATAAAAATAAATAAATGCCGATAAAATAAGGGCTAAAG
>CAKONZ010000001.1 GCA_934098525.1 uncultured Bacilli bacterium | reverse complement strand
GTACAATATATCAAAAAATATAAATAGAAAGGGATCAATCAAATAGATTAATATTTCTATAAGATTGATTATACGAGGACAATATGATACCTAAAAAAATTCATTATATATGGTTAGGAAGAGGAGAAAAATCAGAATTAACTAATAAATGTATAGCCTCTTGGAAAAAATATTTAAAAGATTATGAAATAATTGAATGGAATGAAGATAATTTTGATATTAATAGTAATACTTATTTAAAAGAAGCTTACCAAAATAAAAAATATGCTTTTGCCTCTGATTACATTAGATTAAAAGTATTATATGATCATGGTGGTATCTATATGGATACAGATGTTGAAGTAATAAAAAATTTAGATGAGTTTCTTAATAACAAAGCATTTTCAGGATTTGAAAACAACAACTTTATAACTACTGGTATAATGGCTTCAGAACCAAAAAACAAATGGATTAAAAAGTTATTAAAAGATTATGAAAACATTCATTTTATAAAACCAAATGGTAACTTTGACTTAACAACCAATGTAGTTAGAAATACCAATACAACTAAAGAAAACTATGATCTTAATTTAATTTCTTCTTATCAAGACCTAGGAGATGTAGTATTTTATCCATATGATTATTTTTGTCCTAAAGATTGGAATACAGGTAAGTTGCTTATTACAAAAAATACATATACTATCCATTATTTCAATGGTTCTTGGCACACTGATACTGAAAAAAAACAAATCGCTAAAAAGAAATTTTATATAGAAAAATACGGTAATGATTTAGGAAATAAAAAATATGAAAGATATTTAAAATTAGCCAAAATTAAAAGAATAATTTTATTACCCCTTAGAGCGTTAATTCATCCTAAACTAGTAATAAACAAAATAAGGAGGAGAAATGGATAATATAAAATTTTCTATTGTTGTACCAGTATATAATGTAAAACAATACCTAGAAAAATGTTTAAATAGTATTCTAAATCAAACCTATAAAAATTTTGAACTAATTATTGTAGATGATGGTTCTAATGATGGATCTAAAGATATTTGTGATGAATATTTAAAGAAAAATAAAAAAATAAAAGTAATACACAAACAAAATGGTGGTCTATCAGATGCTAGAAACTTTGGTGTAGAAAAAGCATGTGGAGACTACTTATTATTTATAGATAGTGATGATTATATTGAACCATTATTATTAGAAAAACTAAATGAATCATTACAATTAGCAAAAGTAGACATAGTTAGATTTGGTTTAAATGTAGTAGATGAAAATTACAAAATTAAATTTAAATCAAACGAAGCAAATTATACAAATGAAAAATCAGTTGATTTAATAGAACAATTAATAAACACTAAATTTTTAGAAGCAGCATGTTTCTATTGTTATAATTTAAATTTCTTTAAAAATAACAACTTCAAATATGAAAAAGGAAAACTTCATGAAGACTTTGGTTTAACACCATTAATTATATGTAAATCAAAAAACATGTCTTGGATTAATTATAATGGTTATAATTATCTTCAAAGAAACAACAGTATAATAAACAATAAAAATGAAAAAATAGAAAAACAAAAATTCAAAGATATTTTATCTCATTATGATAATTTTATTAATAATTATAAAGATGAAAAAATATATAAAAAACTACTTTGTTATTTAACAGAAAGCATTATTTATAAAGGAAAATATTTAAATAATGAAGAATATATAAAATATAAAAAAGAACTAAAAAAAAGAAAAGTATCTAAAAGAATATATGTATATAATTATAAAAAATTAATAAAAAAAATAATTGCTACAGTTAGCATTGATTTATATATTAATATATTTTGCAAATAATCCAATAATAAGGAGAACACAATGAAAAAAGTTAGTATCATTTTACCTATATATAATGGGGAAAAGTATTTAAATAGATGTATTGACTCTATTATTAACCAAACATATAAAAACATAGAACTAATATGTCTTAATGATGGTAGTACAGATAAAACCTTAAGTATTTTAAAAAGTTATAATGACAAAAGAATAAAAATCATCGACAAAAAGAACTCTGGAGTCTCAGATACCAGAAACATTGGTATTAAAAACGCTACTGGAGATTATATAACTTTTATAGATGCTGATGATCTTTATAAAGAAAACTTCATAGAAACAATGGTTAACTATATAGAAAAATATAATGTTGACATAGTAAGATGTAATTATGAAGTAATAAATGAAAGAAACAGGTTAATAGAAACAGGAAATCTATCTACATATTGTAATCAAAAATACTCAAAAAAAGAAATAGAAAACATAATTATACCATCTGCTCTAAAAGGTAGTATTCCTTGCTTTTGTTGTCTCTTATTAATAAAAAAAGACATAATAAAAAATATATCTTTTCCTACTAATATTCACATGATGGAAGATGTTGTTTTCTATATAGAACTACTAACAACAACAAAATCACTTTATATATGTAAAGATACACTATATACAATTATGTTCAATGAAAATAGTGCAACTAACTCTAACCAAAATTATGAAAGAAATATATTTAATGTCATAGAAACCAATAAAATTATAAAAGACATAATAAAAAATAAAAAATTAGACAATAAAACAAACATAACAAATATAAATATAAATAATTTAAATGCTATTTCTGACTTTATATTTAAACACTATTTATATACCAATGAAAATACTATCATATTATGTAAAAAACTTGCTAATAATAATGATTTTATAAATATATTAAATACAACAAACTTATCATTAATTAATTTTCAAAAAAGAAAAATACTACAATACATAAAAAACAAATCTTTTACAAAACTTAATATCTTCTTTAAGTTAAGAAAAATAGTTTTTGTTATTAGGAGGCTAAAATGATTACAGTTTTTACACCAAGTTATAATAGAAAAAAAGAATTAAAAGACTTATACGAATCTTTAAAAAAACAAACCAATAAAGATTTTGAATGGTTAATAGTAGATGATGGATCTAGTGATAATACAGACAAATATATTTCTGAATTAATCAAAGAAAAACAAATTAATATAAGATATCTTTATAAAGAAAATGGTGGTAAACAATCAGCGTATAATCTTGGCTTAAAAGAAGCAAAAGCAGACATCTTTTTATGTATAGATTCTGATGATATTTTAGATGAATTTGCCATTGAAAATATTGAAAAAGATTTCAAAAATATAAAAAATAACAAAAAAATATGTGGAATTATGTATAACCAAAATGATAAAAAAGATAGAAAAAAACTAATTGGTAGTGCTTTTCCCTCTGATGATTTAATTGAATCTTACTATAACATCTACAACAAACTAGGAGTAAAAGGGGATAAAATGATTGTACTATACACAAAAATAGCTCAAAAATATCCATTCCCATTAATAGAAAAAGAAAAATTTGTTCCAGAAGCATTAATTTATAATAGAATATCAGAAAAATACAACTTTATCTGTAAAAATAAAGTTGTAGCATACAAAGAATACTTAGACTCAGGATATTCATCTAACTATTTTAACTTAGTAAAGAAAAATCCTAAAAGTAATGCTTTATACTTTAAAGAACTTTATAAATACAACAAAAGTCTATACACAGTATATGGATACATCTTATTTAGTATATATTCTAAATTAAGTTTTAAAAAAATATATCAAGAACATGAAGCTAAATTTAAAATTTTAATATTATATATACCAACACTAATTATATCTTGGATTAGGAAGTGATTTTATGAAAAAATTATTGGTTTTTGGATACACAATGGAGATGGGTGGAGCAGAAAAAGCTTTAGTAGATACATTAAATTATTTAAAAGACTATTGTGAAATTGATTTATATTTAATAAATCCTATCGGATCACTTATGAACTCAATTCCTAAATCTGTTACTGTCCACAAACTAAAAGAAAATATTTTTAGCTACTTATTATTTAGATTTATACCACTATATAGAAAAATAAAAATTAATAAAATAGCTAATTCAAAAGACTATTTTGCAGCTTTTGGGTATATGGAAGGTAGATGTGGTACATGGGTAGCGGACATAAAAAAACAAATTAAAAAAATAGCATGGATTCACAATGACGTATCTAAATTTGACATAGGTATATCTACCAAAGAAATAAAACACACATATAGTAACGTAGATAAAGTTATATGTGTTTCAAAAGATGCTAAAAAAGAATTCTGTAATAAATACAATATAGATGAAAGTAAAGTAAAAGTAATATATAACTATATAAACGAACAAGAAATAATAGAAAAATCAAAAGAATTCAAAGTAAATAACAAAGTATTTACCTTTGTAAATGTAGCTAAAATGAGAGATCAAAAAAGACAAGATCGTTTAGTGATGGCTGCCAAGTACCTAAAAAATCTAGGATATGAATTTAAGATACAACTAATTGGAGATGGTCCGAACTTATCAAAAATAAGCAACATGGTAAAAGAAAATGATGTTTCTGATAAAATTGAATTATTAGGACTCCAAACTAATCCATACCCATATATAAAAAACGCTGATTTCTTTGTATTATCAAGTTATATGGAAGGATATGGTATAGTAATTAAAGAATCATTACTATTAAAAACAAAAATACTAACTACTGATATAACTGGACCAAGAGAAATATTAGAAAACGGAAAATATGGAATAATAGTAAAAAATAATGATGAAGATATTAAATATAAAATGAAAGAAATTCTTGATGACCCAAAAAAATTTGCTTATTTAGATAAAAATATGTTAAATTATAAAGGAGATAATGAAGAAATAGTAAAAGAAACATTAAAACTTATCGATGAGGAAGTGCATAAATAATGAAAGATAATAACTTTAAAAATATATCAAAAATAATGTCAGTTTTTATCATATTACAACCTTTTTTAGATATCTTATCAAACCTATATATAGAGCATATTATACCATTTGGTATATCAACTTACATTAAACCATTATTTGTATTTGGAATGATGGCTTATATATTCTTTAAATATTCTAATAATAAAAAAAGTTGGTTTCTATATGCTTTTTTATTTCTAATTCTTATAATTGGTCATGTACTAATATTAAAAGACTTGTTTGCTAGCAATACAGTAATTTTACATGAATTAAGATATATGATAAATATTATCTATATGATTGGATGTTTTATCATATACTATACAATTTATCAAAGATGTGAAGACAAAAAATATTTATTATTAAACATAAAAAAAACAATTACTATTACATTTTTAATATATTGTATATTACTTATTATTTCTGTCTTAACAAACACATCAGGAATGACTTACGAATATGCTGACAAAAATAAAAAAGGATATAAAGGATGGAATGATTCCGGACAAATACTAGGGCATACAATTTCAATTATGTTTCCATCACTAATATATTTTATATTAAAACCAAGAAACAAATGGTATATAAGAGTAATACTATTATTACCAATTATTATAACTGTTTCATTATTAGGAACTAAAGTACCATACATTATTACAGTATTATTACTATTTATTTATATAGCTATATCAATTTTTAATAAAATATTTACTAAGCATTATAAATTGAATCTATTTAACCTAATATTTGTTTTTATATGCTTAATAGGAATGATATTAGCCTATAAACTAACACCAGTATATTTCAATACTGAATTAAATAAATATGTAGCAAGTATAGATGTTGATGACTATTTAAAAGACAACATAAATGGAATAAAAAATGTCTACAGCATAGACGACATAATAAAAAAACACCCGAATAAAAACATAGAAGAAATTTTAAAATATAGACAATGGAGAATAGAAGCAAGTAATTATCTTATGAAGTTATATAAAGCAAAAAAAATCCATCCTTCTAACATGAGAGCAAAAGAATTCTTCTATTCCTACAAAATCTTTGAACAATCAAGTCTAAAATATAAAATATTTGGTATAGGATACCTTGTACAAGCAGACAACTTATCAATTGAAAGTGACTTCTTTATGGCCTTATTTAGCTTTGGAATACTAGGATTTATCTGCTTCTTATTTATTCCACTAAAAGAATTTATAAAAAGTACAATATATATGCTAAAAAATATCAAAAACAATGACTTAGAAACATACTTACTATATGCAGGATTAGGTATATTTTTCTGTATTAGTATATATGCAGGTTATACTTATATTTACACAAACTTCTCAATATTCTTAGTCTTATTAATTATTATGCTAAAATGCAAAATATATATAAATGAAGAATACAAATCAAAAAACTTTGATCAAGAAAAAATCACATTTTTAATGTTACACTTAGGTTATGGTGGAATAGAAAGTGCAACAGTTAATACTGCTAATGCCTTATCTGATAAATACAAAATAGAAATAATTTCTTTCTATAAAATGAAAAAAGAAATTACAAAAAATCTAAATAAAAATATAAAAGTTAAATATCTATACGATGGTGAACCTAATAAAGAAGAATTCTTAAATTCAATTAAAGAATTAAAAATAGGAAAAACTATTAAAGAAGGAATAAAATCAATAAATATATTATATAGAAAAAAACATGATATAAAGAAATCAATAAAAAATTGTAACTCAAAATATATAGTATCTACAAGAATGGAATTCAGTACTATTCTAAATAATTATGGAAAAATTGGTACAATAAAAATTGTTCAAGAGCATAGACATCACAATAACGAAAGAAAATACATCAGTACAATTAAAAACCACTATAATAACATCGAATATCTAATGGCACTAACAACTAATCTAGCAAACGATTATAAAAAGTTTCTAAAGAACAACACTCATACCAAAGTATTAGTAGTGCCAAATATGTTAACATACATACCAACTAAAACATCTAATTTAAAAAATAAAAATATTTTAGCAGTTTATAGATTAGATTTTGGTAAAAGAGTTAATGAAATAATAGACTTATTTAACCAACTAAATGATAAAGAAGCAAACCTAACTATTATTGGCGATGGTAAAGAAATGAACTCACTAAAAGAACAAGCATCAAAGTCAAAATATAAAGAAAATATAAAATTCACAGGTTTCTTACCAAAAGAGAAGATAGAAGAATATATGTTAGATTCAAGTCTATTCTTAATGATGTCAATATCAGAAGGTCTTCCAATGGTATTATTAGAAGCCATGAGTTATGGTATCCCTTGTATAGCATATGAACTACCAAGTGGAATATCAGACATAATTGAAAATAACAAAAATGGTTATATAATAAATGATAGAAATGAAAAAGAATATTTAAAAAAATGTAAAAAACTATTAAATGACTTCAACTTAAGAAAAAAAATGTCTGAAAATGCTATAATAACAGCCAATAAATTTAGTAAAGATGAAGTCCTAAAAAAATGGTATAACATATTAGAAAAGTAGGTGTAGAGTACGAAAAATTATTTTAAAAGACTGTATAAAGAAAGCAAAGAAAACTTCTTCAACGAACTAAAAACAAATCTAAAAAACAGTAAAAAAGAATTTATTATAACTGCTAATCCTGAAACTTTCATGTATGGAGAAAAAGATGAAGAAACAATATATAAAGAAGCTAAAAAACTTTTAACAGACACAAAAGAATATGAAAAAATGAGTAAAGCATCTAACCCATATGGAGATGGAAAAGCAAGTAAAAGAATAGTAGATGCAATAATAGAAAAATATGCAAATAAATAAAATGAAAAAAATAATAAAATACACTCTATTAATAATATGGATGATTATAATATTCTTATTTTCAAACCAACCTGCAAAAGAATCTGGTAAACTAAGTAATAGTTTTTTAGAAAAAACAATAACAATTTTTTATAAAGATATAAATACCGAAAAAAAAGAACAATTAATAAAAAAATATGGTTTAATAACAAGAAAACTTGCTCATTTTACAATATATTTAGTACTAGGAGTACTAATGCTTTCTACAATAAGTGAATATAATATAAAAACAAAAATTTTAGTTTCTATAACATTATGTTTTTTATATGCTTTAAGTGATGAAATACATCAACTATTTATAATAGGTAGATCAGGAGAATTTAAAGATGTATTAATAGATACAGCAGGTTCTTTTATAGGAATAAATATATATAACATTATAAACAAAAAGAAATAGCAGAATTCTGCTTTTTTAAATGTCAAGAATATTGCATTTTTTTCTATTTTTGTTATAATTAACATAGTTACATTAAGGAGGAAGTTATGGAAGAAATCAATTTGAAAGACATGTCTAAATATTTTGCTTCTAAAATAGGAATAGTAATAGCATTTACATTAGTATTCTTATTATTTGGAGCTTTATATACAGCAGTAATTCAAAAACCAATGTATAAAAGTTATACAACAATTTTACTAACAAAAGAAAGTGGTAGTATCACTAACAATGATATAAACTTAAATAATAATTTAGTTGATGATTATAGGGAGTTAATTAAAAGTAAAAAAATAGCTAAACAAGTAATAAAAAATCTAAATTTACCTTATTCACCAGAAAAATTAATATCAAAAATACAAGTAGAAAGTGTAAATGACACTAATCTTTTAAAAATAATAATAACAGATAAAAATAGTTATGTAGCTCGTGATATAGCTAATGAAATAGCAGATGTATTTGTAAATAAAGAAGTAGAATACTATTATAATATCAAAAATATCGGAGTAGTAGACAAAGCAGAAGCTAGTAAAACTCCATATAATATCAATATTGTAAAACAAATTATATTAAGTATATTAATAGGATTTATACTAGGATGTGGTACAGTATTTATAATTTATTATTTTGACAACACAATAAAAGATAAAGAAACAGTTGAAGAAAAATTAAAATTACCTGTAATTGGTTCTATTCCTCAAACAGGAGGTAGTAAATAATGAAAGATTTAGTAATATTTGACAAACCAAAATCATCAGTTTCAGAAGCAATAAGAACTTTAAGAACAAATGTCCAATTTACATTTGTAAACAACGATGTAAAAACAATCATAATTACAAGTTCAGTACCAGGAGAAGGAAAAAGCTTTATTTCTGCTAACCTTTCTGCAGCCTTTGCTTTAAACAATCTTAAAGTATTATTAATTGATTGTGATTTAAGAAAAGGTAGACAAAATGGTATATTTGATATTAAAGATGAAAAAGGATTATCTAATCTTTTAATAGATGATATCAATAACTATAAAAATTATATTCATAAAACAAAAGTAGAAAACTTATGGGTAATACCAGCAGGAATAATACCACCTAATCCAAGTGAATTATTAGGGTCAGACAAAAATAAAGAATTATTAGAAATTTTGAAGAAAGAATATGATTTAATCATACTAGATTGTCCACCTGTTAATGCCGTTACTGATTCATTAGTACTTGCAACCTTAGCAGACGAAGCAATCATAGTAAGTCGTTATAAAAAAACACCAATTGACCTACTACAAACAACAAAGAAAGCTTTAGAAACATCTGAAATAAAAATAGCAGGTATTGTAATGAACAGAATGGAAAGAACTAAAGACAAATACTATTATAATAAATATTATAATTAATGAAAGACATACATAATCATCTATTATATGGTATAGATGATGGATCTACTTCATTAGAACAAAGCATAAAAATATTAAATATTTTAGAAAAAGGAGGGGTTACAGATATAGTTGTAACTCCTCATTACATAGAAGGAACAAATTATAATAGTAATAATAAAACAAAACAATCATTATTAAAAAAACTTCAAAAACACACTAAAATAAAACTTTATTTAGGACAAGAATCTTATATTGATAATAACTTAATAGAACTTATTCAAAAAGATGAAATATCAACAATAAACAATACAAAATATCTATTAATAGAATTCCCATTAACAGAAAAACTAGAATACGCAAATAATATCATCTTTAATTTAAGAGATAAAGGATATATCCCAATCATAGCCCATCCTGAAAGATATCATTATTTAAACCTAGAAGATTTCATTTACTTAAAAGACATAGGATGTCTACTTCAAGGAAACATTACTTCTCTAGTAGGTAAATATGGTACAAATGCCAAAAAAAATTTAACACTATTATTAAAAAAACATATGATAGATGTTTTAGGAACAGATAATCATGGACATTATATAAATATAGAAGAATGTTTAGACAAATTAAATAAAATTATTGACATCAACTATCAAAAAGAAATAACAGACATTAATTTTAATAAAATAATAAATAATGAAAAAATTACTATTAATAAAATAGTTAAAACCAAAAATATTTTAGGAGAAAAAATCAGATGAAAAAAATAATAAAAGTATTAATATTTCTAATATTAATAACAATAAGTTTCGAAGTAAAAGCTTACACAAAAGAAGATATTATATCATTATCATCATCAATTACTACATGTGATAAAAAAACCTCAGCCTTAATAAATGGAACAAAAGCAACTTATACAAGATTATTAAATGAAAGAGATGTTTCAGATAAAGATCTAACCACTATTTATAACAATATTAGTTACGCTAAAAGTATAATAGAAAGTTATAATGTATGTTCAGTAGAACAAAAAGCAGCAATTCCAAATAGTGTTAAACAGGAACTATATGCTCTTTATAAAAATACAAACAGTTTAATAATCAATTCAAGTAAAAAAAGCAACTCTGAAGACACAAAAAAAGACAATATAAACATAGTAGTGGACTCATCAAACAATGAAATAAAATTTTATGAAAATGGCAACATTTCCAGTGTAATAAGTATGGATGATGAATTAAATTATGTTGGGCCAAATAAAACTTTAATAATAACAATATCTATCACCATAATGTTATTAATTATCTGTATTATTACAAAAATATTAAAAATTAAAAGTCCATTAATAACAAGTATCATGTATATATTAATACTTATTATCCCAACATTACTAATATTTAAAGATCAAATAAGTATAGCCTTAGACACCATATCACTAATGAACATAAACGAAAAAGAAACAATATCAAAAAAAATACAAGTAAACAAAAAGAACATAATATCATATCCAACATATGGAACATCTTATGGAAAAGTTATAATAAACAAAGAAGAAGAAAAACTATACTTTGGTGATACTAAAGAAATATTAAAAAAAGGAATAGGTCAAAGTAACAACAGTGCTTTTCCAGGAGAAGGTAAGACAACAATAATATCTGGACACAATACAAAATTATTTAAAAACTTATCATCTCTAAAAACAAATGACAAAATAACAATTGAAACCGACTATGCAACATTTACATATTCTGTAATAGGAAGTACAATCGTCTCAGCAAAAGAAACAGAAATATTAGAAAATTCCTCTTCATTAATTGCCTACACTTGTTATCCTAACACTTCCTTTTATGGAGATAAAAGATTAGTAGTATTCTTCTCATTAATAGAAGAAAAATGGGTAGGTGAATAATATGAAAAAAACATTAAGTTATATATTATCATTCATAATATATCTATCATCTCTATTAATAGTGTCTATTCTTATATTTAATAATGAATTAAGCATAAAACAAACTAAAAATATACTGGATAAAACAAACTATTATGAAAATGCATTAACAAATATAAATAAAAAAATAGATACAATAGTAATAGATGAAAATTTAAGTAAAGAATATAACAATTACTTTAATAAAAGTATGATAATAAAAGACATTAATACTTTATTAAAAGACAAAGAAACAGAAATATCACATTATGATAAGTTATATAAAATAATAGAAAAATATGATATCTCTAAAGAATCAAAAGATAAATACACAAAAAAAATAGATGAAATATATCAAAAAAATATCTTTCCTATAAAAGAATATAGAATTATAAATAAATTATATTTAAACAATAATCAATCATTATATCTATCAATAATACTTGTATTAATAACATTTTTTACATCAATAGTATTATTACTAATAAATAAAAATATCTATTATCATAAAATAAGTATGTTAGCGCTAAGTATAACGTTAATTATGCCTAAAGTATTACTAACTTTATTTAATATTTTTAAAAACTTTGTTTATAGTAACACTTACTTTACAAATTATTTCTTAAAAATATTATATAATATAGAAAATAAATTATTTATTATAGGTTTATTAATAATGATATTAATACTACTTAATAAAATTATAAATTCAAGAACTAAAAATTAAAAATTTAGTTCTTTTTTTAAAATCAATAAATAAAAAAGCCCATTTTGTAAAGCATAAAAATAATAATACAATATAAATAAAAAAAGGAGAAATGATGATAATATTATTATTATTTTTATACTCAGCATTAAGAATAGCTAGTAAAGAAGATGAAAACTTAACAAAATTTAAATAAATTTGACTTTTTTCCTTGTTTAATATAAAAAAAAGATATAAAATATTAATCATAGGAGGAGTTAAGAATGAAAAAGATAACAAGTTTATTGTTAACAATATTAATGCTTTTTTCTGTATTTACAGTAAAAGTAAGTGCTAATGAATACACAGAACAAGACATAATAAATCGCGTAACAGCATCAGAGACAAAAGCAAAAGATGTAATTGGTCTTTTGACTACATGGTCAAATAATTACAAAGATACAACAAAATCATTAATGAACAAAAATTTTATTGATTCATTAGGATCTGATTATGAAACAAATATTAATATAGTAATCAGGGAATTATCAAACAAAGGATATTCTGCTGCATCTTCATCATTAGAGGCAATTAAACCAGAATTAGTAGAAAAATTAAACTACATTAAAGATTCCATGGATATGGCAGAAGAATATTTAAATGCCCATGCTGATAATGGAGTTCCTGGTAGTTCTGATTTATTTTATCAAATAAAAGTAACAGGAAGAAATTTAAAACCATCAATTAAAAGTTTACTAGACTTATATTATGATATGTATTATAATGAGGCAGAAAGTAAAATAAATAGCTTTACAACATATGCAGACTGTAAAGATTTTTACAATAAAGTAATGGACAAATATGACGCCGCAAATAGTTTATTAAATAAATATGATAATAGATTAAATTCTTGGCAAGATATATATAACAAATACGACTTAGAAAGCTATGAAGTAAAAAATTATTTTTCTGACTTTTATTCAAGAATAAAAACAGATGGCAATGCACTATATGATAAAGCTGAAGCTAAATTACAATCTATATTAGATGATAAAATAACTATCATAGTTAATGATACAGATATTTCTAATCCAGAAAGTATATTACAAAGGAACTCAAAACTTTATAATATAATAGATGAAATAACTTCAGTTAAACAAGATGCAAACAGCAAATATCAAGAAGTAGTAAGTCATATTAAAATAAATGAATTACAAACATATGCTAATAAAGCTCAAACAAAAATAAATAATAGATTAGATGAAGCAATAGAATACACTAAATCATATTTGCTTTTATATACATATTTAGATGTAAAAAAAGCAAGTGATAGAACATATATTAATATTGATCATGAAAACAAATTAATTATTTACAATCAAACAGACTTGAATTCAAATAATTTTATTAACAGATTAAAAGCTGATTATGGAACTCTTTCTTACGATAATTTATATGGTTCTAATATAGGTACATTATCAAAAATAAATATAAACTATAATGATCAAGTTATTAGCCAATATACAATTGTTGTAAAAGGGGATATAGCACCAACAGGAAGATTAGACATAACAGACGTTGTAAAACTAAGTGATAAAATATTTGGAAAAATAGAATTAGACAATATTCAAAAAATAGCAGCAGATATTGATAACAATAATGTATATGACATAACAGATGTTGTAAAATTATGCGATAAGATATTTAAATAGGAGGAATTATGAAAAAAATAAAAATGTTAATTTTATTAATATGCAGTTTAGTATTTATACCTAATGTATTTGCATCATCTGCTTCTGTTTCTATGGGTGGAAGTAATACAATTAAAGTAGGAGAAACAACTAACATATACGTAAATATGTCAGCAAGTGACTTAATTAAAGGAGTAGACATCTCATATCAAGCATCAGGTAATATAACTGTTACAAACGTATCAGCAGGTAGTGGTTTATCAGTAATGGCTCAAAATGGTAATAGATATATGATGTATTCATTAAATGGTGTTAACAGTGGTTCAACTGTATTAGTAATAACAGTAAAAGGTAATCAAGTAGGATCAGGTACAGTAACAGTTTCAAATGTTGAAGCAACAGTTGAAGGAGTTACTGCTTATGCCAATTCAAATTCTTATAATATAACAGTAAAAGAACAACCAAAACAACCAGAAAACCCAAATCCAACTCCAACAAAAGTCTTAACAGAAGCTGAAAGAAAAGCCCGAGAAGAAGCAGCTAGAAAAGCAAAAGAAGAGCAAGAAAAGAAAGAACAAGAAGAATTAAAGAAAGCTATTAGTGATGCTGAAGCATTAGTAAAAAAAGCAGAAGAAAGCTATAAAATAGATGATTTCAACGCTGCAAACAACGCTGTAACAGCATTAAAAGACTGTAATGAAAAAACTGATTTACAAAAACGTTTAACAGAATTAAAAAATAAACTAGAAAGCAAAGACAGAAATTGTCCTAGTATAACAGATACTGTATCTTGTAATGAATGTGAAAAAACATCAAATACATCTTGGATAGTATTATGTATAGTTTTAGCGCTTATATTAATGATTGAAACAGGATACCTAGTATATAAAAAAGTAAAAGCTAACGAAGAATAAGAGATTTTAAATCTCTTTTTTTTGTAATATAAATTATTATCCTTATATAAAATTATATAGGTGATATTATGAAAAAATATCGAACATTACTTTTCATATCAACAATACTTCTAATATTAATAGGATTATTAATGATATATTCTTCTTCATATGTATGGGCAGAATATAAATATAATGATGCCTTTAAATATATAAAACACCAATTAATATTTGCAATAATAGGTATAATTATCATAAACATAATAGTAAAAATTGATAGTAATATATTTTACAAAAAATCAAACCTTATCTTATTAATATGTATAATATTATTAATACTAGTAGCAATACCAGGAATAGGGGTAGTAAGAAATGGATCAAGAAGTTGGTTTGGTATTGGAGCATTTGGTATCCAACCTAGTGAAGCAGCAAAGCTGGGTATGATTATATTTACAGCAAAATATTTATCAAAAAATAAAAAAGCCTATAAAGACTTAAAGACAGGAATATTACCAATACTTTTTATACTATTAATTGTTTTTGGTCTAATAATGTTACAACCAGACTTTGGAACCGGAGTAATACTAGCATTATCAATAATAATACTATTATTCATATCAGGAGCTGATATGAAATACTTTTATCTTTTAGGAATAATAGGAGTAATTGGAGCAGTAGCTCTAATAATAATAGCGCCATACAGAATGGAAAGAATAATTTCATACTTAGACCCTTGGAAAGACCCTCTAGGAACAGGATTTCAAATAATTCAAAGCCTATACGCCATAGGACCAGGAGGACTTCTAGGACAAGGATTTTTAAACTCTAGACAAAAACATTTTTATTTACCAGAACCACAAACAGACTTTATATACGCAATAATATGTGAAGAATTTGGTATATTTGGAGCCCTATTAGTAATAATTTTATTTTTAATACTGTGTTACTCAGGAATTAAAATAGCCTTAAAAGAAGAAGACTTATTCAAAAAATATGTAATATTCGGAATAATATTTCAAATAATCTTTCAAACAATTCTAAACCTATCAGTAGTAACAGGATTAATCCCCGTAACAGGAGTAACCCTTCCATTTATATCATATGGAGGAAGTTCACTATTAATATCAATGGCAAGTATTGGCATAATCTTAAATTTATCAAAAAATAGTAACTAATAAATTACAACTCAATATAATTATGAGAACAAGCCCTAATTAATCTATTCATAATAGCAACACCAAGTCCCTCTTTTTTTACCCCTTCAATAATTACCAAATCAAAATTAGTCTTATCAACTTCTCTTAAAATATGAAAAATATTATGAGAAATATCTTCTAAGGACTCTCCCATATCAATTGTATTTTTAAAAAACTTGACATTAGAACTTCTACAAACAACCAAAGCATTTTCATACTTTAAAATTTCCTTTATAAGTTTAGTATTATCATCACTATATATAAGTAAACATTTCTTTAAAGGAGCATAATGTCTATACTTCATTCCTGGTGACATAACCTTATCAGTCTTATTAACGTTTCGAAAAACATTCTTATCAAGTTCAACTAAAAAACCATGTGCAATAAAATCCTCACTTGAAATTTTACCGGGTCTAAGAATCTTTACTTTTCCATCAACAACCCTTACTACAGTAGATTCTAATCCAATATCAGTACTACCACCATCAATTATACAACTAACACTATCTTTAAACTCACAAATAATATCCTGTGTATTAGCACCGCTTGGTTTACCAGATGCATTAGCGGAAGGAGCAGCAATAGGAACATCAGCGTATTTTATAAGTAAATTAGCAATTTTATTACTAGGCATTCTAACCCCAACAGTATCAAGACCAGCAGTAACAGAAGTAGGAACAATATCCTTTTTATCCAAAATAATAGTAAGTGGTCCAGGAAAAAATACATCAATCAATCTTTTCTCGATACTATTAATATTCTTAGCAACTCGTTCTATCATTTCATATGAAGAAACATGAAGAATTAAAGGATTATCAGACTCTCTACCTTTAGCAACAAAAATACTTTTAACAGCCTTATCATCTAAACCATTCGCACCAATTCCATAAACAGTTTCAGTAGGGAAAATAACAAGTTTAGAATCTCTTATTAAAGAAGCAGCATCCTTTATATCTTCAATATTAATTTCTTTTTTCATATTAATCAATCTCATTTTATTCACCAAAAACATTATATAATAAAAAAATAATAATATCAATTTAATCTAAAAAAACAAAAAAACATTAAAATGTTAAGCAATGTAAAATGTTCGACAAATCACTGTAAATATAATTAGTAGTTAATAAAACTAAGCAAATCGTTACACCAAAAGGGTGTAATGTTTTTTTTGTAAAAAAATAAATCAAAATAAAAAGCAAATAAAAAAATAAAAACAAAAAAAAGTAAAAAAAACATTGCACAAAAAGGTATACTTTGCTATGATTAAATCATGATAGAAGGAGGTGCATATGAATAGCGAAACCCTAAAAGATCTAATCGTAGTAAAAAGAAGCGGTCAAAGAGTAAATTTCAATTCTACTAAAATAGCCATAGCTATAAAAAGAGCATTTGATAGTGTCTATGATACATATGATGAAAAAGATGTAAATAAAGTCTTTTCAAAAGTAGTAAAAGAAATAGAAGAAACTTATCAAAACAGAAAAACTATAAATGTTGAAGATATTCAAGATATAATAGAAAAACATTTAAGTAAATTAAAATATAATGACGTATATGCTTCCTTCAATAAATATCGATTAAGAAGAGCAGCATCAAGAGAAGTTTTCTCAATGAAACAACAACACAAATTTGTTAAAGCAATAGAAAAAATAGGATACACAAAAGACTCAAATGATACAAAAAAACCAGATGAATTACTAGATACATTTGCCAAAACAATATCAAAAGAATTTGCCTCAGCTTACTTAATAGACAACAAAGTAGTTAGAGCTTTAGAAGAAGGAACAATATATTTAAATGACTTAAAATGCTATTCATTAGGAAATACTTCATCATCGCATTTAAATACAAAATATATTCAAGGTTCAAATATAGATGACTTCTTCAATGAAACAATAAAAACAATAATACTATGTAAAAAAGATCAATATAAAGAACACACATTAATGAATTTTGATACAATTCTAATAAAAAAAGTATTAATAGACTACAAAAAAATAATAAAAAATAAATTTATAAACTATCTAAAACTAACAGGAACATATGAATACTTTAATAAAGATGAATTCATAAGAAAAATAGAAGAAATAGAGAATTTATCTGACTATAAAAATATAAGAAGCATATTAAAAAATGAAATATTAAAACAAAACTTTGATACAATAAACAACATAGTTATAGAAGAAATAAAAGAAAACCTAAGTAAAAATTACAAAAAACTATTTAAAATATTAGATATAGAATTAACAGAATATAATAAACTAATTATTTGTTTAGATAACTATGACACCTATGAAAACAACCTAATAGTAGAAAACTATCTAAAATCATTAGAAAAAACACAAAAAATAATAACAAATATCTATTTAAACAATAATAAAGAAATCAATGAACTAATTACAGAAAAAATATTATCAAAAATAAAAATTCATCTTATAACAGAAGAAAACAGAACCAAAAATTACTTTTCTAATGGTGAAAAAGTTTTTGAAAACATAAATGATCAAATAAATACTTCACTTGGTAGAACAATAAACTCAACAGTTACAATAAATCTATCAAGAATAGCGCTAAAAAATCATAACCTAAAAGACTTTTATAATGAATTGGATGAAATAATGGACTTAAGTAAAAATGCTTTATTAGCGCGTTATGAAGTTCAAGCTAATAAATACAAAGAAAACTTCAATTGTCTATTCTCGAAAGGCTTACTATTTGATTCCGAAAAATTAGAAGATGCCAAAAAAATAAGAAAAGTAATAAGAAATGGTATATTCTTTATTGGATACTCAGGAATTATTGAAGCAATAAGTATTTTAAATAAAAAAGAAGACAACAAAATAAATGAAAAAGATCTAAATACTATAATAGAAATCATAAAACACATGAAATCAAAAACAAATCAAATGACTATAGATAATAAATTAAATTTTGATATATGTGAAACGTATGATAAAAAAATACTTCAAGAATTCTGTAAAATAGACAAAAGTGTATATGGTTTTACAAAATCAATAAATAAAAACTTATATGAACCATTCAATAAATATATAAATAATATAAATGATTACAATAAAAAGATAGAACTTCAAGGAATTTATCAAAAATACACTTCATCACTAACAAAAATAATAATAAACAAAAAAACAGACAAACAAACAATATTAAAAATGTTAGATAATCTAAAATCAAGTGAAAACAAATATATAGAAATTGATGTTACTTATGATAATTGATGGCTTTAATAAATTAACATTATTAGATTATCCAAAACATGCAGCCTGTATTATTTTTACTAGAGGATGTAATTTCAGATGTGTTTTTTGTCAAAACAGTCCTTTAATAGAAAATAGTAAACAAAAAGGCCTAATTGATGAAGAAGAAGTATTAAATTATCTTATGAAAAGAAAAAATGTACTAGATGGTATAGTAATCTCTGGTGGTGAACCAACATTACAAAAAGATCTAGTACCATTTATAAAAAAAGTAAAAAAAATGTCTTTAAAAGTAAAACTTGATACCAATGGTACTAATCCCGCTATTATAAAAGAATTACTAGATAATAACTTAGTAGATTATATAGCTATGGATATTAAAGATAATTTATCATCATATGAAAAAATTATAAATTATAACACAAACATATCTTTAATAAAACAAAGTATCAAATTGATAAAAGAAAGTAAAATTGATCATGAATTCAGAACAACAATAATAAAAGAATATCATAATATAGAAAACATAAAATCACTTTTAAAAGACTTTAAAAATGAAAACTATTATCTTCAAAATTTTGTTGATAGTGAAAACGTTTTAGTAAAAAATCTCCATGGATTCACAAATGATGAATTAAAAAATATAGAAAAAATAATAAAGAAAGATTATCCAAATGTACAAGTAAGAGGATTAATATAGAAGTAGGAGGAAAAAATATGTACAAAGTAAAAAAAAGAGAAGGAAAAATAGTAGAATTTGATTTAGAAAAAATAAAAACAGCTATGAAAAAAGCATTTGCAGCAGAAAATAAAAATACCAATGATGATATCATTGATTTCATGGTATTAAAAGTAACTGCGGACTTTGAACCAAAAATAAAAAACAATATCATAAATGTTGAAGATATCCAAGATAGTGTTGAAAAAGTATTATCGGCATCAGGATACTCAGATGTTGCAAAATCTTATATCTTATATAGAAAACTACATGAAAAAATGAGAAATGTAAAATCAACAATATTAGACTATAAAGAAGTAGTAAATAGTTATATAAATGTAACAGATTGGCGTGTAAAAGAAAACTCAACTGTAACATACTCAGTAGGAGGACTAATTCTTAGCAACTCTGGTGCAATCACAGCTAACTATTGGTTAAGTGAGGTATATGATGAAGAAATAGCAAACGCCCATAGAAATGCTGAAATTCATATTCACGATTTATCAATGTTAACAGGTTATTGTGCTGGTTGGAGTCTAAAACAACTAATCAAAGAAGGCCTTGGTGGAGTTCCTGGAAAAATAACATCATCACCAGCTAAACACCTAGCAACTCTTTGTAATCAAATGGTAAACTTCTTAGGAATAATGCAAAACGAATGGGCAGGCGCACAAGCTTTCTCAAGTTTTGATACCTATCTAGCACCATTTGTAAAAGTAGATAACTTAACATATAAAGAAACAAAACAATGCCTACAATCATTTATATATGGAGTAAACACACCATCAAGATGGGGAACACAAGCACCATTTACTAATATAACATTAGACTGGACAGTTCCAAACGATCTAGCAGAATTAAACGCTATAGTAGGTGGAAAAGAAATGGACTTCAAATATAAAGACTGTCAAAAAGAAATGGACATGGTAAACAAAGCATTTATTGAAATCATGGTAGAAGGAGATGCCAACGGAAGAGGTTTCCAATATCCAATTCCAACATACTCAATTACTCGTGATTTTGATTGGAGCGAAACAGAAAACAATAAATTATTATTTGAAATGACAGCTAAATACGGAACTCCTTATTTCTCAAATTACATCAATTCAGATATGGAACCAAGTGATGTTAGAAGTATGTGTTGTCGTCTAAGACTAGACCTAAGAGAATTAAGAAAAAAATCAGGTGGTTTCTTTGGAAGTGGTGAATCTACAGGATCAGTTGGAGTAGTTACAATCAACTTACCAAGAATAGCATACTTAGCAGAAGATGAAAAAGACTTCTATAAACGTCTTACTAAATTAATGGATATCTCAGCAAGAAGTCTAAAAATAAAAAGAAATGTAATAACAAAACTATTAAATGAAGGATTATATCCATACACAAAAAGATATCTAGGAACATTTGATAATCACTTCTCAACAATTGGATTAATAGGTATGAATGAAGTTGGACTAAACGCTAAATGGTTAAGAGAAGATCTAACTCATGAAAAAACACAAAAATTTGCTAAAGAAGTTTTAAACTTCATGAGAGAAAAACTATCTGATTATCAAGAAGAATATGGAGACCTATATAATCTAGAAGCAACACCAGCCGAATCAACAACATATCGTTTTGCTAAACATGATAAAAAACGTTATCCAGATATCATAACTGCTGCAAAAGATGGAGAAGATCCATATTACACAAACTCATCTCACTTACCAGTAGGATATACAGAAGATATATTTGAAGCTCTAGATGTACAAGATGAATTACAAACATTATATACATCAGGAACTGTTTTCCATGCTTTCCTAGGAGAAAGATTAAACGATTGGCAAAGTGCTGCAAAATTAGTAAGAACTATAGCAGAAAATTATAAATTACCATATTACACTCTATCTCCAACATACACAGTTTGTAAAAATCATGGCTATTTTGCAGGTGAACACTTCAAATGCCCAGAATGCGGAGAAGAAACAGAAGTATATTCAAGAATAACAGGATACTATAGACCAATTAAAAACTGGAACGATGGCAAAAGAAGTGAATATAAAAATAGAAAAGAATATAACCCTTGTTGTTGTGAAGAAAAAAAAGAAAAAAAACAAAAAGATAAAATAATGTTATTTGGAACAAAAACATGTCCAAATTGTAAATTAGCCAAAACATTATTAGATAACAAAAAAATAAAATATGAATTTATAGACGCTGAAGAAAACATAGAATTAACAAAAAAACTAGGAGTAAAACAAGCTCCAACATTAGTAGTAATAAAAAATAACCAACAAGAAAACATTGTAAATCTCTCTAATATCAAAAAATTCCTAAATGAATAATTATGATACTATAATAATAGGAGCAGGACCTGCTGGTCTTACTGCTGCTATCTATCTACTAAGAGCATCAAAAAAAGTCTTAATAATAGAAAAAGAATCAATAGGAGGACAAATATCCTCCTCTCCCTTAGTAGAAAACTATCCAGGTTTTATAAAAATAAGTGGTAGTGAGTTATCAAATAACTTATTTGAGCAAGTAACTAATTTAAATGGAGAATTTACAATAGAAGAAGTAAAAAAAATTACTAAAGATAAAAAAGTAATAACAGACGAAACAACATATCAAGCAAAATCAATAATAATAGCAACAGGATGTAAACATAGAAGACTAAATATTGAAAATGAAGAAGATTTAATTGGTAATGGTGTACACTTTTGCGTATCATGTGATGGTGCCTTCTACAAAGATAAAACAGTTGTAGTAGTAGGAGGAGGAAATAGTGCAATAATAAATGCCTTATCACTATCAGATATTTGTAAAAAAGTATATATCATCCAAAACTTAGACTATTTAACAGCAGAGAAAAAATTAATAGAACAACTAGATAACAAAAATAATATTGAAATTATTCTTTCTTCCATTCTTACAAAATATCATACTTCAAACGAAGAATTAACAAAAGTAACAATAAAAACAAAAGAAGAAGAAAAAGAAATAAAAACAGATGGAGTATTCTTATCGATTGGGCTAATTCCAGCAAATGAAATATTTAAAAATATAATTACTCTTGATAAATATGGATACATTGAATCAGAAAATATGAAAACCAACATAGAAGGTATATTTGTAGCAGGAGATTGTAGAACAAAATCAGTAAGACAAGTAACAACAGCTACATCAGATGGAACAATAGCGGCAATAAATACTATTACGTATTTAAATAATAAGGCTTAGGCCTTTTTATTGTGATAAAAAATATATAAATTTAAAAAATAATATGATATAATTACTATATAAAAATAGAAAAGAGGAATTAAAATGAGAACATTAACATTTAATGCTGACTTACCAAAAATAGCAGCAACAATGATTTTATCTAAATTTTCTAAAAAAGCATATAATTCAAAATTCTCACCAGTAGTATTAGAAAATATTGAAAGACAACCACTTCCTAAAGAAGATTGGATTAGAGTAAAAAACATTCAAACAGGAATATGTGGAACAGATATGACCTTTTATACATGTAAACAGTCATCATCAATAGCGATGTATCCAGTACCAGGAAATAGCAAAGTATATATGGGGCATGAAACAGTCGGAGAAGTAACAGAAATTGGAGACAATGTAACCGATCTAAAAGTAGGAGATCGTGTAATTATGCGTAAATATATGCAATGCTGTGCACTAAAAGGATATCGTGAAGACGATTGGTGCGATAACTGTAAAAAAGGAGAATACTCAATTTGTTCCAATTATGGAAAAGATCCCCTTGTAAACGTAACAACAGGAGCAGGTATGGGAGATGAATATATTGGACCAAGAAGTCAAGTTATAAAAATTGATAAAAATGTAACTAATGATCAAGCAATTCTTATCGAACCAGCTGCAGTATCAATTCACTCTGTAATGAAAAAAATACCTGAAAAAGGAGACAAAGTCTTAGTAATTGGTGCAGGTATGATTGGCCTAAATATTGTCCAGTTTATAAAAGTATTACAACCAGATTGTACAGTATATGTTATAGAAAGAAGTAAGAAAAAACAAAAGTTAGCATTAAAACTTGGAGCAGATAAAATAGTTGAAGGAGACGCATACAGCTACTTTGAAAAAGAAACAAATGCTAAATTATATAAAAAAGGCGACAACAAGATGTTAATCGGAGGATTAGACATAATTTATGATAGTGTAGGAAAAGATTATATCTTTAACACAGCAATAAGACTACTTAGAGCAAGAGGTACATATGTAAAAGTTGGTTTCCAAATGACACCAACAAAATTTGATGAAACTCCAATATGGTGGCAAGAAATAAACATCATCGGAGTAGACTCATATGGAATGGAAGAATACAAAGGAAATACAATCCAAAGTTTTGACCTAGTATTAAAACTATTAAAAGAGAAAAAAATAACTTTAGATGACTTTATCACAAGTAGATATAAATTATCTAATTACAAAAAAGCATTCTATAAAATGTTAACAAGTGGTGATAAAGAAATAAAAATAGTATTAGAAATAGACTAATAACAAAATATAAAATAGAAGGGTAGTATTGAAAATAAAAGTATATAAATGATATAATTAATACGGTGATAAATATGAACGAGTATAGTTTAATAAAAATTATATTAATGGTTTTAATACCACTAGTATTTGTAGGAATAATAACACCATTAATAAAAAAAATAGCAGAACATATTGGAGCAATGGATATACCAAATCAAAGAAAAGTGCATTCCAAACCAATTCCAAGATTAGGAGGCCTAGGAATATTTTTAGGTTTCCTACTAGGATATATGCTTTTTGGAGAACACACAATTATCATGAACTCTATATTAATAGGAAGTTTTATTATAATCATAACAGGAATGATTGATGACATAAAACCAATTGATGCAAAATACAAATTTCTAGCTCAAATGGTAGCGTGTTTAATTGTTATCTTATATGGTGGTGTTTTATTAAAAGAAATAGGCATATTTGGTTTCTATATGAAATTTGGTATCTTCTCTTATCCAATTACCTTATTCTTTATGCTTGGTTGCATAAATTGTATAAATTTAATTGATGGTTTAGATGGTCTAGCTGGAGGAATTGCTTCAATCTTCTTTTTAACAATAGCCATAATTTCATACTTTAGAGGAATAAGTAGCTTAGCATTCATAATTGCTTTAATAATGTTAGGGTCAACCGCAGGTTTTCTAATTCACAACTTCCATCCAGCCAAAATATTTATGGGTGATACAGGTTCAATGTTTTTAGGATTTATCATATCAGTCATAACCCTTTTAGGATTCAAAACAGCCTTAGCGTCTTCAATAATTATTCCAATGTGTGTACTTGTAATACCAATATTTGATACACTTTGTGCAATAATAAGAAGAAAACTAAAAGGAGAAAGCATATCAACTCCAGATAAAAAACACTTTCATCATCAATTATTAAGAAGAGACTATTCTCAAGTTCAAACAGTATTAATTATTTATACTATAACAGCATTATTCTCCACAGCATCTATTCTTTATGTTTTAGTAAATAGAAAAATAGGATATATAGCATACGGAAGCTTAATGATATTATTAATAATTATGTTATTTAAAACTGATATATTATTTGAAAGAGAAAAGAAACAAGAAAAAAACTAAAGAATTTTTTAGTTTTTTTCTTTTACTTGACATAAATCAAATTAAAAATTAAAATAAAGATAGTGTTAAATAAATAATTGAGGTTATTTTTAACATAAATAAAATAATAAATGGAGGTAAATATGAATTCAGGCTTAATCTCCATTTTATTGGTCATACTTGGAATAGCTGGAGGAACCACAACAACCCTTATTATAAATAAAATAAGAGTAAACAGTGCTTCAGCAAAAGTTAAAGAGCTAAGTGAAAAAGCTAGAAAAGAATCTGAAAAAATTAAAAGAGATATGCTATTCGAAGCTAAAGAAGAAGCTCATAAAATGAAATTAGAACTTGATAAAGAAATTAAAGAAAAAAAATTAGAAATTAAAGAAAGTGAAGATCGTCTTATCCAAAGAGAAAACAATATGGATAAAAGAGACGAAACTTTTCAAAAAAGAGAACAACTATTAGATGAACGTGAAGAAAAACTACAAGATCAAGTTAAAAAAATACAAAATGATCAAAAAGAAATGGAAGAACTTAAACAAGAACAAATTAACTTATTGTCAAAAATTAGTGGCTTAGATAAAGAAAAAGCTAAAGAGTTAATAATGAAAAAAGTAGAAGAAAACATTTCAAACGAAATTAACTCTTACATTAAAGAAAGAGAAGATGAAGCAAAACTAACTGCAGATAAAAAAGCTAAAGAAATGTTAATTTTATCAATGCAAAAATATTCATCTGATGTAGTAAATGAACAAACAGTATCTACTATAGAACTTCCAAACAATGAAATGAAAGGAAGAATAATAGGAAGAGAAGGAAGAAACATAAGAACAATAGAATCAATAACAGGAGTAGATTTAATAATTGATGATACCCCAGAAGTAATTGTAATTTCTTCTTTCGATCCACTACGTAGAGAAATTGCTAAAATAACTATAGAAGCACTAATAAAAGATGGAAGAATTCATCCTACAAGGATTGAAGAATTATACGACAAAACAGTTCGTGAAATGAAACAAAAAATTATTGAATTTGGTAATGCAGCCTTATTTGAATTAGGACTTACAAAAGTTGATAATGAACTAATTGAAATAATAGGAAAACTACACTTTAGAACAAGTTATGGACAAAATGCATTAAGTCATTCAATAGAAGTTGCGCATTTAGCAGGAATAATGGCTGCTGAATTAGGAGAAAACGTTAACCTAGCCAAAAGAGCAGGACTTTTACACGATATTGGAAAAGCAATTGACCATGAAATAGAAGGTAGTCACGTTGAAATCGGATTAAATATTGCCAAAAAATATAAAGAACACCCAGTTGTTCTTAATACAATAGCATCTCATCATGGAGACACAGAACCAAAATCCGTAATAGCAGTTCTAGTACAAATAGCAGATGCCTTATCTGCTTCACGTCCAGGAGCAAGAAACGATTCCTTAGAAAACTACATTAAACGTTTAGAACAATTAGAAAACATGACAAAAGATATAAAAGGAATAGATAAAGCCTTTGCTCTTCAAGCCGGAAGAGAATTAAGAGTACTAGTAAAACCAGAAGAAATTGATGATTTAATGGCTCATAAAGTTGCAAGAGAAATAAAAGAAAAAATAGAAAAAGAAATGCAATATCCAGGTACAATAAAAGTTACAGTAATAAGAGAAACAAGAGCCCAAGAAGAAGCAAAATAATTTGTTTCTTCTTTTATTTATACGTGATATAATTGAAATGGTGATTATATGAAAAAAGTAATACTAGTAGATGGTAACAACTTATTATTTAGAAGCTATTATGCAACTGCCTATACCGGCAACATTTTAAGAAACTCAAAAGGCTTTCCTACCAATGCATTATATGGCTTTATAAATATGCTAAACAAAATAATAAAAGATGAAAATCCTTCATATATGATGGTAGCGTTTGATAAAGGAAAAACATTTAGACACGAAAAATATCATGAATATAAAGATGGAAGAAAAGAAACACCAAAAGAATTAAAAGAACAATTTCCAATAGCTAAAAAAATAACTGAAGCAATGGGAATAAAATACTTTGAAATAGACAATTATGAAGCTGATGATATAATTGGTACCTTTGCCAAAGAAGTAGATATAAATGATGAATTTATAGCAACTATTATAAGTAGTGATAAAGACTTACTACAATTAATCTCTAAAGATGTAGATGTTAAACTATTAAAAACTAATGATTATATAATGATGAATGAAAAAACATTCTTTGATACATATGGTCTAACTCCAGAAAAAATGGTTGATATAAAAGCATTAATGGGAGATGCATCAGATAACATTCCTGGTGTCAAAGGAATCGGAGAAAAAACAGCTCTAAACTTATTACAACAATATCAAACAATAGAAAACTTATACGATCACATCGAAGAAATAAAAGGTAAAACTAAAGAAAAACTAATAACAGATAAAGGAAATGCTTTTTTCTCAAAAGAACTAGCAACAATATATAAAGATGTACCAATAGACAAAGAATTAGAAAACATAAAATATAGCGGAATAACAAATGATCTAGTGCCATTGCTTGAAGAATATGAATTCTTTTCAATCCTAAAAAAGATGAATATAAAACAAGAACCAAAAGAAGAAAAACCATTAGAATACAAAATAATAAACTCCTTAGAAGAAACAAATATAAAAGAAACATACGCAATATATCTAACAATTAATGGCTCATATCACGATAAATCTATACATGGTTTAGCCCTATATAATAAAAACAATGCTTATTACATAGAGTTTAAAAACATTACTAACAATAAACTATTCACAAACAATATAAAAAAAATTACATATGATCTAAAAAAAATTCTAGTAACATTTAAATACTTTAATCTAGCAATAGACAAAAACAATGATGACTTAATGTTAATGTTATATCTTTTAAACTACAACTTAAAAGATGATATCTCTTACCAAATGAGTATAAATGAAATTAATGTCTTATCAGATGAAGAATTATTTAAAAATAAACTATCTCTAGAAAAAATTGCTAAAAATAGTATTTTAAAAGCTAAATATATATATGAAAACTATGAAAAAATGATAAAAAATCTAAATGAAGAAAATATGTTTTCATTATATAATGATTTAGAACTTCCAACTAGTTATGTTTTAGCAGATATGGAATATACAGGAGTATATGTAAAAAGAGAAATACTAGAAGAAATGAAAAAAGAAATTCTAGAAAAAACTAACAAATTATCAAAAGAAATATATTCTCTTGCAGGACTAGAATTCAATATACTATCCCCAAAACAATTAGGAAAAGTATTATTTGAAAAACTAAGTTTACCATATCCTAAGAAAGTAAAAGATGCAAACTTTTCTACAAGTATAGATATATTAAATAAATTACTAGACTATGACATAGTAAAAAAAGTATTAGAATATCGTACACTATCAAAATTATATAGTAACTATGCAGTAGGGCTTTTAGAATTCATAAAAGAAGACGGCAAAATTCATACCACATTTAATCAAACCTTAACAAGAACGGGTCGTCTATCATCAACTAGCCCAAATCTTCAAAACATTCCAGTAAGAGAAGACTACGGAAGACTAATAAGAAAAGCCTTTGTACCAAGTGAAAACTCATATATATTATCCAGTGATTACTCACAAATAGAACTTAGAATATTTGCCCACATGTCACAAGCTTCAAACTTAATCGAAGCATTTAATAATGGTCTAGATATTCATACTAAAACAGCAATGGATATTTATCACATTCCATATGATGAAGTAACAAAAAAACAAAGAAGAGATGCAAAAGCAGTAAACTTTGGTATACTATATGGAATAAGTAGTTTTGGTCTAGCTGAAGATCTCCAAATAAACGTTAAAGATGCAAAAAAATTTATTGATCATTACCTAGAAACATTTCCAGGTATCAAAGATTATATGGATAGTGTAATAAAAAAAGCTTATGAATTAGGATATGTAAAAACTCTATTTGGAAGAAAAAGAAATATTGAAGAATTAAAAAACACTAACTATATGATAAGATCAAGTGGAGAAAGAATGGCCTTAAATACCCCAATTCAAGGAACAAGTGCCGACATATTAAAAAAAGCTATGATTGAAATATATAATCGTTTTAATACCCTAAACTTAAAATCAAAAATGATTATTCAAGTACACGATGAATTATTATTTGATGTAAGAAAAGAAGAATTAGAAATTGTAACAGAAATAGTAAAAGAAATCATGGAGCAAACATATACATTAAGTGTACCATTAAAAGTTGAAATAAATAAAGGAGAAAACTGGTACGAAGCAAAATAAAGCGAGTGATTTTTATGAATAAAAGTAGTAAAACATTATTAATAAGCGTATTAGGTAACATCTCATCAATACTATTAAAACTAATCGGAGGAATAATAGGAAAAAGTAAAACCTTATTAGCGGACTCAATTCATTCTTGTTCAGATTTAGGAACAGACTTTTTTCTAATAATAGGAACCTTTTTCTCAAACAAACCTGCCGATGAAGATCATCCATATGGACATGGAAAAATAGAAAACATTTTTTCCCTTGCCATAGGTTTTATAATAATATTTGTAGGTATAATAGTATTAAAAAACACCCTTTTAACAGATAGCATGAAACCCCAAATATGGGTATGTATAATAAGTATAATAACAATAATAATAAAATATATAATGTCTAAATACTTAATGAAAAAAGGAAAAGAATACTCATCATCAATTTTAATATCATCATCAAAAGAAAGTAAAATGGACATATTATCAAACACTTTTGTCTTATTAGTAATACTACTATCACTATTACAAGAAAAAATTAAAATCCTAAAATACATAGACACTATTGGTGGTGTAGTAGTAAGTTTATTTATAGTATACACAGGAATAAACATCATAGAAGAAGAAGTAAATAACCTTATAGGAAAAAAAGAAAATAATGACCTACTAGAAAACTCAATCAAAAAAATTATAAATAATGAAACACTAGAAGTAACAAACATAAACTTAATAAAATTTGGAAACAAATATCTTTCAATAATAGAAATATTAACAAATAAAAACATGTCATTAAAAAACTCAAATGATATAAGATGTAACCTAGAACAAAAAATCTTATCACTTGAACAAATAATAGACTCAAAAATAATAATCATACCAAAGGAGAATCAAAATGCCAGAATTACCAGAAGTAGAAACAGTAAGAAAAAAACTACTATCAAAACTAAAAAACAAAAAAATAATAAACATCAAAATTCTTTATAATAATATATTTGAAAATCAAGATATAGAAAAAATAACTGAAGAAATAAAAAACCAAACAATTAGTGACATAAATAGAATAGGTAAATGGTTAATATATGATCTAGATGATTATTACTTACTTAGTCATTTAAGAATGGAAGGAAAATACATATATAGAAATATAAATGAAAAAATAGAAAAACATGAATTAGTGATTTTTAATATAGATAATGAATTTGAATTAAGATATAAAGACACAAGAAAATTTGGAAGAATGCTCTTAATAAAAAAAGATGAATTATATAAAAACTCTCCAATAAAAAATCTTGGGTATGAACCATGGAATATAAGTAAAGAATATATAAAAGAAAAAATAAAAAACAAACAAATTCCTATAAAAACAATTCTCTTAGATCAATCAATCTTAGTAGGATTAGGAAATATATATGCTGATGAAGTTTTATTTCTATCAAAAATAAATCCTCATAAAAAAGGAAAAGAAATAACAGATAAAGAAATAACAAGTATAATAGAAAACAGTAAAAAAATCTTAGAAAAAGCTATAAAAGAAGGAGGAACAACCATAAGAAGTTACACCTCAGAAGAAGGAGTAAGTGGTAATTTTCAAAATAACTTATTAGTGCATAAAAGAGAAAATGAAAAATGTCCTAATTGTAGTTCAATAATAAAGAGAGATAAAATTGGAGGAAGAAGTACATATTTTTGTCCAAATTGTCAAAAATGATAATGTAAATCTTCTTTTTTTATGCATATAATTTACTAGGTGAAAAAAATGAAAAAAATATTTAATATAATAGCGATATCATTACTAACATGTTTTAGTTTTTACTACACAGACCAAATCATATTATACTCAAAAAAACAAAATCCTATCTACCAAAAAATATATCAAAAAAAAGAAGAATTGAACATAGCACCAGTTAACGCTGAAATAGAAGGAAATAATATCATATCGGGAAAAAATGGTCTAACAATTGATATAAATAAAAGCTATCAAAA
Organism: uncultured Bacilli bacterium; assembly: GCA_934098525.1. Lineage (GTDB taxonomy): Bacteria > Bacillota_I > Bacilli_A > RF39 > UBA660 > CAKONZ01. The sequence continues at coordinate 140,429 of CAKONZ010000001.1, read as the reverse complement.
CATGCAATCTTTACAAGAATATAATGAAAACTTATTATTTTTTATAAGCGAAGAACCAAAAATATCAATAAAAAATAATTATGATAATTATATTATAAATGGTAATAAAATAGATAGAAAAGTATCTCTAATATTTAAAATAGATTCTATTTATAACTTAGATAACATAATAAAAATATTAAAAAATAACAACGTAATAGCAAACTTCTTTATAGAATCTGACTATTACAAAGAACTAGAACCATATATAGAAAAAATATCAAAAGAAAAAAATTTAATTTCCAATGCCGGTCCATATAACAAAAAAATTAAATACAATAACTATCTATTAGAAAAACACACAACAGAAAAAATAAAATACTGTCTAACTTTAGAAGAAAATAAAGAAACTTTAAAACAATGCAAAAAAAATAATATGTATACAATAAAACCAATCGAAGTATCTAAAACAAAACCATACAACTATATATATAAAAACTTATCAGAAGGAAATATTTATTACTTAGAAAACAACAAATACTTAATAGATAACTTAGATATTATAATAAAATATATAAAACAAAAAGGATATAAAATAGTAGATTTAAATAATCTATTAAATGTATAAAAATATAAAATATGTAAATTATATTACTAAGGAGGAAAAATATGAAAAAAACATTAGCATTAATATCTTGTTTTCTTTTAGTAATATTTTTAAGTGGATGTGAACTAGGAAACACTCCAACAAAAAAAGTAGAAAACTTTTTAGACAACTATCGTAACTACACAACAGATGTAGATACACAACTAGATGATATAATAAATACAGACACAACAATGACAACAGAACAAAAAGATAATTATAAAAAGTTGTTAAAAAGACAATATCAAGATTTAACATATGAAATAAAAGATGAAGTAGTAGATGGAGATAAAGCCACAGTAACCGCTGAAATAGAAGTATATGACTACTACAAATCTAATAAAGCATCTACAGAATATTTTAACAAAAACCAAAAAGAATTCATGGATGAAAAAGGAAATATTCTAGATACTAAATTTATCGAATATAAACTAAAAGAATTAACAGATGCAAAAGATAGAGTAAAATATACAATAGATTTCACTCTAACAAAAACAAATAATACTTGGGTATTAGATGATATTGATGACACAACAAGATTAAAAATTCATGGTTTATATGAATACTAAGAGCATAGCTCTTTTTTTTATTACTAAATTAAGATATATGCAAGTAATTATTTGTTTTAATTTTTAATATAATTAAATGGTGATAATAATGAAAAAATTAATAATAATACTTAGTATAATATCTTTAATACTTCCAATAAATACATATGCCTTATCAACAACATCTTCAATAATAGTAAAAGATATGGACTCCAATAGGGTATTTTATAACAAGAATGAAAAAGATGTAAGACTAATAGCGTCAACAACAAAAATTATGACAGCTATACTAGCAATTGAAAATGGCAATTTAGAAGATATTGTCAAAGTAGATGAAAACATTTTACAAATGTATGGTTCAAATATCTATATAGAAGTAGGAGAAAACATCCTCCTATTAGATTTGATATATGGATTAATGCTAAGAAGTGGAAATGATGCCGCAGTAACAATAGCAAAACATATAGGCAAAACAGAAGAAGGCTTTGTAAAATTAATGAATAAAAAAGCCCAAGAATTAGGAATGAAAAACACAACATTCTCAAACCCAACAGGACTAGATGATGATACCAAAAACTATTCCACTGCAGAAGACTTAGCAATTTTATATTCATATGCATATAAAAATAAAACATTTAGAGAAGTAGTAAAAACAAAAAGATATGTAACAACAAGTAACACAAAAACCTATGATTGGTATAATAGAAATAAAATCCTATCATTATATGAAAAAGCAACCGGAGGCAAAACAGGATATACACCAGATGCCAAAAGAGTACTTGTAACATCTGCATCAAACAATGACTTATCCTTAGTAGCGGCATCATTTAATTCTATCTATGACTATGATTTGCATATAAAACTCTATGAAGAAATCTTTAATAAATATAAAAACTATTTAATATTAGACAAAGATAACTTTGTATATCAAAACAACTTAAAAAATAAAAAATTATATATCAAAAACTCTTTTTATTACCCATTAACAGAAGAAGAATATAATAATTTAAAAATAGATTTAACAATTGATAAAGAAAAAAAATCAAACAAGGTTGGAACAGTATCAGTATATTTAGAAAATAATCTCATCAAAAAAGAAAACATATATGAAAAAACAACCAAAAAGAAGACAATTTGGACAAAAATATCAGCTTTCTTTAAAAATATCTTGTAAAATTAAAAAATCACTTATATAATTTATACAGGTGATTTTTTATGGAAAGATTACAAAAAGTAATAGCAAATAGTGGATATACATCAAGAAGAAAAGCAGAACAACTAATACTTGAAAAAAGAGTAAAAGTAAATGATAAAATAATTGATGAATTAGGATATAAAGTAGATGAAAAAGCAAAAATATACATTGATGACATTCTACTAGAACAAGAAAATAAAGTATATTATCTTTTAAACAAACCAAGAGGAGTAGTATCCACTACAGATGATGATAAAAATAGAAAAACAGTAACAGATTTAATAAAAACAAATCAAAGAATATATCCAGTTGGAAGACTAGACTATGACACTACAGGACTAATCATTTTAACAAATGATGGAGAATTTGCCAACTTGCTTATGCATCCAAAAAACAACATAGAAAAAGAATATGCTGCAAAAATTAAAGGTCAATTAAAAATAGGGGATTTAATGGCTTTAAAAAAGGGTGTAGTAATAGATGGATATAAAACCTCAAAATCAAAAGTAAAAGTTGAAAGCTATGATAAAAAAACTAATACTTCAATAATAAAAATAACAATTCATGAAGGAAAAAACCATCAAGTTAAAAAGATGTTTGCAAGCTTAGGATACGAAGTATTAAAATTAAAAAGAGAAAGAATAGCATTTTTAGACTTAAGTGGTATAAATAATTCAAAAGAATATAGAACCCTAACCATAAAAGAAGTAAGACAATTATATAATTTAGCAAATAAACAAAAATGAAATCAGTTAATTCTCTGATTTCATTTTTCTTTCCAATATTTTTCCCTTATCATTTTTTACTTTTGCTTCTTCAAAACTTATCCTCATCTTATCTAATTCTTTTTTTCTTTCATCAAGTTCTTTACTTATAATATTTAAACTATTAATTAATTTTTTAATCTCATCATTATCTGTTTTTTTATAAGAATCATTAAGTATATTTAATAAATCCTTAATTTTATACTTAGAAGAATCAATCATATCATAAGCCCCATTTATAGAACTTATACTATTATTTAAAACATCATTATAATCGTGAAAATAAACCTTAGTAACATTGTAATCCTTCCAAGTAACAGCATTATAAAAATTAGAAAAAGCATAACTAAAACCAACAATTCCCGCCATCTTTCCTAAAGGAGAAACACCAACCCTAGACATTTTATTTCCTATGCCAGATAAAATAGCCGGACCAATTAACAATTTTTTATAATCAAGGATCATTCTAGATTTAGTAAAAGTTTCAGTAGAAACCTTACCAACTTTATTTTTTAAACCATCAATAACTTTTTTCTGATCACTAATAATAGCTTTAGTAAGATAATTAACATCATTAATAATATCCTTTTCTTTTACTAAAAGAGGAATTTTTTTATTTTCTGTCTTAACAAAATCTAATCTTTCTTCATTTTCGTTTTTTACTATTTTAAAATTCTTTTCTAATATATCTAAATTTTTAGAAATAATTTCTATTTTCTTTAAAGTATCATCATCAGGTTTATATAAACTAAAATACTTAAAATTATATTTCTTTTCATTAAAATCAAAATCATATTTTAAATACTTAAACTTTTCATTATTTAAAATATCTTTATATTTTTTCTTAAAATTCTCTATTTTCTTATAAATAAACTCTAATTTTTCTTTTTGTTTTTCTAAATCTTTTTCTTTTAAAGTATCTTCATATTCTTTTCTTATTCCTTTAAGTTCCCATAAAATATCTTTAAATACAAGAAAATCTTCATCCATAGTCTTTTTTAAATGTTCAACATATTTTTTCTTCTTATCAACATTTATTTCTTTTTTAGTACTAGTAACTTCTTTAACCTTTTTTTTCATTGGTTTTTCATCTAAAACAACTATAGGTTTATCATCTTTTTTAATACTTTTCTTCTTAGAAATAATATCTTTATTAATATTTTTATCAATAGATTTTTCTTTTGTTATTTCTTTATTCTCATCCTTTTTAATAGGAGTTTTTTCTTTCTTAGTTATAACAATTTTTTCAATCTTTTCTTTCTTTTCTTTTTTTACTTCTTTTTCATCTTTTTCTTTTTGAGGCACTTTATCATTTTGAGATACTTTATTTTTTTTAAGTAAAACATCTTTATTTTTTACTATTTCATTTTTTTCAATCTTAATAATCTTTTTTTCATCTTTTTTATTTATAGGTTGAATATGATTACTTTTCTTATCTTCTAAAACCTCGAACTTAATACCTAATTCTTTAGTATCATTATCATCTAAATTAATATTGTGATATATATCATTAATTTCTTTTTTTCTTCTTATAAAAATATCATTATTATTAAATACTTTTTTACTCTTTATAGTCTTCTTAAATTTAAAAATCCTCATATCGCACCTCAATAGATAAAATTATAGCATAAAAAAAGATATATTTCTATATCTATTTATTCACGATCTTCTACTATAATAGCCCCAACTGGACAATTATCTTTAGCGTCCATAACAGCTTCTTTATTCTCAATCTTTACTTCATCATTTAAAGCAACTGCTATACCATCATCATTAATTTCATATTCTTCTGGCACTAAAGCTTGACATGCTCCACAACCAATACAAATGTTTTCAATAACTCTTGTTTTCATAACTACCTCCATAAACATTATAAATAAAAAAAAGATAAAAGTAAATATTTGAAAATTTAAATATTTATGCTACAATATCTATAGTAGGTGAAATCATATGGAAAGTAGAATGGAAAAATATCAAACAAACAGCACATCAAGTAGAGCATCAAAAAACAAAAGATTATATGAAGAAATAGGCAATATGAACATTGATTTTGTTGATATAGATGTAAATAATGCAATAGAATTTAAAACTAATAATCAAACTAAAACTAGAGCAGAATATCAAAGACAAAAAGAATTTGAAATACTAAGACCTACTAGGAAAGAAAGATCAATAGTAGAAGAAATAAATGAAAAAGAAGAAACAAAGGAAAAATCATATGATATAAATGAAATATTAAAATTAGCTAGAGAAAATAAACTATTTGATCATGAAGATGAAAAGAAAAGATTATTAAACACAGAATATAATATTTTAACAAAATTAGATATAGACAAAATAAGTCAAAACAAAGAATATTCAAAAGATAGTCTAAAAGAATTAATAGACAATATATATGAAGCAGAAAACAACAAGAAAAAGAATAAAGAAATAGACAAAGAACTATTTGATGATTTGAAAGAAAAAGATATTGAAATATCAGAAGATTTAAGCTTAAAAGTACTTGATAAAAACAAAGAACCTAAAACAGAACCTAAAAAGCAAGAAAAAGATGTAACAATATTAAATGATACAAAAGAAGAAAAAATAGCAACATTAGTAGAAACTACTCAAAAAGAAATAGATAAAATGCAAAAAGAAAAAGATGAAGAAGATGAAAACTTTGACCTTGATGATTCAAAATTTAATGTTGGAGCCATCATAATAACTATATTAGTTTTATCAATATTAGCAGTAGTAGGATATTTCCTATATAAATATTTTAGCGCTTAAGTAAGTGCTTTTTTTATATTTTTTTAATATATTATAATATGAGTTATATGTATTTAAAAAATAGAAAGAAAAAAAATATTAAAGCAAGAATAATAATATTATTAATAATTATAATTTTAATAATATATTTTTTAGGTATAAATATATCAAAAATACTATTAGAATACGCCAAAATAGAACTAGAAAAAAATGTAAGTATATTAGTAAATAAAGCAGTTAAATCAGATGTATTAGAAAAAATGAATGAAAATAATCTATATATAATAACAAAAGGTAAAAACGATGAAATAGAAATGATAGATTATAATCCTTATATAATAAATTATTATATGATTGAAATAACTAATAATATCGAAAAAGAAATAACAAATATTAATAATAAAAATATAAAAATCCCCATAGGAGTGATATTTAATAATCCTATATTAAACACAATTGGTCCTAACATAAAAATAAAAACAAGATCAGTCGGCTATATATCAACCTCTGTAAGTATGAATGTAAAAGAATATGGAATAAACAACTCAGTTTTAGAACTATTATTAAATGTAGAAATAAAAGAACAACTAATTTTACCAGTATTATCAAAAACAATAACAATAAAAAATAAAATCCCAATATCATACAAAATAATAACAGGAAAAATACCTGATTACTATGGTACAACAATAACTAGAGACTCAAATATTTATAGCATTCCTATTGAATAAAAATATAAAATATAATAAAATATAAACAAGGTGATACAATGCAAGAATATATTTTTAATGATATAAAATACACTTTAGAGGAAGACAAAGACAAAATATTTAATTATGAGGAATTAAAAGAAATGATAACTCCATATTTTAATGACTACGATTATATCTTAGGAGATCAATCATACAATAAAATAAGATTAAAGGGTTTTTGCAATAAAAAAAATAAAAATTTTAAAAAAATTAATGATATAAATACTAAAGATGAGTACATATCCCTATATTGTGCTTATGGCTGTAAGAGTTTTTTGTTAAAAAAAGTGCAATAATTGTTGAAATTGCTCTTTTTTTGTGCTACACTTTTTATATATAGTAGAGGAGGGAAATAATGGACAACAAAAAAATGAGAACAATAACAAAACAAGATGGTACAAAGGAAATGGTTGAAGAAGTAATAAGTTTTGAATTTAATGATACTAATAAAAAATATATGGTATATACAAAAAATGAAATAGATATTAATGGAAACATTACTATTTATGTAACAGAAGTAAAAGAAAGCAATGAAGGATACGAATTCCTTGGTGTTGAAAACGACTATGAATGGTCTAGAATAAAAGAAACATTAAGAGAATTATCAAAACAAGAAAATTAATCAGGAGGGAAATATGGAAAACATAACAATTTTAAACTTAAGTGAAGCCGAATTAAAAGAAGTAAGCTTTCCAAAACCACTTAAATTAAGTAGAGAAAAGTTAGAAAAATTAAAAGAAGATTCAAGAAAAATAAATGAACCAGTAGTAGAACAACCAGTTTATGAAGAACCAGTACAAGGAGAAACTTTCAAACAAGTAAAAGAAACTCCTCAAGAATTTGTTGAAGATAAATCATTTAATGAAACTCCATTAAATGAAGAACCATCAATGGTATCAGGTATGTTAAATAATGATGGATTTGATTTAAATTCAGTAATAGAAGCAAAAAAACCAGTAGTAGAACAACCAGTTTATGAAGAGCCAGTACAAGAAACTGAACCAGTTATAAAAGAAATTAATAACACTGAAGAAAAAACACATGAGTGGAATAATCCTGGATATAGATATAAAGAACCTAATCCAATTCCAAGTTATACAGTACCTTATCAACAAACTAGTACTAAAAATCAACCAAGTCAAGCTGATATTATAGATAAAATAAATACACAAAAAGCTCATGAAATTAAAGGACCAGAATATTATATGGGATTAGATAAATCTAAATTTGGGAAAACTGCTAATAGAATCTTAACTTCAGAAGTTCCAGAATTAGATAAATTCATAAGATTACTAGAAAAATTAAAATTACAACTTGAAGATCTAAAAAGTAAAAAAGAAACATTAAAGAAAGAAAAAGACGAAGTTCTAAAAGGACAAGCTTCTATAGATGATCTATTAGGTAAGACATTAACATTAGATTTAACTGCTATTCAAAATGCTACAAAGGCAATAAATGGAGCAGGAGATGTTATTGAAGGACTAAAAAAATCTGTTGAAAAAATCAAAGAAGTAGGAGAAACTTCAAAAGATACAGTAGTAAAAATAGAAAACGAAATAAAAGAAGTTGAAACAAATATTAGTAAAACAGAAGAAGAAATAACTAATATTGAAACAGAAACAAACTCTAAATGTGCAAAACTAGGAGAAGACTTAAAGGCAGCTACATCTATTGATGAAAAAGAAGAATTAGTACAAAAACAACTAGAAATATTAAAGAAACAAAGAGATGCATTAACTTCTTCATACAAAGAACCTAATCCATTCGATGCACTAAGAGATAAAGAAGAAGAACCAGTAAGAATTGGAAGAGCTGCATAGCTCTTTTTTTTGTATAAAAATTAAAATAAAGCATATAATTTCATGAGGAAAGAATATGGAAAATATACTTAGTTTAAATTATGATTTATATATAGATGAAATAAAAAAAATTAATAACGATTATTACTTTTTATATAAAAAAGAAAACTATGTTTTAAGAAGATATAATAGAAATATAGAAGATATAGAAGAAATATATGATCTAAACAATCATTTATCATACTATATTCCTACATATAAAATTATTTTAACTAAGCATAACACTTTATTAGTAGAATACCAAAATGATTATTATGTCTTAATGAAAATTCCTAATATAAAAAACAGAATAATATCATATGAAGATGTTTTGAAATTTAATATAGAAATAAATAAAGAATACAAATTTTTAGATAGAACAAATTGGGCATTATTCTGGTCAAAAAAAATAGATTATATAGAATATCAATTTTATCAAATACAAAACAAACACAAGATTATTAATGAAGATATAAATTATTATATAGGCTTATGGGAAAATGCTATTAGTTATTTTAACAATGCGACAATTGGAAAAAAGTACTTATCAATAAGAAGAATAAATATAAACACTGATCTTTTACAATTACTAGACCCTTTAGAATTTATATTAGATTCAAGAGAAAGATTACTAGGAGATTATATAAAATCTTTTATACTAAATAACAACTATACAGAAGATAGATTAGATACCATACTTCAAAAGACAAATTTAACAAGAAATGGAGTTATACTACTAATTACAAGAATCCTTTTTCCTTCTTATTATTTTGATATATATGAAGACATAATAGAAAATAATATAGAAGAAAGTAAAATACAAAACATTAAAAGTAAAAACATAATTACTACAATAAACTTAATATATAAAAAATTTTCTGACTACAATATACCAAAAATCAATTGGATAAAAAAAGAAGAATATTAAAATTCTCCTTCATATAGTCTAACTTCTACAACTTCTGGAACCTTGTCCTTAATAGCTCTTTCAATTCCATCTTTTAATGTAGTAGGTTGTAAAGCACATGCAGCACAAGCACCTTGTAAAATAATATATACAATATTATCCTCTAATTTAACAAACTCAATATTACCACCATCATTCATTAAAAATGGTCTAATATCATTAATTGCTTCAATAACTTTTTTCTCCATATTAATCACCAATAAAATTGTACCAAAAAAAAATAAAATTTGCAATTTTTATAAAAGTTATATATAATTAACTTGGGTGTTATAGATGCAGAAGTACAAGGAGAATAGTATAGTTAAAGCCACAGTAACAGGTATAGAAAATTATGGAGTATTTGTGAGCTTAGATGATTATTATAGTGGTCTTATCCATATATCAGAAATATCACACGATTATGTATCTGATATAAATAAATTTGTAAAAATTGGAGAAACTATAAGAGTAAAAATACTAGAAATGAATGATGAAGATTTTCATATAAAGTTAAGTATAAAAGACATAGATTATAAACTATCAAATCAAAAACGTAAAAAGATCAAAGAAGTTGGAACAGGTTTTGAAATACTAGAAAAAAACCTAAAAAATTGGATTGATGAAAAAAAAGATAAATAATTTAAAAAATTAAAGAAAAATTATTGACAAAAAACCAAATATATTATATATTTATACATGTCAGCGGTAAGCTTTCATGGGTGATTAGCTCAGTTGGTTAGAGCACCTGCCTTACAAGCAGGGGGTCGCAGGTTCGAGTCCTACATCGCCCACCATTAAAAAATGCCGAAATAGCTCAATTGGTAGAGCAACTGACTTGTAATCAGTAGGTTGTGGGTTCAAGTCCTATTTTCGGCACCATTTTTTTTGGAGCGGTAGCGAAGTGGCCAAACGCGGCAGACTGTAAATCTGTTCCTTCGGGTTCGATGGTTCGACTCCATCTCGCTCCACCATAACATTGCCTCGTAGCCAAGCGGTAAGGCACGAGACTTTGACTCTCGCATGCGCTAGTTCGAATCTAGCCGAGGCAACCAACTTTATTAAATTATTTTTTTGTTCCGCTAGCTCAGTCGGTAGAGCATTTGACTTTTAATCAAAGGGTCTGGAGTTCGAATCTCCAGCGGGACACCATTTTGTGCCTGAGTGGCGGAATAGGTAGACGCACAGGACTTAAAATCCTGCGAGGCTCAACCCTCGTGCCGGTTCAAGTCCGGCCTTAGGCACCACTTTTATGGAGGAATACCCAAGTCTGGTTGAAGGGACCGGTCTTGAAAACCGGGAGGTCGGCGACGGCGCAGGGGTTCGAATCCCTTTTCCTCCGCCATTTAATTTAGATATATCGCGGGGTAGAGCAGTTCGGTAGCTCGTCGGGCTCATAACCCGAAGGTCATAGGTTCAAATCCTATCCCCGCAACCAATGGTTCCGTGGTGTAGTGGTTATCACGTCTGCCTGTCACGCAGAAGATCGCGGGTTCAAGTCCCGTCGGAACCGCCATTTATTTTTGGCTTCATAGCTCAGTCGGTAGAGCAACGGACTGAAAATCCGCGTGTCGCTGGTTCAATTCCCGCTGGAGCCACCATTAAAAAATTGTAGAAGTAAAGGTGCTTCTTTTTTTTGCCTAAAAAAGTAATAAAAAAGAACCACAAGCATAAAATATATAGAATAAGAAGGAGGCAACATGGAAGAATTTAAAGAAATCAGAGAACTATTAACAGCAGGTATGACTAAGTCAACTATAAAAATAATGGAAAAAGAAATTAATAATAAAGTTCTAGATATAATAAACATATCTAAAGGTTTAGAATATGCCGACGAAGAACAACTTAACATGGTAGAACAAGAACTTGAAGAAAATAACAAAATTATTACTAAAAAAACCATGGAAGGCGAAGTAGTCGGACTAGATCCAAAAGTTAATAGCATAATAAAAATATTATTAAATAATAAAAGAAAAAGACATGTAAGAACACTAAAATAATTACATGTCTTTTTTATATAACAAGACCAAGTAAAATCATATAAGAAATCAAACTAGAACCACCATATGAAATAAAAGGTAATGTAATTCCAGTAATAGGAAGAAGTCCTATAGTCATAGAAATATTTTGTATTTGCTGATATAACAAAATTCCTATAAATCCCATAACAACATACTTATTCTTTTTATTGCTTAAATCTAATATAAAAAAGTCAAAAAATATAAATAATACAATTAAAATTAATGAACCAACTAAACCAAAAATACTTGTCAAAGAAGTAAAAATAAAATCAGTATGTCCCTCAGGAAAATAAATTAAAATATTATTTAATCCATTTCCGAAAAAACCACTTGCGCCAATTGCAATAAGAGAATTAGAAAGTTGCATACCAGAAGAATTAGACCAATCAAACAACCTATCTAATCTATAAAATAAAGAACTTCCAAATATTTTGATTAAAATATCATCATGAAAATTATAAAGATACAAAACACTACCAAGAGTAAAAAATAATATAATAAATAATAATATAAACCAAGTCTTTTTAATATCACTAATAAAAAGCATAAATAAAACAGAAATAAAATAAATAAATATAGCGCCAGTATCAGGCTCTAAAAAAGTAAGAATACTAGGTATCAGTAGCATAACAAAAAGCTTAAGTAATAATATCAAATCACATTTTTTACCGAATTTTTTTTCATCATACTCACGTATAATACAAGATCCATATAAAATAATTCCAATCTTCATAAACTCACTAGGCTGAAAAGTACCCAAAAAACCAAGATTAATCCAAGCCCTAGTGCCATTTATTTCATCTCCAACAAAAAGAACTAAAATAAGTAATAAAACATTAATCAAATAAATATAAAAACTAAAATTAATAATTCTTTTAAACGAAATCTTCTTAAGTAAAAAAATCAATCCAATACCTACAGCATAAAAAATAGTTTGCTTAATAACTAAACTATTATCACTCACTATATATTTAGAAAAACTAAATATTGAAGCAAAACTAATAAAATAAAACACAATTAAAAACACAGTTAATTTTTTTTCTTTTCCCATACTTATATTATGATAAAAAATAGACATTTTTATAATACTAATTTCATAAAATATAATAAATAAAAGAGGTGGAAAAAATGAAAAAAATACCAAATATATTTAAGCCAGAAATAAATCATAAAATAAATAATAACAGAAATGTATATTATTCATTTATTGAAGAAGAAGTAAATAACACATCAAATGAAAGAAAAACAGAAGATGTAGTAGAAAAACTAAATAGATTAATCAAAGAAAACTCCTACATTTTCAACAAACAAGTACTTATAAAAACTAAAGAAAGAGAATATCTAACAAAAATAGCAGGGAAGATGCAAAATAAAATAATAACGGTTGATGGCCACTCTATAAATATAGATGACATAATTGCTATTGAAGAAAAATAGCCAAAAAAAAATTCACATTTGTGAATTTTTTATATGCAAGAAATATATGTATCAGGTAAACATCTTAAACATCCAATACAATTTAAATTAATTGTGAAAAATGAATCAGTAGAAACATATGGATATATAGAAGTTTGATCTGGATTATTTGCTAAAACTCTAAAAGTAGCACAGCATCCTTCAACAGCTTCACATCTAAATACAGAAGAAGTACCATCGTTACCATCTAAAGTATAAGGCATAGTCCATAAAGTACTATTTGGACAAGTATATAAAGTAACAGGTCTAGTATTATAAGCACTTGTAGGATTCATACCTAAAAATGGTCTATCACATGTAGTTAGAGTTGTATCTATACATTCTCCTTGTCTTTGAAGTTTAACAATAGTAGATAATGTTTCATTAAAACAAGAACAACCTTTTTCATTATTATTGTTATTACACATATTTAATCCTCCTTTCTAAATACAATCAACAAAAGTATCTGGCAAGCATGTCAAACAACAAATACAATTGCAATTTACATTACAAAATGAATCAGTTGCAACATATGGATAATTAGAAGTAACATCAGGATTTTCTGCTAAAACCCTAAAAGTAGCACAACATCCATCAATTTTTTCTATTCTTAATACAGAAGAAGTACCATTAACTGTTTGTCCATTATAAGTAATCTCATAAGGGAAAGTTAAAGCTTCATTAGTGGAATTATATAAAGTAACAGGTCTAGTATTATATACACAAGCATTACTAACACTACAGAAGCCTAAAAATGGTCTATCACATGTATTAGGAATATCATCTATTTTTTCAGCTTTACATTGTAATACATTGATGACTTCTAAAATATTTCCTATACAGCAATTATTTTCACTCATATCTCTTCACTCCTTTTTCTTTCTAATATAAGATATTCGCATAAAATATATTTTGTGTGTTATTTATACCTATTAATATAATTTATGAAAAAAACTTTTAAATTTTCCAAAATTGTTATATAATTATCTTGGTGATAATATGAAATATGAATACATAATAATACTAGTAATTTTTATAATTCTCTTATTAGCGGTATTAAAATTAAACAGAAAAGATATAAAACTTGATATAAATAAATTAGTTATTTATCTAGGAGGAAAAGACAATATAATTGATCATCATTTTAATCTATCTAGATTTGTAGTTAGTTTAAAAGACATATCAAAAGTTGATAAAGATGCAATCATCTCTTTAGGAGCAAAAGGAATAGTAGAAGTAGATAACAAATTAAAAATAATTCTTGGTCCTGATTCTAAACAATTAAAAAAATATATTACAGAAATTGATAAATAACTACAAAATTCGACAAATTACGACATAATAACCATCTATACTTTAATTAGGTGATTATTATGTCATTTTTTGATGATTTATTATTAAATATAATTTTTATTTTATTTCCAATTCTTTTATATTACATGTTTAATGTAAATTTAAATAAAAGACTAAAAAGTATAATTACAGAAATAGTACCAATAGTAATGATTTACTTAATATTAAGATATACATATAGCTTTTCAGTAAATACATACTTCTTATTTTTAAACATACCATTTCTTTTTTCATTATCAAACAATAAGAAAATATCTCCCATAATAATAGTAATAATCTTAGTCTATTTAAATATTACCATTTATAACTTTAATTGGTTTTGGTTAAGCTTAGAATATATCTTTTATCTTATCTTATTTGAACTAATAACAAATAAAAAAATAGTATCTTATCAAACATCTCTAAATTATTTTATCCTAATAAAAGGAACAATACTAACAATTGAAGCTATATATTTAAAACCTAGTCTTGAAAACAATGGTATAATAATAACAAAATTATTCATAATATTAATAGTCTTTTATTTTATATCAATATTTGTATTCATTATAATAAGAAAATGTTACGAAACAATTTCTTTAAGAAATGCTTTAACAGAATTAAAAAAAGAAAAAGAAATAAAAGCATCATTATTTAAAATTACTCATGAAGTAAAAAATCCTCTAGCGGTATGTAAGGGATATTTACAAATGATGAATTATAATAATATAGAAAAAGTAAAACAATACAACAAAATAATAAAAAAAGAAATAAATAGAACTCTTGATATAATGAATAACTTTAGTGAATATACAAAAATCAAAGTAGAATTAAAGAAAATAAATATTAAAACATTAATAGAAGATACAAAAATATCAATAATTACATTATTAAATGATAACAAAATTAATCTTGAACTAAATAATATAAAAGACATAATAATAAATGGAGATTATGAAAGACTAAAACAAGTTTTAATAAATATAATCAAAAATTCTACTGAAGCAATAAAAGAAGATGGAAAAATTCAAATAACTCTAAAAGAAAACAAAAAGACAATAGATATAATAGTAGAAGATAATGGAGAAGGTATAAAAGAAGATGATTTAAAACACATCTATGAAATGTTTTATACCACTAAAAAAGATGGTAGTGGAATAGGTATTCCTTTATGTAATGAAATAATAAAATTACACAATGGAAAACTAAACTATTATTCAAAAGAAAACATAGGAACAAAAGTAGTAATTAATTTACCAAAAAGTTTACAATAATTTACACAATTTTTAAACAATAAAATTTACAAAAATATTAAATTATTGTATTCTAATAATAGAGGAGTGATAATATGAAGAAAGTTATGTCTTATGTATTTGTATTTATTATGGCATTATTTACTGTAACAAACGTATTTGCGTATACATATGATACAAATATTGTGTTGCCTGACAATTTAAATAACGGAGATAATACATTTACTACAAACGGGTTAGATGGTTATAGTTTTTATTATTCGGTAATTAATTTAAATAATAATGATGAATTCTTAACATCTTATGATTCATACAATTCTAGTTTAATTAGTAAAGAAGATATAGATGGCAAAGTAGATGTATTAGTAGCAGAAGCAAACTTTGAAGAATCCACTAATAAAAATTTTAATGCTTCATACACAACAGGAGATAAATTATTAGTAGTAATAAAAGCAACAGATGGAAACGATGAAGTATATGGTTACAAAGTTTATTATACCTCTGATACTCAAGATACACAAACACCTAGCGAAACAGTAGACAATACAAAAACAGGTATCGAAGATTATGCCTTAGTAATCGTACCTATATTATTAACAATCGGAGTAGTAATAACTACTAAGAAAAATCAATATAATTAATTAGGTTAGAAACCTAATTTTTTTTTACAAAAAAATCTAGTAAAATTACTAGATTTAATATTAATTACTTTTCAATCAATTTAGCATGAACAACTAATCTTCTAGCACTACTTCCATAACAAGTAGATAAAGTAAGAATCTTATCCTTTGGAAATATTAAAACCCCAAAATCCTTAACACTTCGTTCTTTTAACATATCAGTAAAATCAACTAACTCACTATTATTAAAATTAACTCTTAAATAATCACTAGTAACATCAATAGTATAAATACTAAATATTTGCCATTTATATTCATGATTAACAGTATTAAAAGTAATAACAAAATTATCAGGATTATCCATCCATTCATCTTTTAAAACATTTTTTAACGAACTAAACATAATAGTATCTCTATATGTATGTCCATATAATATAGTGTTCTGACTTAACTCTGGAAACTTATCTCTATAATCTGCAAAAACCCAACCCATACTATTCCATTTTTTATCAAAATCATGAGTTAAATAATAATCATTATCCTTAGCTTGAACAACTGAAATATCAATATCAGTACCAGGGACCTTCAACCATCCAACAGTATCACTATTTTTATTAACATATTCTTCTAATGAATAATTAGACACAATTTCTTCTCTTTTATCATCATGTAAAACTATCTCAGTAACTGGAATTTTCTTTATCTTTTGTTTTTCTAAAGCTTCCTCATAATCTCTTTTCTGATCAAGTATAGATTTAATACCATATCCACCAAGAATAAGAGAGGAGATTGCAACCAAATTCATAGCAAACAAAACAGCTCTTTTTCTTCTCCTACGCTTAAATTTATTATCATTAGAACTTTCATTAACAAAATCCACTAGATCCCTAAAATCAGTAGTATTGTTATTCAAAATGCAACCTCCTTCCTTATTATTATTCAAAAATAGTATATAATAAAAATATAACAAAGTAAACAAAATCATGTAAAATAAAATGTAAATATTGCAAATAAAAATTCTAAACATTGAAAAACAAAGTCAAAAAAATTATACTTATACTAGGAGGATATATGGAAACTAATAGAATACTAAAATATCAAATAAATGATTTAGAAAATCTTTGTAGTCAAGATAATGAACGCATATCCTTAATTATAAATGATTTTTTAGAAAGAATATATTATGAACTACAAGAACTAAATATAACAACGAATTTAAAAACTTTAATTGAAGAATGTCTAAACAAAAATATAAAATCCATCTTCTTATCTTCCTATAATAACTTAAATACTCAAATAAAAGAATTATTAATATCTACAAAAGAAGTAATAGATTTTTCATTAGAAAACACCATAGCTAAAGAAAACACCAATGAAATGATTAATAAAACATACAATATAAAAATTGAAGAAATAAATATTTTTACAGATACATTTAAAGAATTATATAAAAAAAACATAGATACATTCCTATATAAAATAACATTATTAAATAATTTAAAAACAAAACCATTTATATACAATCAAACTGTAAGAATAATAAACAATAATAAAAAAGATTTAATAAACGAATACATAAAATTAATAAATAATAAAAAAATATTTGCTAAAAATTTATATACTAAATACTATGATAGTTTATTTAACAAAGTAAAAAAAGAAATCAAAGAAATAAAAGAAAATAATAGAAAACAAGTTATAGAAACAGCTCAAAATCTTCTTAATGAAAAAAGTACTACAAGTATTAACAATAACTTAAAAAAGACCTATAACTTTATCAATAACACTCTAGAAGAATTCTATAAAAAATCATTAAAAATTAAAAAACTAAAAGAATCAAAAGCAAACAATTTAATATTTAACGAACTAAAAGAATATTTCTTAAGTTACAACAATACCTTGTTTGACAAAGCTCAAATAAGTATAAAAAGAATGAATAATATATTAAATTATAATGAAAAAACAACTAGTGAAAAATTAAAAAGCTATAATGAAAATATATATAAAGTTTTTAACTTAGACTTTAATTTTGATAAACCATTTGAAATATATAAAAGTAAAATATTAAAAAAAAGAAGCATGTCTAATAATCAATCATTAGTAGATAGCTTTAATGACTTAATAGAAGAATATAAAGAAACTATAACAAAAGAAATAAAAGAAAATCTAACAACATGTTTTAAAGAAACAATGGAAATATTAAATGAAATTACTATAAAAACAATGGAAATAAAACTAAATCTAAATAATATTGACACCAAATTAAGTAAAAATGAAATACTTAAAATGTTTAAAAAAACATAAAAAACACTAATATAGTGTTTTTTTAATTATAGTAGTAATTATAAGGATAATTAGGGTAATTAGGATATGGTTGGTAAGGTGGATAAGGATAATACTTAGGTCTAACAACTAAAGGACCAGTTAAAAATCCTAAAGCGAAAGGCACAGCAAATCCTCCAAAACCATATCTATTATTCTTATTATAATAATTATAATTTCTATAATTATTTGGGTATAAATTCCTACTATAATATGGTATATTATAAATGTAAGGCATAAATAATACTCCTCTCTAAAGTATTTTATGCTTCTTATAGAAAGAGGGTACATATGAATAAAAATAAAATATTAGCGTCTACAATTATAAACTACTCATTAAACGTAAAAGAAAGAGAAAATGTCTTAATAAATGTAGACTCTAACAAACCATTATCATTATTAAAAGAATTAATTAAAGAAATAGAAAGTAAAAAAGCAAATGTAGAAGTAAGAATAACAGACAAAGAACTAGAAGCTTTAATAAATGAAAAAACAACTGAAACTAAAGCTAGACTACTTGAAAAACAATATAAATTTGATGTAGAAAACTTTCAAAACTTTATATATATAAGATGCAATGAAAATGATTATAGTGATCACTTAGTATCTGCAGAAACAAGAAAACTAATTGGTAAAAGAATAGAAAAATATAAAAATATAAAAGTTAACGAAAGAAAATGGGTTTTACTAGACTATCCTTCAAATTTAGATGCATACAAAAATAAAATGACATATGACGAATACATGGAATTTTATTATAATGTAATGTGTTATGATTATAAAAAAATGGAAAAAGATATTAAACCATTAAAAATGTTGATGGAAACAACAGACAAAGTAAGAATTACTGGTGTTGATACAGACATATCCTTTTCTATTAAAGACATGAACATTATTCCATGTGTTGGAACAATGAATTTACCAGATGGTGAAATCTATTGTGCTCCAGTAAAAAATAGCGTTAACGGGGTAATAAAATATAACACTCCATCTCCATATCAAGGTAATATTTACTATGGTGTAACTCTTACATTTAAAAACGGTAAAATAGTAGAAGCTACATGTGATAACAAAGATGATGAAAAAAGATTAAACGACATCTTCTCAACTGATAAAGGTGCTAAATATGTAGGAGAATTCTCATTAGGGCTAAATCCTAAAATTCTAAATCCAATGGGCAACATATTATTTGACGAAAAAATCATTGGAAGCATACATTTTACACCAGGAGCAGCATATAAAGACAGTTATAACGGCAATGATTCAGCAGTACATTGGGATATGGTATTAATTCAAAGACCAGAATATGGTGGAGGAAATATATACTTTGATGATGTCTTAATAAGAAAAGATGGTAAATTCATTTTACCAGAACTAAAAAACCTAAATAAATAAAAGTAAATCTTTTATTTATTTTTTTATTTTGTTATAATTTAATAGAGGTGTTTATATGAAAAATAAAGGTTTTACTCTAATTGAAGTCCTAGCGACAATCGTAATTATAGGACTACTATCATCAGTGGCAATAATTGGAGTATCAAGATACAGAAAACAAGTAGATGAAAAAGAAAAAACCACTTTACATTCTACAATAAAATCAGCATTTGAGAATTATAGAATAAAAAACAATGTCAAAAAAAATCAAAATATTGATATTAAAGAATTAAACTTTGATTTAGGAAAAGGCACCATAAAATATGGTGGAAAAACATGCAATATAACAGATGGTAATATATCATTTATATTAAATGGTGACTACAAAGACAAAATAAAAGTTGAAACAGAAGAAGAAAAACAAAAAGCGTATATAAAATATAATATATGTGCACTTGATGGCACAACAAAGAAATGTAAAACGCCATTTGAACCATCAGGCCAAGAAACAACATGTATAAAATTAAGTTGTGACGGTGTAGTTGTAATAGATGATTATTCAAATGAAAATTCATTATGTAGTAAGTAGGTAATTATGGGAATAGTAAAAATAATGAACGAAAATCTATCTAATAAAATTGCAGCAGGAGAAGTAGTAGAAACACTAATGAATGTTGTAAAAGAATTAGTAGAAAATTCTATTGATGCAAATAGTAATGAAATAAAAATAGAATTAGAAGAATCAGGACTAAAAAAAATAAAAGTAACTGACAACGGAAAAGGAATGTGCAAAGAAGATGCTATAAAATCATTAGAACGTCACGCTACAAGTAAATTATATACAGATGATGATCTATTTAACATCCATACATTAGGATTCAGAGGAGAAGCTTTACCATCAATTGCGTCAGTATCAAAGATGACTATAAAAACATCAAACGAGGAAGAAGGAACTTATCTTTATATTGAAGGAGGAAATATTCTAGAAACAAAACAATCAGACTTAAGAAAAGGAACAACAATTGAAGTAACAGATATCTTCTATAATACTCCAGCACGTTTAAAATACCTAAAAAGTTTATACACAGAACTAGCAAACATTACTTCATATATCAATAAAATGGCTTTAGCTAATCCTAATATAAAATTTATTTTAATAAACAATGAAAAACTTCTATTAAATACTGATGGTTCAAACAATTTACTAAAAGTAATAAATAGTATTTATGGTTTAGATGTAGTAAAAAAGATGGTAAAAATAGAAGCTGAAAACGATGATTATTCCATAAGCGGATATATATCATACCCTGAAGTAAACCGTTCTAGTAGAAACAATATAACATTACTAGTAAATGGTAGAAATGTTAGAAATAATGATGTAATAAAAACAATTTTAGAAGCATATCACACATTTCTTCCAATAAATAGATATCCAATTGTCATTTTAAACATAACATCAGATCCATCAATAATAGATGTAAATATTCATCCAACTAAAATGGATATAAAATTTTCAAAATTAGAAGAATTAAATAACTTAATATACACAACAATGAGAAATGACTTAAAAAAACTTACATTAATTCCAGAAGCAAAATACGAAGAAAGACCAATATCAAACATTAGTGAAGTAACAACAATAAATAATGATATTGATTTTAAAGATAAAGAAATAATTAAACCTAAATTAGAAGAAATTAATTTTGACTTTTCTACATCAATAAAAGAATCAACCGAAGAATATAACCAAGATGAAGTAAAACCCAAAGAAAAATTTAAAATGATTTCTCCTCTTGCCTTGGTACATGGAACATACATAATTGGTGAAAATGAAGATGGTATGTATATTATGGATCAACATGCTGTAAATGAACGTATTAACTATGAATATTATAAAAAAGAATTAGGAAAAGGCATAGTAGATACAATAAACCTACTAGTACCAATAAAAATAGAATTATCAAATAACGATTACCTAATTTTAAAACAAAATTTCAATATTTTAGAAAAAATAGGAATAAAATATGAAGAATTTGGAGGTAATACCATTTTAATAAGAAGTCATCCAACATGGATAAAAAAAGACTATACTCAAGAATCAATACGAAAAATAATTGAAGTTATAGTAGAAAAAGAAGACTTCTCAAAAGAAAAATTTAACGAAAAAATAGCTATAACTCTAGCTTGCAAAATGTCAATTAAAGCCAATGAACACATATCAATTGAAGAAATGAGAAAACTAATTGAAAGACTAAGAGAAACAGACAATCCATTTACTTGTCCTCACGGAAGACCAACAATCATTTCATATTCAAAATATGAATTACAAAAAATGTTCAAAAGAGTTATGTAAGGAGAAGAAAATGATTTATGCAATAATTGGTCCAACCGGAGTAGGAAAGACAAAATTAAGTGTTATGCTAGCCAAAAAAATAAATGCCGAAATTATCAATTGTGATAGTATGCAAGTTTATAAAGAATTAAACATTGGGGTAGCAAAAATAAAAGAAGAAGAAAAAGAAGGGATCAAACATCACTTATTTTCTATAAAAAGTGTAGAAGAAGAATACAATGCCTTTAATTATCAACAAGATGGCAGAAAAATAATAAAAGAACTAGAAAACAAGAAAAAAAACATAATAATAGTAGGGGGAACTGGTCTATACTTGAAATCCTTACTATATGATTATACATTCGACTCTAATGAAAGCAAAAATAATAAATTATATAATTTTAAATTAATAGGGCTAACAAGAGATAGAAAAATTTTATATGATAATATAGATAAAAGAGTAGATAAAATGTTACAAGAAGGTCTTTTAGAAGAAGTAAAAGACTTATATGATAAAAACATTAGAACCAGAGCAATAAATACCGCAATTGGTTATAAAGAACTTTACTCATATTTTGATAACAAATGTACCTTACAAGAAGCTATAGAAAAAATAAAACAATCATCAAGAAGATATGCCAAAAGACAATATACATTCTTTAATAACCAATTTGATAATATAAAATGGTACGATATAGACAAAACATCATTTGAAGATATAACAGAAGAAATAACAAGTAAAAAAGGAAGCTAAGCTTCCTTTTCATTTGGATTAAGTTCAAGATATATATTACTATCATAATCATGCATATCAACAGCTAATTCCTTTAATCTACTATCAGTAATTAAAAAGAAAGTAACTTCTAAAGTATCAGACCCATCAGAATTAACAGGATCATCCCATGTCAAATCTAAATGTAACCATTCATCATCTGGATATACTAAATTCCATACATGAGTATCACTAGCAATCTTATAATTTTTAATATTGAGTTTATTCAAAAATATAGCCATAGCATCAGCATAACTATTACAGTTACCATATCCCTCTAACAAAGCACCATTAGCTTTAGAAACAGAAAGGTTAGGATTATTACTAACAATACTTTCAGTAGCGTACTTACTATTATTAATAATATAATTATGAATCTTTCTAATTTTAGACTTATTATCTAAATTATCAGTAATAACTTCTTTAATAATCTCATCAACCCTTGTATTTAATTTTTCAATATCATCATAAGAATAAGTCTTATTTATAGAAATAGTAATATTTCCTCTTTCATCATAACTTGTATTAATTTCTTTAAAAGAATTATAAGGATGAACAAAATTATTAATATTTGATAAAATATTTTGATCATTAGCAATCTCATCAATATCATTAGTACAAGTAAAATAATCATCATCACAATAAAAAGTAAACTTATCAATTCCACTATTAATAATAGTATACAAAACATTTCTAATATCCTTTTTATCCTTAACTATAAAATTATCAGTATTTTCAACATACAAGTAATTATCTTTTTTATAATAATCATTTTTTTTCAAAACAATATTATTTCTACTTTTTAAAATATTATCCCTATAAAATATATATAATTTATCTTGATACATATAAGCAAACACAGAAAAAACTATAATCATTAATATTGATAAAACCAAAGTAATTTGTAATTTAGCCTTCATATTATCACCAATAAAATTGTATCAAAAAAAAATAAAGTAATCAATTATTACTTTATATTATTAACAGCTTTCATTAACTTAGATTTTAATCTAGAAGCCTTATTTTTATGAATTAAACCAGATGATAATGCTTTATCAATTTTTTTAGTAGCAGCTTTCATTGAAACATCAACTTGTTCTTTACTATTGTTTTTAACATCAACTTTAGCTTTCTTAATAGCAGTTCTCATACTAGCAACATTATCTTTATTACGTAATTTCTTTAATGCATCAGTTTTTACTCTTTTTTTAGCACTTTTAATATTTGGCATAGTTTCACCTCACTTTTTAACAATACCAATTCTATCAAAAAATAAATAAAAAAGCAAATAAAAAATAATATTTTAATAAAAAAACTTAAATATACATTAAAAATAAATAAAAAAACATACTAATAATGGTGATAATATGCGTGAAATAGATTTAAAAAAATTTTCAATAAGAACAGATTTAGTAAAAGATACAATAAAAGATATAAAAAATACCAAAGGAATAAAAGAAGAAGAATATAAACAAAAAGACATAAATATCAGTAGAATATATATAGATAAAGATAACGATATAAATAAAAAAGAAGGAATATATACAACAATATATTTTAAAGACATAACTGATCATACAAATTTTAAAAACGTAGAAGAAGCATTTACAAAAGAATTAAAATACATACTAGAACAAGAAAACTTTAAAACAAATCAAAGTATTTTAATAGTAGGTTTAGGAAATGAAAAATCAACCCCTGATTGTTTAGGAGTAAAAACAGCAAAAAATGTAATAATAACAAGACACATAAAAGAAATATTAAAACACCTAGAAGAAGGATACTCAACCACATCATTATTAATACCAGGAGTAATGGGAGAAACAGGAATAGAAACAAGTGATATTTTAAATCAAATAATAAAACTAATACAACCTGACTTAGTAATAGTAATAGATGCCCTAGCAAGTGATTCAATAGATAGAGTCTGTAAAACAATACAAATAACTAATACTGGAATATCACCAGGTAGTGGTATAGGTAACAAAAGAAAAGAAATATCCAAAGAAATATATAATATTCCTGTAATAGCTATAGGAGTACCAACAGTAGTGGATGCCGTAACAATAGTAAGTGATACAATCAAATACATGGAAAAACACTTCAGTTACAATTTAAAATCAGACAACAAAAAAGATAAATTAATTCCTTCATCAAAAAGAAACTATCTAAACAATGATTATGAATTA
This sequence comes from uncultured Bacilli bacterium, assembly GCA_934098525.1. Classification (GTDB taxonomy): domain Bacteria; phylum Bacillota_I; class Bacilli_A; order RF39; family UBA660; genus CAKONZ01. The sequence goes on along the minus strand of CAKONZ010000001.1, from coordinate 115,343 downwards.
AATGAAAACGAAAAATCATTTTTTCTCGGAGCATTTGGTAATCTATCAAACAAAGAAATGAAATCACTAATATTTGATGTTTTAACCCCTATAGGAAACAATTTAATGGTAACTCCAAAAGAAGTAGACTTTTTAATAGAAAAACTAATAACTTTATTAAGTCAAGGAATAAATAATTCTATTCATAACATAAAATGACAAATTTATAATAAAAAAAATAATATATTAGAATTGGTGATAATATGAAAAGAAAAAATCTAATTTTAATTCTAATAATATTATTTTTATTTTTGTACTTATGTGAAGAAATTATGATAAAAGATAAAAATACTATTCTATCATTACTAGAAATAAATAGTAACAAAGAAGAAATAATAATAAACAAACTAGCAAATATTAAAAATATAAACACTAACAATATTTTTTCATTTCTTGATATAAAAGAAGATTTAAAACAAACTAATAAAGAAATAACGACAATAAATATAAAAGAAAATACCCCTCTAGTATATATCTATACAACTCATGAAAAAGAATCATATGACAACTATGATGTAAAACAAGCTAGTAATTATCTAAAAGAAAAATTAGAAGAATATGAAATAACAACAATTTCAGAAAACAAAAGTATAAACGAACAAATATATAAAAGAAACCTCTCTTATCCTGATACATATACAATATCAAGAGAATATCTAACCTTAGCAAAATCAAATAATAAATCATTAAAATACTTTATAGATTTTCATCGTGATAGTGTAGGAAAATCTATAACAACAAAAACTATAAATAATAAAAAATACGCAACAATCATGTTTATTCTAAGTACTGCTCATAAAAATTATCAAGAAAATGAAAAATGTATAAAAAAAATAGAATCATATATCAAAGAAGACTATCCTGATATTTTAAGAAATACTTATATTCAAAAAAAATATTATTACAATGAAGATTATTCAAAAGACTCCTACTTAATAGAAATAGGGGGTCCAGAAAATACTAAAGAAGAAATAAATAATACAATAGAAGTATTAGCAAAAGCTTTAAAGAAATATATAAAAGGTGAAAAATGAAAAAAAACATCATAAAAATAACTATTTATAGTCTTATAGTTCTATTTATAACTCTCTTATTAGCGGAATCCTTTGGGTACTATGAAACAAGAGATAAAAAAGTAAAAACATTAACAGAAGAACAAATAAAAAAATTTGAAAATGATATAAGAGATGGTAAAAGTATAGATGTAGAATCATACGTAAACTATCAAAAAAAAGACTATTCAAACAACTTATCAAATGGAATATATAAAATATCTTTATCATTAGAAAAAACAATAGACAAAGGAGTAAAAATAATATTTAACAAAATAGGAGACACAGTAAATAATTAATTTCAATTTTTATAAAAATATAGTATAATATCAACAGGACGTGATATAAATGAAAGATAAAAAAATAGTATTTATGGGAACACCAATATTTGCTAAAAATGTATTAGAAAAGCTTATTGAAGAAGTTAATGTCATAGCTGTAGTAACTCAACCAGACAAAGAAGTAGGAAGAAAAAAAGTTTTAACTAAATCCCCTGTAAAAATCTTTGCAGAAGAGCATAATATAAAAGTTCTACAACCAATAAAATTAAGAAAAGAATACGAAGATATAATAAATTTAAAACCAGATATGATAATAACTTGTGCATACGGACAAATACTACCAAAAGAATTATTAGACTACCCAGAATATAAAACAATTAATGTTCATGGCTCATTATTACCAAAATATAGAGGAGGAGCACCAATCCAGTGGGCAATAATTAATGGTGAAGAAAAAACAGGAATAACAATCATGCAAACATCTCCTGGTATGGACGATGGAGATATGATAAAAAAACGAGAAATAAAAATAGAAGAAACAGATAACTATGACACACTAAATGAAAAACTATCATATCTAGGTAGAGACCTACTAATAGAAACATTACCATCAATCTTTAATAAAACATGTACATACGAAAAACAAAATGATAATGAAAAAACATTTGCTTATACAATAAAAAAAGAAGATGAACATATCAACTTTTCTAACTCCTCAAAAAACGTTCACAACAAAATAAGAGGTTTAGCAATGTCACCTGGAGCAAATGCTCTATTAGAAGATAAAATAATAAAAATATATGAAACAAAAATAGGCAATGATACTAATCAAAAACCAGGAACAATAACTAATATATACAAAGATGGAATTGGAGTAGCAACAAACGATAAAGAAGTTATCATTACCAAACTACAAATTCCAGGAAAAAAGATAATGAACGCAAAAGACTATTTAAATGGAGTAGACAAAAAAGAACTATTAAATAAAAGTTTTTCATAGAAGCCAAAGAGCTTCTTTTTTATTAGAATAATTTATAAAAAATAACATAAAATAAAAATGTAAAAAAATTAGCACTTATATGTTGACATTGCTAATAGAGAGTAATATAATTATATTAGCACTTGAGAAAGAATAGTGCCAGGAGGCGATCATGCTAACTAGTAGACAAGAAAAAATTCTTGAATTAATAATAAAAAATTACGTAAAAACAGTGACCCCAATTGGATCAAATCTTCTATGTAAAATACTAAAATGTTCTAGTGCAACAATAAGAAATGACATGGCATCACTAGAAGAATTAGGATATCTAGAAAAAACTCACACTTCATCTGGTAGAATTCCTAGTGAAAAAGGATATCGTTATTATGTAGACAACTTAATGCAACCAAAAGAAATGAATGGTGAAGACTTACTAAAACTACAAATAATAAATAACAATAACAAACTAGAATTAAGTGACTACTTGAAAAAAAGTCTTGAAATAATATCAGAATTAACTGATTGCACTTCAATAGTATTAGGATCAAAATCAAATGAAAATAAACTAAGTAAAGTTGAAGTATTACCAATATCAAGTGAAATAGTAGTGGCAATTATTGTAACTGATAAAGGACACGTTGAACACAAACAAATAAATGTAACAAACATTTCTACTGAAGACATTCAAAAAACAGTTGAAATAATAAACAAACTTCTAATAGGAACACCAATAGACGAGATAAACTCAAAACTAGAATATGAAGTTAAACCAATAATCAATCAATATGTTACTCAACATGAAGCTTTATATAATGCTTTCTATGATGTTTTCAATGACTTTGCTGCTAAAAACGATATATCATTTGTAGGAAAAAACAATATGCTTAACCAACCAGAATTCAATAGTGTAGAGAAAATAAAAAGAATATTTGATAAATTAGATAGTGATGAAATAATAGATAGTATTGAAGAAGATAACGGGGACATAAACATTTACATTGGTAAAGAATCAAAACTAGATGATGATGTTACAATCATAAAAACAAAATATAAGACTTCTAGTGATGAAGGAACAATTGCAATAGTAGGACCAAAAAGAATGGAATATGATCGCGTTGTAAGTATGCTAGAATTCATTAAAGATAATATAGAAGGATGATGATATGGAAGAAAATAAAAATATAGAAAAGAAGCATGATGAAAAAGAACAAAAAAAGAAAAAGAAAAATAATGAAGTAGAAGAACTAAATCAAAAGATTAAGTTATTAGAATCAGAAATTCTAAAATCAAAAGCAGATTTAATTAATTATCGTAAAAGAAAAGACGAAGAAGTATCAAATATGCTAAGATATGCAAATAGTGATCTTTTATTAGCGTTATTACCAATATTAGATAACTTTGAAAGAGCAATATCTTTAGATGATAATAATTTATCTGATGAAGTATCAAAATTCTTAAGTGGCTTTAAAATGATATATACTTCATTAAAAGAAACAATTGAATCAAATGGTGTAAAAGAAATTGATTGTTTACATAAAAAATTTGATTCAAAATTAGAAAATTGCTTATTCACAGATAGCGATCCTAATTATGAAACAGATATAGTTTTAGATATATTATTAAAAGGATATACATATAACGACAAAATATTAAGATGCGCATCTGTTAAAGTAAATAATATTAAAGAAGAAATAAAAGAAAAGGAAGATGGTAAAAATGAGTAAAATTATAGGAATAGACTTAGGTACAACTAATAGTTGTGTCGCAGTTTTAGAAGCAGGGGAAGCAAAAGTTATCCCAAACCCTGAAGGAAATAGAACTACTCCTTCAATTGTAGCTTTCAAAAATGGAGAAAAATTAGTAGGAGATGTTGCAAAACGTCAAGCTGAAACAAATCCTAATACTGTAAGAAGTATTAAAAGATTAATGGGTACAAGCGAAAAAGTAGAACTAGAAGGAAAAAAATATACTCCAGAAGAAATATCAGCAATGATATTAAGTGATTTAAAGAAAACAGCTGAAGCATATTTAGGTGAAGAAGTAAATAAAGCAGTAATTACAGTTCCAGCATACTTCAACGATGCTCAAAGACAAGCAACAAAAAATGCCGGAAAAATTGCTGGATTAGAAGTTGAAAGAATTATCAACGAACCAACAGCAGCATCATTAGCGTATGGTCTTGATAAACAAGATAAAATGCAAACTATCTTAGTTTACGACTTAGGTGGTGGTACATTTGATGTATCAATCCTTGAATTAGGAGAAGGTGTATTTGAAGTAAAAGCAACAAATGGTAATAACCATTTAGGTGGAGACGACTTCGATGACATCATAGTAAAATACTTAGTAGAAAACTTTAAAAAAGAAAATGGTATAGATTTATCAAAAGATAAAATGGCAATGCAAAGACTAAAAGAAGCAGCAGAAAAAGCTAAAAAAGACTTATCCGGTGTAACAACTACTCAAATTTCTTGTCCATTCATAACACAAGGAGAATCTGGACCATTACACTTAGATATGTCATTAACTCGTGCTAAATTTGAAGATCTAATCAGAGACTTAGTAGATTCTACATTAATCCCTGTTAGAAACGCATTAAAAGATGCTAAAATGAAAAAAGAAGACATAGATCAAATAATCTTAGTAGGTGGTTCAACTCGTATTCCAATGGTTCAAGAATTAATTAAAAAAGAATTAGGAAAAGAACCAAACAAATCAGTAAACCCAGACGAAGTAGTAGCAATGGGTGCTGCTATCCAAGGTGGAGTACTTACAGGAGATGTAAATGATATAGTATTACTAGATGTAACACCTCTATCTTTAGGAATTGAAACTTTAGGAAATGTTATGACAGTATTAATCGAAAGAAATACTACAATTCCAACATCAAAATCACAAGTATTCTCAACAGCAGCAGATAATCAACCAGCAGTAGACATTCATGTATTACAAGGTGAACGTCCAATGGCTGCAGATAATAAAACATTAGGACGCTTCCAATTAACAAACATTCCACCTGCACCAAGAGGAGTACCACAAATAGAAGTAAAATTCGATATTGATGCTAATGGTATAGTACATGTAACAGCAAAAGATCTTGGAACAAACAAAGAACAATCTATAACAATCACATCATCAACAAACTTATCAGATGATGAAATCGATAAAATGGTAAAAGAAGCTGAAGCTAATAAAGAAGCTGATAAAAAGAAAAAAGAAGAAGCCGATACTAAAAATGAAGCAGAACAAATGATTTTCCAAACTGAAAAAGCTCTTAAAGATCTAGGAGACAAAGTAGAAGAAAAAGAAAAGAAAGATGCTGAAGAAAAAATCAAAGATCTAAAAGAAGCATTAGAAAAAGATGATCTAGAAGACATCAAGAAAAAACAAGAAAAATTACAAGAAGTAACTTATGCTCTAGCAGCAAAAGTATACGAACAAGCAAATAAAGAAACAAGTGAAAAAGAAAGTACAAGCGAAACAGATAAAAAAGATGATGTAAAAGAAGCAGATTTTGAAGAAAAATAAAAAAAACTAAAGAAGGTTCTAGAATAACTAGAACCTTCATTTTAAGGAGAAAAAATGGCTAAAAAAAGATCTGAAATAAAAGAAGAATACAAATGGAATCTATCTCTAATTTATGAATCAGAAGAAGAATTCTTAAAAGAATACCAAAAATATTACAATAAAATAGATGAAATTAGTAATTATAAAAATAACTTAATGAAAGACGCAGAAAATCTATATTCATATATGACATTGGATGAAGAAATATCAAGAAACATATTAAAATTGTATGAATACGCAAAACTAAACAATGATGCAGATACAGCAAATACAAAATACCAAAGTTTATATGGAAAAATCAAAGAATTAATGAACAAATATTCATCCATATCAGCCTTTGTAAATCCAGAACTATTAAAATATGAATACCAAAAAATAGAAGAATTTATTAAAAAAGAACCAAAATTAAAAAGATACGAAAAAGATTTTAAAGATTTATACAGAACAAAATCTCATATATTAAGTGAAAAAGAAGAAAAAATATTATCAACACTAAGTACAAGTTTTAATAATCCCGAAGAAACATATAGTTATCTAACTGATTCTGATATGAAATTTGGAACAATTATAAATGAAAATAATGAAGAAGTAGAATTGACAGAAAGTAATTATCCTTTATTTTTAAGATCAAATAAACAAAATGTAAGAGAACAAGCATTTAAAAACTTATTAAATGAATATAAAAAATTTAAAAATTCTATTGCTAGTACATTATCAGGAAACGTTGATATAACATCAAAAATAGCAAAAGTTAGAAATTTTTCATCAAGTATTGAAGCATCATTATTCGATGAAGATATAGATATAAAAGTATATAACACACTAATAAAAACAGTAAAAAATAATTTAAAATACTTATTTGATTACTTTAATTATAAAAAAGAAAAATTAAATATAAAAGACTTTCACATATATGATACATATGCAAAAATAGAAGAAGATTATAATAAAAAATATACATTTGATGAAGCCAAAGAGCTAGTAATAAATGCTGTAAAACCTCTAGGAGAAGAATATGTAGCAAATATTAAAAAAGCTTTTGAAGAAAGATGGATTGATATTTATCCAAACGAAGGAAAAAGAGGTGGAGCATACTCAGCTGGATCTTATGACACAAAACCATATGTTTTATTAAATTATGAGTCATCATATGATGATGTTTCAACTCTAGCCCATGAATTAGGACATTCAATGCATAGTTATTTAACAAGAACTAATAACGAATATCCTACAGGAGATTATAAAATATTCGTAGCGGAAGTAGCGTCTACAGTAAATGAACTATTGCTAGCTAAATACATGTTAAAAAACTCTAAAGATAAAAAAGAAAAAATATTTATTTTAAACAACCTATTAGATTTATACAAAGCAACTATATATAGACAAACAATGTTTGCAGAATTTGAACAAGCAATTTATGAAAAACATGAATCAAAAGAAGTACTTACTAATGAATTATTATCAGATATGTATTATAAACTAAATAAAGAATACTTTGGTAAAGATGTAATAATAGATGAAGAAATAAAATACGAATGGATGAGAATACCACACTTTTTCTATGATTTCTATGTATATAAATATGCAATTGGGCTATCATGTGCAAGTAAAATAGTAAACGATATATTAACAGAAAAAGATAATGCAAGAGAAAAATATATAAAATTTTTATCAAGTGGATCACAAAAAACACCATTAGAATTATTAAAAGATGCTGGTTGTGATTTGAAAGACACAAAAGTAGTAGAAAGTGCTATTAATATGTTTAATGACTTATTAATAGAATTAAAAGAATTAACTAAATAGAAGGTGAGAAGTATGGCAAAAAGAGATTATTATGAAGTTTTAGGAGTAGAAAAAAACGCAAGTGAATCAGATATAAAACTTGCTTTTAGACGCTTAGCAAAAAAATATCATCCTGATGTTTGTAAAGATCCCGATGGTGAAGAAAAATTTAAAGAAGCTCAAGAAGCATATGCTGTCTTATCAGATCCAGAAAGAAGAAAAAAATATGATCAATTTGGACATGCTGCCTTTGATCAACAATCAGGAGGCTTTTCATCAGGCTTTGATTTTTCTGGTTTTGACTTTTCTTCAATCTTTGATGATCTATTCGGAGGAGGCTTTTCCTCATTTCAATCATCGTCATCATCAAAAAGAAGAAAAACAAAAGGAGCTGATTCTCTACTTGTAATGAATTTAACATTTATGGAAGCAATTCTAGGATGTAAAAAAGATATAGAAATCAACACAACTGAAACATGTTCCGAATGTAAAGGAAAAGGTGGATACGATACTAAAACCTGTGAAACCTGTCATGGTTCAGGAACAGTTACCAGTGAGCAAAGAACATTATTTGGTAGTTTCTTAACAAAAACAACTTGCCCAAACTGTAAAGGTGAAGGAGAAACTTATACAAAAGTATGCCAAAAATGTAAAGGAAAAGGAAAAATAAAAATAACAAAAGATATCACTGTTAATGTTCCAGAAGGTGTTGATACAGGAAATAGATTAAGATTATCAAACATGGGTGAACCATCTCCAAATGGTGGAGAAAATGGTGATTTATACATAGAATTCAAAGTTAAAGAACATGAATTTTATAAAAGAGAAGAACAAGATCTATACTTAGAATTACCTATAACAATACCAGAAGCAATTCTAGGATGTAAAAAAGATGTAAAATTACCAAACTCAGTTATTTCCTTAAATATACCAGCAGGATCAGAATCCGGTGATAAACTTCGTATAAAAGGAAAAGGAATAAAAGATGTAAACTATAATAATTATGGAGATTTCTACATCATAATAAAAGTTATTACTCCTAAAAAATTAACAAAAGAGCAAAAAACACTAATAGAACAACTAAGTAACACCAACCTAGAAGAAAAAGAAATAACAAAATATAACAAATTTTTAAAAAATTAAAGTGCATCTGCACTTTTTTGTTTGAAATAAGCGATTATATGTTAAAATATAATTACTGGAAAAAAGGTGAAGTTATGCAAGAATTTATAGAAAGCTTTGGTAAAAACAATTTAATAATTATTCTAGCAGTAATTTGTGCTATTATTTTAGCGCTTTTTATAATCATTCTTATCGAAAAAATAGATAGAAAAAGAAGAAAAAAGAATGAACAAGAAATAGAATATTATGAAGAACCAACAAAAGATGATGAAGAAATAATATATATAGATGAAGAACCGACAAAGGAAGAAGCCAAACAATTCTTAGAAGAAGTTCAAAAAAAACTAAAAGAAGAAGAATCAGACTTAATTGGACCAACACACTTTGAAAAAGAACAAGAAGAAAAATCAATAATAAGTTATGACGAACTAAAAAAAGCCGCCAACAATATTGATGAAACTAACGATAAGCTTCTAGAAGACGAAGGTGAAGAACCAATAACCATTGAAGAACTATATAAAAAACAAAAAGAAGTAAAAGAAGAAAAAGAAGAAAAAAAACAAGAACAAGAAGAAACAAAAGAAATAGAACAGCCAATTCAAAGACAAATAAAAGAAGAAAAAAAATTCCGCAATTCAGAAGTGATCTCACCAGTCTTTGGAATATATAAACAAGAAGAAATACCATTTAGAAAAGTATCAACTACTAAACCAAAATCAAAAGATATAGAAGACATAGAAAACGAAATAAAAAAGACAGAACAATTCTTAGAAGAATTAAAAAAACTAAAGGATAAATTAGATTAAAATCTAATTTATTTTATATATGGAGGCAGTATGAAAACCGTAGGATTTTATACTTTAGGATGTAAAGTAAATACATACGAAAGTGAATATATGATGAGTCTTTTCAAAGAAAAAGGCTATGAAATAAAAGATTTTAAAGAAGATTGTGATGTATATGTAATAAACACTTGTACAGTAACAAATAATAGTGATAAAAAAGATAAAAAAATAATTAATCAAGTAAAAAATAAAGATGCCTGCATTGTAGTTTGTGGTTGTTTTGTTGAAAGCAATAAAAACTACAAATTCGATGGAGTTGACATAATAATAGGTAACTACAACAAATCAAAAATTGCAGAACTTGTAGAACAATTCTTTAAAACCAAAAAACAAATAACTGAAAAAGAAAACATAATGCAAGTTCCTTTTGAAGACATGAAAATAAATCATTTAGAAGACAGAACCAGAGCATTTGTCAAAATTCAAGATGGTTGTCAAAACTATTGTAGTTACTGTATTATTCCATTTGTAAGAGGAAGATGTCGTTCTAAAAAACGAGAATTAGTACTAGAAGAAATAAATGAACTAGTAAATAATAATTACAAAGAAATAGTACTAACAGGAATTCATACAGGTAACTATGGTAGTGATATAAACTTAAAATTCTCAACTCTTTTAAAAGATATTCTAGAAATAGAAAAACTAAAAAGATTAAGAATATCATCAGTAGAAATAACTGAATTAGATGAAGAATTTTTACATCTTCTAGAAAATAAAAAACTATGCAATCAAATACATATCCCACTACAATCAGGATCAGATAAAATATTAAAACTAATGAATAGAAAATATGATAAAAAACAATTTCTAGAAAGTATTAAAAAAATAAGAAAAAGAAGACCGGATATAGCCATAACAACAGATGTCATAGTAGGCTTTCCAGATGAAGATGAAAAAGATTTTAAAGAATGTATAAATTTCATAAAAAAAATTAAATTTGCTAAAGTACATGTTTTCCCATACTCAAAAAGAGACGGTACAAAAGCAGCTAGAATGAAAAATCAAATCTCAGAAGAAATCAAAAAGAAAAGAGCTAAACAACTAATTGAATTATCAGAAAAATTAGAATATAAATATTTTAAAAAATTTATTAATAAAAATGAAGAAATATTAGTAGAAAAATATGAAGACGGTTATTCATATGGACATACATCTAATTATTTATATTTAAAAATAGATAAAAAATTAACACCAAATGAAATATACAATATAAAGATCAAAAGAAAGTATTATACAAAATAACACTTTCTTTTTAATTAGAAATTTGATATAATCTATCCAGTGAGGTGAAAGCTATGTTTGTTGATGAAGTCTTTATAAAATTAATAGCAGGTAATGGTGGTGATGGTTGTACCGCCTTTAGAAGAGAAAAATATGTAGCCCTAGGTGGACCTTTCGGTGGTAATGGTGGTAAAGGTTCTGACATCATATTTAAAGTAGATAACAACTTACGTACATTAATTGACTTAAGATATAATAAAATAATAAAAGGTGAAAAAGGCGAAAATGGTGAAGGAAAAAACAAAAACGGTAAAAAAGCTCGCGATATAGTAATAAAAGTCCCACCAGGAACAGTTGTAACCGACGCTGACACCAACCTTTTAGTATGCGACTTAAAAGAAAATGGCGAAGAGTTTATTGTAGCGCATGGTGGTAGAGGAGGAAGAGGTAACACCGCCTTTAAAACCCAAAATAATCCCGCTCCAAACTTTTCAGAAAAAGGCGAACCAGGAGAAGAAAGATACTTAAAAATAGAATTAAAACTACTAGCGGACGTAGGATTAGTAGGTATGCCAAGTGTAGGAAAAAGTACAATTCTATCTAAAGTAACTAGATCAAAACCAAAAATAGCAGCCTATCATTTTACAACCCTAAATCCTAATCTTGGCGTAGTAAAAACATCTGATAACAGAAGCTTTACAATCGCTGATCTTCCTGGATTAATCGAAGGAGCATCACTTGGAGAAGGACTAGGAGATAAGTTCTTAAAGCATATTGAAAGAACTAGAATAATAGCGCATGTAATAGATATGTCTGGTATAGAAGGAAGATCACCTTATGAAGATTATCTAAAAATATGTAAAGAATTAAATGATTTTGATCCCAAAATATTAAAGAAAAAACAGCTTATCATAGCTAATAAAATGGATATAGAAACATCTATTTCTAATTTAGAAGAATTCAAGAAAAAAGTAAAAGACGTAGAAATATTTGAAATCTCTGCTATAAACGATGAAGGTCTTGATAAAGTATTAATCCATATGGCTGATCTTTTAGATACTATTGAAATAGAAAACTATGATGAAGAAGAATACGAAGACTATATATTATATAAATATAAAAAAGAAGAACCATTTACAATAGAAAAAGAAAACGACTACTTTATAGTAAAAGGTGAAGCCGTAGAAAAACTATTCAGAATGACAAAATTCACATCTGATGAAGCCATACTAAGATTTGCCAAAAAATTAACAAGAATGGGTGTAGATCAAAAGTTAGAAGAAATGGGAGCAAAACAAGGAGACATAATAAAAATTCTAGACTTTGACTTTGAATACAGAAACTAAAAAAAGCACATCGTGCTTTTTTATTTGGTATTAAGTCTATACAAATTAATAGAAGGTATACTTCCTAATCTAAATGGTAAAATTGAACATCCAATACCATTAGAAACATATATCAAAGTACCATCCTTTTCATAAAAACTATCATAATAATGCTTAGAATACTCTGGTAAAAACATCGGCTTAAAAATATTTACCTGTCCATTATGAGAATGTCCAGCAAGAATTAAATTAAACTTATAATCTCCTAAACTATTAATAAAATCCCCTTCATGAGTTAACAATATCTTATAAGGTATATTACTATACTCATCATTTTTTATAGGATCAATACTAGGTTTTCCATATATCATATCATCAACTCCATAAATTAATATAGGAGTATTTTCTTTATAATAAACTAAATCCCCCTCATTTACCAATAAATCAAAAGATGAATCAAAATATATATTATCAATCTCCTCAACATAAAAATCATGATTACCTAAAATAGAATATTTCCCAAGAGTAGCATTCATCTTCTTTAAAGATTTACTTAAAACATCGACATCATCTTTAGATAGTTTATATTTATTATCAATTAAATCTCCTGTAAAAATCAAAATATCAGGCTTTAATAAATTAATTTTATCAACAATCTTATCAATATTATTCTTATTAATAGTAGAGCCATAATGTAAATCAGAAAAATGAACTATCTTTACTCCATGAAAACTATCAGGAATCTCTGAGGAAACAATTTTTTCTTCATTTACTCTAAACATCTTAGGTTCCACTAAAAAGCCATATAAAACTATCAATAATATAATAATTAAAAAAACTATTAATACCTTTTTAAAATTCTTTTTTCTGTTATCTCTTTTTATCTTCTTCTCTTCGTTAATTAAATTTTTATTCTTTTCGCTTCTCGTTTTCATATAAACCTACTTAGTAACAAAAAATAAGATAACAGTTAAAAGATTATGTAAACCATGCAAACAAATAGTAGTAAATATATTATCAGTTTTACTATAAACATAAGCAAAAGCTGCACCAACTAATCCATAAGGTAAAATATATAAAAGTTCCAAAGAATTATCAAGATATCCTAAAGTATGTATAGCACCAAAAACAAGCCCTGACACAAGAATATAAACAACTACGTTTTCAAAAATATTTCTAATTGATTTTCTATATATAATCTCTTCAACAAATGGGGCATATATACAACTACTAAACAACATATATAATGGAAACTTAGTTAAATAACTTTCTACCAGTACTTCATTAGTAGCTTGTTTAAAATAAATTCTATATATTATATTATTAATAACAATCATACCAATTAGAGATAAAATCCAAATCTTAAATCCAAAAAGAAAATATTCCTTTCCATGAGTCTTAAAATCATTAAAATCTCTAATAATATCCTTTCTATAAATAAAAAACAATATTAACATAAACAAAATATCAATTCCTGTAAACAAAAACAACTTATAACTAGTACTAAGGCCATTAATATTTAAACCTAATCTATTAAGTAAAAAAACAACTACATAAGAAAACCCAATTTGGCCAATAAATAAAACAATTGTTAATAAAATATTTAAAAATTTCTTCATAATACACATCCTTTTACATATATATATTATAACACAATAAACAAAAAACATATCTAATCTAAAAAATAATAGAAATATTTACGTAAAAAAAGTTTTACTTTTTACATTTATGTGTTATAATACTTGTAGCAACGAAGTGGGTATCCCCACTTTTTGTGTTAATTGGGAGGAAATATGGAAAATATTAAAAAAGCTCTAGAAATCCCACTAAAAGAAGTTGGAGTAAGAATTGATAGCATAACTTACAAAAATCATGAATTAAGAATTATATTAGACAACGAAGAAGAAAAACCTATGAATATTGATGATATAGTAAAAGCTACAAAAATTATTTCACCAATTTTAGACAAAAGTGATTTTATCAAAGAAAAATATTTATTAGATGTATCATCTAAAGAAAAAGGAGGTAATTAATATGAATGGAAAAGAATTTTTAAAAGCAGTTAACTTACTCGAAGAAGAAAAGAAAATTCCCCGTGATTATATATTTGAAACAATGGAAGCAGCTTTACTTTCTGCTTATAAAAAGAACTTTGATTCAAAAACAAATGCAAAAGTAGTAATAAATAGAGAAACAGGAGATATAAAAATATATTCATACAAAACTATTATAGAAAAATTTGATATTGATGAATTAGAAGAACAAGATATCGATCCAGATACAGTAATATCTCTTGAAGACGCTAGAAAAATCGATAAAACAAAAAATGTTGGAGATACAATTGATGAAGAAGTAACACCAAAAGATTTTGGTAGAGTTGCCACATCAACTGCTAAACAAGTAGTAATTCAAAAAATAAGAGAAGCTGAAAGAAATAGCATAATAAACGAATTTCAAAGTAAAGAAGGAGAACTAGTTTCAGGTGTTGTTTCATTAGAAGATGAAGGTAATTATTATATTGATCTAGGTAGAACTAATGGTATATTACCAAAAAAAGAACTAATAGGAAATGAAAAAATAGAAATGGGTTCTACTATAAAAGCATACGTTACAAAAGTAGAATGTAGTTCTAAAGCAACAGCAATCATTCTTTCAAGAAGTCATTATAACTTCGTAAAAAGACTATTTGAATTAGAAATTCCCGAAATAAACGATGGAACAGTAATGATATACGGTGTAGCACGTGATGCTGGAATAAGAAGTAAAATAGCTGTATACTCAGAATACGCTAACATCGATCCTATCGGTTGTTGTATTGGAGAAAAAGGATCAAGAATATCAAATATTATGAAAGAATTATCTGGAGAAAAATTAGATATCATAAGATATGATGAAAATAAAGAAACATTTATAAAAAATGCTTTAAATCCAGCAAAAAATATCAGAGTATACATATTAGATCCAAAAAAACAAGAAGCCTTAGCAATAGCAGATGGAGAAGATTTCTCTTTAGCACTAGGTAAAAAAGGACAAAATGTTCGTTTAGCATCAAGATTAACAAAATACAAAATTGATGTAAAAAATAGTGAACAAGTAAAAGAAATGGGTATAAGTATTAAAGTAGGTGAATAAATTGAAGCAAAAAAAAATAGTATTAAGAACTTGTGTTGTTTCAAACGAAAAACTACCAAAAAACAGTTTAATAAGAATTGTAAGAACTCCTGAAAAAGAAATAATAATAGATGAAACAGGAAAAAGTAATGGAAGAGGAGCATATCTTAAAAAAGACAAAGAAATATTCAAAATAGCCAAAGAAAAGAAAATTTTGAATAGACATTTAGGAGTGGAAGTGCCAGAAGAAATATTCGAAGAATTAAACAAAATGATATAAAATTGAAAACGAGGTGATATTATGATGAGTGTAAAAGATTATGCTTTAGATGTAAATAAAGATAGTTCATACATACTAAAAATTTGTAAAAGTCTTAATATAAATGTAAATAGCGAAGACGATTTACTAAGTGAAGACGATATCATAATGCTAGATAACAGTTTAGAAGAATCAGATGAAATAGAAGTAAACGAAATAGAATATGATGATGACGAATTAGAACAAGATTTTAAAATCAGCCAAGTAAAAAAACCTGAAGAAATAAAAATGAAAAAGAAACAAGTAATAAAACGCGATGATAACCAAAAATATAAACAAGCTAAAAAAGAAATGTATAAACATAAAGAAAAGTTATCAACCAATAAAGAAGAAGACAACATCATATTATATAAAGAAGGTATGACAGTAAAAGATCTAGCAAATGAATTAAATGTTTCTACATCAGAAATATTAAAAAAACTATTCGACCTAGGAGTAATGAGTAATATAAATCAAAGTCTTGACTTTTCTGTTATAGAATTAATTAGTGTCGATTATGGAAAAACATTAAAAAAAGAGGAAACTAGAGATATATCAAACTTTGAACAATATGAAATAATTGACAAAGAAGAAGATCTAATTCCACGCCCTCCAGTAGTAACAATAATGGGTCACGTAGATCATGGAAAAACTTCATTACTTGATGCAATAAGACATACTAATATAGTATCAAAAGAAGCCGGTGGAATTACTCAAGCAATTGGAGCATATCAAGTAAGCATAAATGATAGACTAATAACATTTATTGATACTCCAGGACATGAAGCCTTTACAGAAATGAGAGCTCGTGGTGCCAGTGTAACTGATATTGTTATCATAATAGTATCAGCAGAAGATGGTGTAAAACCACAAACCATAGAAGCAATAGATCATGCCAAAGCTGCCAATGTACCAATTATAGTAGCAATAAATAAAATGGATTTACCAAACGCTAACCCAGAAAGAGTTATGCAAGAATTAGCAGAACACAACCTAACTCCAGAAGAATGGGGTGGTGACACATTAATAAATAAAATATCTGCCAAAACAAAAGAAGGTATAAACGAATTATTAGAAAACATTTTATTAATAGCAGACATGAATGAACTAAAAGCAAATCCTAATAGATATGCAACAGGCTCAGTAATTGAAGCAAGACTTGATAAAAATATAGGTTCAGTAGCAACAATACTAATCCAAAATGGAACCCTAAGACTAGGAGATCCAATCGTTGTAGGAAATGTATACGGAAAGGTAAGAACCTTAAAAAATGATAAGGGAGAAAACATCTTACAAGCCCTACCATCAACACCAGTTGAAATAACAGGATTAAATGAGCTACCAGTAGCAGGTGATCGTTTCATGGCTTTTGAAACCGAAAAAGAAGCAAGAAAAGTAGCAGAAGAAAGAGCCCTAAGAAGCAAAGAAGCTAACACAAACAAAGCTGGAATGTCTCTTGAAGACCTATTCAATCAAGTTCAAGAAGGAAACACAAATATTCCAGTAGTTTTAAAAACAGATGTAAAAGGATCAGAAGAAGCAATCAAACAATCATTAGCAAAAATCAATGTTGAAGGCGTAAAAGTTAATGTTATCAGAAGTGGAGTAGGTACAATAACTGAAAGTGATATTGTTTTAGCAAATGCATCAAAAGCAATAATAATAGGATTTAATGTTAGACCAACAAACAAAATACTAGATTTTGCTAAAGAATATAACGTTGACATAAGACTACACAATGTTATATACAAAATAATTGAAGAACTAGAACAAGCCATAGTAGGTATGCTTGATCCTGAATATGAAGAAAAAATTCTAGGAACACTAGAAGTAAGACAATTATTCAAATTTTCAAAAATTGGTACAATAGCAGGATGTATAGTAACAGATGGATTAATCAAAATCAATAATCAAGCAAGAATCATAAGAGATGGAATAGTAATATATGATGGTAAAATAGCGTCTATTCAAAGAGGAAAAGATAAAGTAAACGAAGTTAAAAAAGGAATTGAATGTGGTATAACTATTGAAAATTATAACGACATAAAAGAACAAGACATAATTGAAGCCTATACCATGGAAGAAATAAAAAGATGAGTTTAAAAGCAAAAAAAATTGGTAGTAACTTTGTAAAAGAAATATCCTATATAATCATGGAAGACATAAAAGATCCCAACATTAAATTTGTAACCATAACAGGATGCGATGTCACAAATGATTTATCCTTTGCCAAAGTTTACTTCACAACACTAAAAGAAGAATATAAAGATATAACCCTAAAAGCCTTAAATAATGCAGCAAACTTTATCGAAATAGAACTATCAAAAAGAATAGATATAAGAAAAATGCCACAAATCAGCTTTCATTATGACAACTCAACTGAGTACGGTAACAGTATAGAACAGAAAATAAAAGAAATTAAAGAGAAGCAATAATCATTTTATTACTTCTCTTATTTTTTTAATCTCGTAAAAGGTAGTAAACAAATAACTAATAAAATACGAAATAATCAAAGCATACATACCAATATTTAAAAAACACAAAATAAACAGACTAATATTTTTAAAAAACATATTAATAAAACTTGCCTTCATAACAATATCAGCTTTATTAATAGCTTGTAATGTACTAACAATAGGGCCACTTATATAAGAAATAATAAAAATTATACTAGAAAAAATTAAATAATTAACTCCTGTTGTAGTTTTAAACATAAAATTAAGCAAAAACTTCGGAAACAGTAAAATAACAACAGTACAACTAATACCAATAAGCAAAGAAAAAATAATGGCTTGTTTTATTTTTGCCTTAATAAATTTAAAATCTTTCAATTGATACTTATTTGAAATAACAGGTAATAAAGCATTACTAATAGCACCAGACAAAAAAGAAGGTAAAGTAACAATAGGCAAAACATATCCTGTGATGATACCATATTCCATAATAATAAAATTATCATCATATTCCAATTTAGAAAATACATAAGTAATAATAATAGGTTCTAAAAATAAACTTATTGAACTAATAATTCTTCCTGCAGTAGTAGGGACAGAAATTAAAAATATATCTTTAACATTTTTAAAATCTGGAACAATATCCCTTTTTTTAATTATTATTTTTTTAGGCAAATATAAAATTAAAACAATTATTGATATAAATTCACTACAAATATTGCTTAATATAAGACCACAAATAACATACTCAATAGAATAAATCATTAATTTAGGCACTACAAATAAAATCAAAACAATTCTAACAAGTTGTTCAAAAAGATTAGAAACTACACTAGGTATCATTTTTTGTTTTCCAAAGAAATAACCTCTTAAAATTCCCGATAAACTAATAAATGGTAACGTAATACTACAAGAAATAATAGGATAAAAAAGTAATCTATTATGTAGTAATTTATCAGCAATAAAAGGAGCTAAAAATATCACCACAAGAATTATTAAAATATTAATAAAAAGAGATATTGGTATTATTCCTAATACTAATCTTTTATTATTTCTATTATCCTCAGAAACTATTTTTGAAATAGCAAGAGGCATACTTAAAGAAGAAAGAGTAATAAGTAAATTAAAAGTAGGCATAACAAGCATATATAAGCCAATTCCATCTATACCTATAACCCTTGTCATAAGTATTCTTATAAGCATAGATAAAATCTTAGTCAGAAATCCCCCAATGGTTAAAATAATTGTAGACTTAATAAACTTTTCCTTCATAATACAATATATGATTTAATTTGACAAACAATCATTTTTTTGTTAAAATAATTACCATTGAAAGGAAGATGTATATGAAAGTAATCTCTAAATTCGTAATAAATAGAAATCACATTCATTACTTTTATGTTGAAAAACAACTCCATTCTAATCATATAGAATACATTGTTAATGATGGAAATAATTTTCATACACTAAATTCCGAAACTTTTCAATCAACATTTGGAAATGACAAAAAAATGTCAATAATCTCATTTTTAGAAAAAGTATCAATTGATATATCAACAGAAGAAAGTACTGATATAGCGTTAGTAAATGTATATAATCAAACATGCAATCTTGAAGAAAAAATTAGACAAGAAAAAGAATATATCTATAACCCCTCATTAGTAGGATACGGCCATACATTTATAACAATCTTAAATAGTTATAATTCATTAGTGGCAACAAGAAAAAATGATGAAATTGATTATGAAGAAGAATATAATCGTGTTCAAAACTTGATTAAGAAAAAGGAATTAGAATAATTCCTTTTTATGTAATATAAAAGTGCATTTTAAAAACCAAAAGAAAAAGGTGCCTAACATTAAAACTCATCATCAAAGTGATTGAAAAAAAATTAAAAATAAAGTAATATAAAAATAAAGGAGAATTAATATGATAAATAAAGCAAAAGGAACATATGATCTATATGGAATAGAAGGAAAAAAAAGACTATATATAAATAATCTAATTCAAGAATTAATGGAAAAATATAACTATGAATATATAAGCACACCATTATTTGAAAACTCAGCATTATTTCATAGAAGTGTAGGAGAAACAACAGATATAGTAACAAAAGAAACATATGACTTTAAAGATAGAGGAAATAGAGACAACACTTTAAGACCAGAAGGAACAGCCGGAGTAGTAAGAAGTTATATAGAAAACAAAATGTACAGTGATCCATCTGTACCAAAAAAACTTTGGTATTATGGCCCAATGTACAGATATGAAAGACCACAATCAGGAAGATATAGAGAATTTTATCAATTTGGTTGTGAAGTATTAGGATCAGAAGATCCGCTTGTAGATGCTGAAATAATAAGTATTCCAGTCACACTATTTAGAATGTTAGGATTAAAAGGCATAAAAGTAAATATAAATTCCCTAGGAGATAATGAATCAAGAGAAAACTATAAAAAAGCCTTAATGGATTATTTAAAACCACATATTAATGACTTATGTGAAGACTGCAAAACAAGATATGAGAAAAACCCATTAAGAATTTTAGATTGCAAGATAGATGCAAATAACGAAATATTAAAAAATGTTCCAAAAACAATAGATTATTTAAACGAAAAATCAAAAGAACATTTCAATAAAGTTTTAAAATACTTAGAAGCTCTAGAAATAGAATACAAAGTAAATCCTAACACAATAAGAGGATTAGATTACTATACACACACAGTCTTTGAAATTGAAGCTGATGTTGAAGGATTCGGATCACAAAACGTTATGTGTGGTGGTGGAAGATATGATAATTTAGTAGAATCATTAGAAGGTCCTAAAACTAAAGCAGTTGGTTTTGCAATAGGAATAGAAAGATTAATGATGGCCTTAGAATATGAAAAGATAAAAGTAGTAGAAAATCTATTTACTGATTGTTATATTTTAGCTATGCAAGAAGAACAAAAACCATTTGCGTTTGCAATAACAACATCACTAAGAATGTTAGGCTTAATAGCGGATATGGATTATCAAAATAGAACCTTAAAAGCAAATTTTAAGCAAGCTGAAAGATTAAACTCAAGATTTATGATAATAATTGGCGAAGATGAAGTAAAAAATAATTATATAACAATAAAAGATATGAAAAATAAAACCGAAGAAAAAGTAGAAAACACTAAAGTCTTAGAATATATAATTACAAGATTAGAAGACAATTGTTCATGTGATGATAAGTGCTCATGTGATGACGAATGTAATTGCGAAGATCATTGTAAATGTGATTGTAAAGAAGATAAAGAATGTACATGCAAAGAAGAATAAAAGGCAGTATATGGAAGTAAAAGATATAGAAAGAAGTATAATAAAAAAATATAAAAGAACAATATTTTCAAAATTTTTAAAAGCAGTAAAAGAATATAAGTTAGTTGAAGAAAATGATTCAATAGCAGTGTGCATTTCTGGAGGCAAAGACTCATTTTTACTAGCAAAATGTATGCAAGAATTAAAAATACATAGCAAATATAACTTTGACCTAAAATTTATTGTAATGAACCCAGGATACAATGAAGAAAATCTAAAATTAATAAAAGAAAACATTAAAAAATTAAACGTAGACGCAATTATTTATGAAAGCAATATATTTGATCAAATAAAAGACACAACATCTCCATGTTATCTTTGTGCAAGAAAAAGAAGAGGATCATTATATGATAAAGCCCAAAGCCTAGGATGTAATAAAATTGCTCTAGGACACCACTTTGATGACGCTATTGAGACTATTATGTTAAACATTCTCTATGCCGGGGAATATAAAACAATGATGCCCAAATTAAAAAGCAAAAATTTTGAAAATATGGAACTGATCAGACCATTATACTTAGTAAAAGAAAAAGACATAATTTCTTGGGCAAACTATAATGAATTAAAATTTATTGATTGTGCATGCAAAGTAACAAAGAAAAATCTAGGAAAAAGAAAAGAAATAAAAAACCTAATAAAAAGTCTAAAAGAAACAAATGAAAACGTTGATATAAACATATTTAGAAGTAGTGAAAATATAAGTATTGACTCCATACTTGGTTATAAGTATAAAAATAAAGACAAAAAGGTAAGTTTCTTAGAAGAATATGATGATTGACAATCAATATGTAAAATAAAAAACCATATAGAAATAAAGAAAAGAAATAAAATGTAGAAAAAAATATTATATAAATTACAAAAATTAATAGTAAAAATATTTTAATATGATATAATTAAATTACCAGAGGATACGTTTAAAAACCTTACAAGCGATAATAAGGGAATCAAGTTTTTTTAATACTTTGTGTTGAAAGCTTACTATAAGTAAGAATCCTAATAAGTATTAACAGATGCCCACCTGTAAAAAAACAGGTTTTCGTACTAGTAACCCTGGTTTTTTTATTGCTAATTTTTACTATATATAATATAATTGACATATGGAGGAATTATGAAAAACAGAAGTGAATTAAGGGAAATTATAATAAAAGTATTATATCAAACATATATTTATGACTCTGCCAAAATTAAATACGATATAAATGAAATAATAGAAGAATTATTAGATCAAAAACAAGACTTTGTAACAGAAACAGTAAATAAAGTAAAAGAAAAACAAACAGAAATTAATAAAATTGCCAATAAATATCTAAAAGACTGGGATATTGAAAGATTAAATAAAGTAGACAAAGCTATTCTTTCATTAGGTATATATGAACTATTATATACAAATACACCACACATAGTATCAATAAATGAAGCAATAGAATTATCAAAAAAATACAGTGATGAAAAAGTTACAAAAATGATAAATGCTACTTTAGATAATATCTATCATTCAGAGGTAACTGATGAATAATGATAAATATTTAACCATAACTACTATAAATAGATACATTAAATATAAATTAGATACAGATAACAACTTAAATAAAGTATACCTAAAAGGGGAAATATCAAACTTTAAAAATCACACTACTGGACACTTATACTTTACTTTAAAAGACGAAAACTCAAGAATTTTAGCAGTTATGTTTAAAAATAATGCTAGTAAATTAAATTTCACTCCCACAGATGGTTCAAAAGTATTAGTAACTGGAAAAATAGGAGTTTATGAAGCAAATGGAAATTACCAAGTATACGTTGATGAAATGATCGAAGATGGCTTAGGAAATCTATACTTAGAATTTGAAAAACTAAAGAAAAAACTTAAAGAAAAAGGATATTTTGATGAAGAAATCAAAAAGCCTATTCCTAAATTTCCTAAAAAAATTGGTATAATTACTGCACCAACAGGAGCAGCCATAAGAGATATAATTACAACAATAAATCGTAGATACAATCAAGTAGAACTTTATCTTTTTCCATCATTAGTGCAAGGAGTAGATGCAAAAGATGATATTGTCTATAATATTAAAAAGGCAAACAATTACGATTTAGATGTCATTATTTTAGGACGTGGTGGTGGCTCAATCGAAGACCTTTGGGCATTTAACGAGGAATGTGTAGCCGAAGCAATTTATTCATCAAATATTCCAATAATAAGTGCAGTAGGACACGAAATTGATTTTACAATAAGCGACTTTGTAGCAGACTTAAGAGCACCAACACCAACCGCAGCAGCAGAATTAGCAGTGCCAAATAAAATTGATTTAATAAACTATATAAAACAACTAAAAATAAGAAGTAAAAACAAAACACTAGATGTAATAAACAAAAAGAAACAACAATTACAAGCACTATCAAATTCATATATACTAAAAAATCCTAAAAATATATATGAAGTAAAAATGCAACAAGTTGATAACTTAGTAGAAAAAGCAACATATTTAATAAAACAACAATATAATGATAGCTCAAATAAATATTTATTCTTAAATAACAGACTAGAAGTATCAATAACAAAAATACTAGATAATTCAAATAATAGATTTATTCAAATATTAAACAAACTAGAAGTATTAAATCCTTTGCTAACTATAAAAAGAGGATATACAATAACAAAAAGTAAAAATAAAACAATTAAAACAATAAAAGATTTACAAAAACAAGATATTATTGAAACAATTCTTAGTGATGGTAAAATAATATCAAAAATAGAAAAATTGGAGGCCAATAATGAGTGAAAAAAAAGAAACTTTTGAAGAAAAACTAACAACACTTGAAGAAATAGTAAAATCTTTAGAAACTGGTGAAGTACCATTAGATGATGCAATAAATAAATTTAATGATGCAATGAAATTATCAAATGAATTAAATAAAACTTTAGAAGATGCTAGCAATACAATAAATAAAGTAATAAATAAAGACGATACAATAAAAGAATTTAAAATAGAGGAATAACAAATGAAAAAAGGGTTAATAATAAGTATAATAGTTATAATAATAGCAATATTATTAGTTATATTCTTCTCACCAATAAAAATTTCTGTATATGGAAACAAAACTGAATATATAAAACAAAATGAAGAGTATAAAGATAAAGGTGCCTATACTACATTTTTAGGAATAAAAATTAATCAAAAAATTAAAACTATTAATGAAGTAAATACAAAAGAAATAAACGAATATAAAGTAACATACAAAGTGAAATTTTTAAACAAAAAAGCTCAAACAACAAGAAAAGTAATAGTACAAGATTCAGAAAAACCAGTTATAACTATTCTTGGAGGAAAGGTATTTTTATACAAAGGAAATGAGTATAACGAATATGGATATATAGCAGAAGACAACATAGACAAAAATCTTACTGATAAAGTAAAAACATCTAATAATATAGACATAAACAAGCCAGGCATTTATCAAGTAAAATACGAAGTATCAGATAGCAGTAATAATAAAGAAGAAAAAACAAGAGAAGTAGAAGTAATTGAAAAAGGTAGCAAAAAAGATTATGGACTACCAATCTTAATGTATCACTTTTTCTATGATCCCAATGTAGAAAAAGGTAGAGATGTTAACTGGTTAAACATTAATGATTTTGAAGAACAAATAAAATATTTAAAAGAAAATAACTTTTATTTTCCAACTTGGAAAGAAGCAAATGACTACTATGATGGTAAAATTGCTTTACCAGAAAAAAGCATTATTTTAACATCTGATGACGGAAACGATTCCTTCTTTACCTTAGCTAAACCAATTATTGAAAAATATGATGCTTATATGACATCATTTGTTATAGGAACAGATGACGGAGAACAAAAAGTAAAAAATTATCAATCAAAAAATATTACTTATCAAAGTCATACAAATGGTATGCATCAAGGTGGATGTAGTGAGCAACATGGTAGTTTGTTTTTATGTATTAACTACGAAAAAGGATTAAACGATCTAAAAGAAAGCATTAAAATTGTAGGAAATAGTGATGTCCTAGCATATCCATATGGTGATTATAATGAACATACTTTTAAGTTATTAAAAGACGCTAAAATCAACATGGCAGTAACTACCGAATATGGAAGAACATATCAAAATAGCAATAAATTAAAACTACCACGTCTAAGAATAAGCGATGGATATTCAATTAACTATTTTAAAAACATAGTAGGATAATTACCAATTTTTTATAGATATATTTTTCATAAGAAAACAAATAATAATAATGTAGTTTGTTAAGGAGTTGATATTATGAATAATAAAAAACTAAAAAGCAAACTATTAAAAATTTTGTTTTCTTTTTTCATTTTTAGTATACCAATAATAACATTTGCTTATTCACAAGAAGTATATTTAGGAGGAGAAAATATTGGCATTGAAGTAAAATCAAACGGTGTCTTAGTCGTAGGATTTTATAATGTAGAAAACTCATCTCCAGGAAAAGAAGCAGGTCTAGAAGTAGGAGATATTATTGTAAGTGTAGATGACACCGCTATTAATGAAATAGCTGATCTATCAGAAGCAATAAATATCAGTAAGGATTCTGTAAAAATAACATATATAAGAAATAAAGCTGAATATAAAACAACATTAAAAATGATATTAAGCGATAATGTTTACAAAACAGGTCTATATATAAAAGATAAAATTATAGGTATTGGAACCTTAACATATATCGATAAAAATAATAAATTCTCAGCTTTAGGGCACCAAATAATTGAAAAAAACACAGGACAAAAATTTGAAATATCAACAGGTACAATATTTAAATCAAAAGTGACAGGAATAGAAAGATCAGAAACAAATGATCCAGGTGAAAAAAAAGCAAATTACTATGAAAACGAAACATATGGTAAAATAGAAAAAAATGAAATAACAGGAATTTATGGAACCTACACAGAACAAATAAAAAATAAAGAGTTAATAAAAACAGCAGACACCAATGAAATAAAAACAGGTAAAGCTTATATAAGAACAGTAATAGACTCAGACAAAGAAGAAACATTTGAAATAAATATATTAAAAATAAACGCAAACGATGAAACAAAGAATATATTATTCGAAATAACTGACAAAAATCTTCTAAATAAAACCGGTGGAGTAGTACAAGGAATGAGTGGTTCTCCAATTATCCAAAATAACAAATTAATCGGAGCAGTAACTCATGTGATAGTAGACAATCCCAAAAAAGGATATGGTATCTTTATTACCAAAATGTTAAAAGAAACAAACA
Source organism: uncultured Bacilli bacterium (assembly GCA_934098525.1). Lineage (GTDB taxonomy): Bacteria > Bacillota_I > Bacilli_A > RF39 > UBA660 > CAKONZ01. The sequence goes on along the minus strand of CAKONZ010000001.1, from coordinate 88,654 downwards.
AATAAGAGGAAAACCCTCTTATTTTTGTATTATTTAAAACATATTATCCAAACTAATAATAGGTGATAATTATGTATTATATTAATTCCTTTTTTATATATTCAATTATAGGATATTTATTTGAAGCTTACATAATAAAAAGTGAAAGTGGAATTTTATATGGTCCTATAACGCCAATTTACGGCATTGGAGCAATAATAATTTTGATAATATCAAAATATCTGTTTGCAAACCTTCATCTTCCCAGATGGCAAGAAACATTAATAGCAAGCTTATTACTTATGATAATCCTTACAATTATAGAATTGATATCAGGAATACTAATCGAAAAAATATTTCACAAAGTATTTTGGGACTACTCAAACCTACCATTAAGTTTTGGTCATTATATCGCATTACCTGTATCATTAGGATGGTTTTTAGCATCTATTCTATTAATATATTTTATAAAACCATTATTAGATAAAATAATTATAAACATACCACCATTTGTAACAATCATACTAATAATAATATTTATAATAGATAATATATATACATACTATAAAGCTATAGTAAAATAATTTCACAAAATTTTCACAAACAATACAAAAAACAATCATATAAAATATATAAAATATTAATTGAAAGAGAAACATAATTGTTATTTGATTACTTTCACTCTAACTTCTATTTTAGTATTAAATAAAACCTTATTATTTAACCCAAATTAAATATTAAATATATTCTCTTTCAAAAAAGGCTTATAGCCTTTTTTTCAAAGAAAAAATATTTTATAATAAATACGGAGGTACATATGAAAGTTTTAATTGTAGATGATGAAGAATTAATAAGAAATATTATAAAAGACTACTGTGTAGTAGAAAATTTTCAAACTGATGAAGCAGAAAATGGTTTAGAAGCAATCGAAAAAGTAAAAAATAACGACTACGACATAATAGTTTTAGACATAATGATGCCCAAAATGAATGGTTATAATGCCTATGAAGAAATTAAAAAATTAAAAAACATACCAACAATAATTCTATCAGTAAGGGATGAAGAAAAAGACAAATTATTAAGTTTCAATTTAGGTGTAGATGATTATCTAACCAAACCTTTTTCACCAAAAGAATTAATTGCTCGTATGAAAGCAATATTAAAAAGAAGCAAAAATACTGAAAATATCTTTAAATATAAAACCCTAAAAATAGATAAACTAGGACATGCTTTATATATAGATGAAAAAGAAATAGAATTAACCCCAAAAGAATATGATTTATTAGTGTTTTTTGAAGAAAATAAAAATATAGCCCTATCAAGAGAACAATTATTAAATAAAGTATGGGGATATGATTATTATGGAGATAATAGAACAATTGATACTCATGTAAAAATGTTAAGAAACAATCTAAAAGAATATAAAAATTTAATAAAAACCGTAAGAGGAATGGGTTATAAATTTGAAATCAAAGATTAAAAACAGAAGTATAAAATTAAACATAACTATATATCTCTTAATATTTTCCATAATGATACTTATCTTTTTATGGTTCTTTCAAATCACATTTTTAAATAACTTTTATGAAATAAATCAAAGAAAATTATTAAATACAAGTATAATAAAATTATCAAAATCATATTATCAAGAAAATTACCAAGAGTTATTTGATAACTTAGCCAATGAAGATCAATTTTGTATAGAATTAGTACGAGAATATGAAACAAAATATGTCTCAAAAATATCAAAAAACTGTGTAAACGAAAATAGTCAAAACTATAATGATGTAAAAATTAATTTTATTAATTCAAATAAAAAGACAGACAATATAGAAATAATAAATCCAAATTACAACAACAAAATATTAGTAATTGCTAAAAAATTAGATGACAACAACTACTTATTTGTAAATACATCTCTTGAACCATTAGATTATAGTATTAGTTTGTTAAAAAATCAATTTATATATGTTGCCTTAATAGTATTTGGACTATCTTCATTAATATCATATTTTATAGCTAAATCACTAACAAAACCAATAATAAAATTAAATGAAAATGTAAAAGAATTAAAGAAAAATAATTATGATATTGTATTCGATGAAAACACAGGAGTAGAAGAATTAAACGAATTATCCCAAAATCTTAATCTAACTACCAAAGAACTAGCAAAAACCCAAGAATTAAGAAGAGAATTAATGGCCAACGTATCACATGACTTAAAAACACCACTCACAATGATAAAAGCTTATGCCGAAGCAGCAAGAGACTTAAACTATAACAACAAAGAAAAACAAACAGAAAACTTAAACATAATAATCGAAGAAACAGAAAGATTAAACATATTAGTAAACGATATTCTTGACTTATCAAAACTAGAATCAAACATAGAAAAATTTGAAAAAGAAACAATAAATATAACTGAATTAATAGAATCAATAATAAAAAGATTCGATATATACAAAGACAAATATCAATTTCAATTTAATAAAATTGAAAATACCTATATAAAAGCCGATAAAAAAAGAATAGAACAAGTTATATATAATTTAATAATTAATGCTATAAATTACACTGGTGAAGATAAAAGAATATATATAAATATGAAAAAGTTAGAAACCTCTGAAATAAGAATAGAAGTACAAGATTTTGGTCCAGGAATAGAAAAAAAAGATATAAATCTAATCTGGGATAAATACTTTAAAATAGATAAAAAATACAAAAGAAATAAAGTAGGAACAGGTCTAGGATTATCTATAGTTAAAAATATACTAGTTGGACACAACTTTAAATATGGTGTAGAAAGTAAAAAAAACAAAGGTACAACCTTTTACTTTATTGCTCCAATAATAAAAAAAGAAAATTAAACACAAATTTTCTTTTTTATTTAGTAAAATAATAAATAATAGTTGCTAATGGAGTAGCAATCATTGCAATAAACATTATTATAACAACTATTTTTTGAATTTTTTTGCTCATCTCATCCTCCACAATATAAGTATAACAAACTTAAAAATAATAGTAAATACTCTAATTAATAAAATATATGAAGAAAAAAGTCATTTAAAACATTTAATAAAACTAAAAATCACAAAATAATATTAATTGGTGATAATATGAGAATGAACTTAAAAGGAAAAAAAGAAAAAATTAAAATAAAAATAACCAAAAAAAACTTCTTTCTATTCTTACTCATCTTTATAGCAATTTCATTTATATTAGGAATAATATTTTATATATATTTAAACTCTAAAGACAAAGCCTTAATAAAAGAAAATATAAAAGATTATTTTATTATAAAAGATTCATATAACTACTTAAAAATACTAAAAGAAAACTTATTAGAAAACACAAAATCAATATTCATAATATGGATCTTAGGAATAAGTATAATAGGTATAATACTAATTCTCTTTATATTATTTACAGAATTTTTTAGTATTGGATTTACAATAACATCTATAATAGATACATATAAATCAAAAAGTATCTTTGCGATAATATCATATCTTTTTCCTGAAAAAATAGTATTTGCACTATTAATACTAATATTATCCTTTCTTTCATTAAACTTTTCATACAAAGTCATAAAATTAATTACTAGTAAAGAAAAAAATATAGAAGATGAATTTAAAAAATATATAAAAATATTAATAGTATTTATTCTTTTAGGAATAATTTTAAGTATTATTAAAACATTTATAACTCCTTATATGATAAAGTTTTTTACTTTTTTTTAAAAATGATATATAATTAAACCTGGTGATATTATGAAAAAAGTTGTAATAGGAATGTCAGGAGGAGTAGACTCATCAGTGGCAGCAATAATTCTTAAAAATCAAGGATATGATGTTGAAGGATTATTTATGCGTAATTGGGACAGTTTAATAAATAATGATATAAAAGGCAATCCTACATTAAATGAAAATATATGTACTCAAGAACAGGATTACAATGATGCTCTAAAAGTATGTGAAAAATTAAATATAAAACTACATAGAATAGATTTTGTAAAAGAATACTGGGACTATGTATTTACATACTTTCTAGACGAATTAAAAAAGGGAAGAACTCCTAATCCTGATGTAATGTGTAATAAATATATAAAATTTGATCTATTCATAAAAGAAGCAAAAAGACTTGGAGCAGACTATATAGCAACAGGACACTATGCTAGACTAATTAATAATAACTTATACAAAGCAATAGATGAAAATAAAGATCAAAGTTACTTTTTAGCACAACTAACAAATAAACAACTAGAAAATGTATTATTTCCAATTGGAGACTTAATCAAACCAGAAGTAAGAAAAATAGCAGAAGAATACAACTTAGTAACCGCAGAAAAAAAAGACTCTACAGGAATATGTTTTATCGGAGAAAGAAACTTTAAAAACTTCTTAAACAACTATCTTCCAAATCAACCAGGAAAAATAATCAATATAGAAACAAATAAAGAAGTAGGAGATCATATTGGACTAATGTATTATACAATCGGTCAAAGAAGAGGCTTAAACATAGGAGGAACAGACGAAAGATTATTTGTAGTAGGAAAAGATTTAAACAAAAACATCCTTTATGTAGCAGAAGGTGATAATAATGAATATTTATACTCAGATAGTTGCATAATAGATACATTAAACCTAAATATAAATGAAAAAATAACCAAAGCAAATGCAAAATTTAGATATAGAAGCAAAGATGTTAAAGTAGAATTAAAATACTTAAACGATGATGAAATATTAGTAAGCTACGAAAAACAAAAAGCCATCACACCAGGACAATTATGTGCTCTATATTTAGAAGATAGATGCATTGGTAGTGGAATAATAAAAGAAGTAAGAAAAGACAACAAAAAATTATGGTATTTGTTATAACCATAATTTTTTTGTTTACACTATTTACACTTGACAACATTGACAAAAATGGTAAAATTAAGATAAGGGAAGTGTAAAATATGAATGATGTTAATAGAATAATAAATGAAAGTGGTTTATCAAAGGTAAGTATTGCAAGATATCTAGGAGTATCAAGACAAATGTTATATAACTACCTAGCACTTAAAAATGTTTCAGACTTGCCAAAAGATAAGTATAATAAATTATTAATGCTATTTGGCGTTGAAAATGAAGAAGAATTAAAGAAAGTAAAAATAGATGATAACTATATTCAATTACTTGAAAAAAAGACTAATGAAGCTATCTTTGACTCTGTAAACAAAGACATAATGAATGATTTAAAAGGATTAAGCAAAAAAGAACAAGAACTAATTACTAACATATTTAATATCCTAAAAGATAGACTAGTAGACAATAAAAAAGAAGAGGAATATAAAACTTTAAACTATTTATACTACTATCTTCAAACAATGGAACAAGTTGAAGAATTAAAGTATATACTAGCGTACACAGCTAAAGCGAATGGTTTTATCAATCCATTAGAATTTATATACGATGAAGAAAAACAATATAATTTTGAAGGAATATTATATTCTGCAATGACTCTTTACGGATCAAAAACAGCTTCAAAAGTTAAAATAGCTGAATCTCATAAAAAATTTGAAAAAGAAATATCTGATAAAAATGAAGATAAATTAAGTAGAACTCAAGAATTAAACTACTTTAAAACTCAAGCCCTAAATGAATTAGGATACACAACAATAAATGAAAGCAACGCTAAAGAAGTATTTGAAAAAATAGCAGAAATAATGTCAAGGAAATTTTAATATATGAAAATAAAATTTTATTTAGCTTTATGGTTAGGAAAAATATATTTATTTTTTCTAAAATTACTAAAACAAGAAAAAGACGATAAACCAGGATTACTTTGTCTAAAAATAGACAATAACTTTTTAGATGAAATAAAAAAGCCAAAAACAGTAATAGCAATCACTGGAACAAATGGCAAAACAACAGTAAGTAATATGTTGGCAGAAATACTAATAAAAGATAATAAAAAAGTAGTATATAACGATTGGGGTGCTAACACAAAAGCATCAGTAGCAAGGTGTCTTTTAGACTCTGTAAATATTTTTAATAAAACAATAGTAGACATTGCTGTTTTAGAAACTGATGAAATAACTTCAAATGATATTTTTCCATTAGTAAAACCAAACTATATAGTAGTAACAAACTTATTTAGAGACTCAATGCATCGTAATGCTAACCCTGATTATGTATTTGATAAAATAAATAATTTCATACCAAAAGATAGCACTCTTATACTAAATGCTGATGATATTATAAGCAGCAATCTAGGACCAAATAACAAAAAAGTATTATACAGTATTGAAAAACAAAAATGGGAAAAAGAACAAAAAAACATTGTAATTGATAAAAGAATATGCCCAATTTGTCACAACGAATTAAAATATGAATTCAGAAGATATCATCACATAGGAAAAGTACATTGTCCAGTATGTCATTTTAAATCATTAACGCCAAACTATATAGCAACAAAAATCAACTTACAAAAAGAAACAATAACAGTCAATCATAAAGATGAGGAAACAGAATATAAACTATCAAATGACAGTATATTTAACGCATATAACACTCTAGCAACAATTACAACTTTAAGAACAATGGAAATTAATAACAACAAGATAATTGATTACTTAAAAAATCAAACAATAGTAAAATCAAGATATTCAAGTACAAAAATTAATAATATAGAAATTAATACTATAGCAGCTAAAGGTCTAAATGGGGTAGCAGTATCACATGTATGCAATTACTTATCAAACATAAAAGGAAACATAGAAATAATAATTGTAATTGATGATACATTCGACAATAAAGGCGGAAGCGAAGCAATAGCATGGATATATGATGCTGACTTTGAATTTCTTAACCAAGAAAACATCAAAAAAATTATAGTAGGGGGCAAAAGAAATAGAGATTATCATCTACGTCTTTTATTAGGAGGCATAAAAGAAGAAAAAATAGTTTGTGTAGAAAACGAACAAGACACATACAAGTACTTATCATTTAACAACATTGATAAAATATTTATTTTACACGAAGTATACTATATAACAGGAGCAAGAAAAATAAAAGAAAACATAATAAAAAAGATTAAGGAGGATAATAATGCAAATTGAAATATTATATCCCGAAATAAGCAATCTTTATGGTGATAGTGCTAATGCTATGTACTTAAAAAAAACTTTAAAAGATGCTACGTTTATTGAAACAAAACTAAATCAAAAACCAAAATTTCTAGACAATAAAATAGACCTAGTATATATTGGTTCCTGTAGTGAAAAAGATCAAGAAATCGCAATAAGTAAATTATTAAAATATAAAGATCAAATTAAATCAAAAATAGATAGCAATCAATTAATAATAGCAACAGGAAATTCATGTGAAATATTTGGAAAATATATAATAGAAAAAGGTAAAAAAATAGAAGCTTTAAATATATTTGATTACTATAGCATAAGAGATACATCTCATCGTCATAATTCTTTATTTTTAGGGGAATATAAAAATATGAAAATAGTAGGAAACAAATCACAATTTTCATTCATATATGACGTAAAACATCCATTCATAAAACTACTAAGAGGTATAGGAAATAATAAAGAAGATCAATATGAAGGAATCCATTATAAAAACTTCTTTGCAACCTACCTTCTAGGACCATTCCTAATACTAAATCCTTATTTTACAAAATATATATTAAAAATAATAAAATATAATAAAAAATTAGCATTTGAAAACATTTCAATAGAAGCATATAACTATCGTCTAAAAGAACTAGAAGACGAAAAAACATCTGTAGTATCAAAACATTAAAGGAGGAAAACTATGAAAAAAATAAAATATATACTTAATAGATTAACTGATATGAATTACAAAGAAATGCATAATACAATTTTAAAAGTTAAAAAAATAGCAAACAAACCAAAAATAACTATATTTTTTGACATGTTATATTGTGCCTTTAAATATGGTGCAGGATATACAGATTATTATGCTTTTGGAATGTACAACTTAAATAAAAAAGAACGAAGCACAATATTAACCAGAACAAAAAACAACTATTATGTTTCAAAATTTAATCCCAAAGAGTATTGGCATTACTTTGATAATAAAAATGAATTTAATGAAAAATTTGATAAATATTTAAAAAGAAAATGGATATATTTAAAGAATAAATCACTAAAAGAATTTGAAGAGTGGGTGAGTGATCTAGATAAAATAATTGCCAAACCAAATGATGATTCCGGTGGACACGGTATTGAATTATTATATAAAAAAGATTTTAATAAAACAAAAGATTTATATAATTATTTAAAAAACAAAAATCTTTTATTAGTAGAAGAGGTAGTAAAGCAACACAAAGACCTTAACAAGATATATCCAAATTCAGTTAACACCATTAGAATAATTACTTTAAAACATAATGATAAAGTACATTATATAACAGCCTTCTTAAGAATCGGTAATAATAATAGCTTTGTTGATAATACCTCAAGTGGCGGTATGCTTACAATGATAGATTTAAATAGGGGAGTTACCCTATTCCCAGGATGCGATAGTAACATGAATGTTTATTATAACCACCCTACTACAAAAGTTAAATTAGAAGGAATTAAAATTCCATATTTTAAAGAAACTAAAGATTTAGTAGCAAAATTAGCATACATTGTACCTGAGATCAATTACATTGCATGGGATATAGCAATAACTGATAATGGACCAGTTATAATTGAAGGAAATCCATATCCTGGATATTATTATCAATTTCCAATACATACACCAAATAAAACCGGTGTTGTACCAATATTTGAAAATATCATAAATGAAAAGTAATTTATACTTCATCATATTTTAAATCGAGAATTAAATAGATGAGTAATTATCCATCTCGATTTAAAATAAATTAATCATTTTAGTAGAAAAATAATAAAAAACAATAAAGGGGAGTTCTATATAATAAAAACATATAAATTATCTTAAAATAAAAATATATTGAACTTCCTATAATTGATATTATGTTAAGTTCTTTATAACACAAAAAAATAAATACTTAGTAATAACTAAATATTTATTGTAAATTTAATATTATTCTCTACTATACCAGAATAAAAATAAATTTCATATGTTTGTTTTTTATCAACATCATACATTAATGTATAATTAATTGTTTGATGTTTTTTTATTAAATTATTTTTATTATTATATTTATTAGGAATCTGAACCTTATTAATATCATATAACTTAAAATAATCATCAGCAACTAATGTAACAGAGTTACTCCTATTATTAGTAATAGAAAAGACCACTTCTAACATATTATTATCATTTATATAAGCCTTAGTCATTTTAATATCTAAATCATCAATTGAAGCATCTTCATCCAATAAAAATTCAGTTTTAGGCACAATATTGTTACTACAAGCAGTAAAAGTAAAAATCAACAAAATTACAAACAATAATTTACTAAATTTCATAGTCCTCTCCTACTCTAATATATCTAGGTAACTAATACCAATCATAGGTTTATCAACATTGAAATTATCTGCAATAGTAGCGCCAATATCTGCTAAACTATTCATAACTGGCAACATTTTAGGATGTTTAAATAATCTACTATAAATTATTACAGGAACATTTTCTCTAGTATGATCAGTACCCTTAAAAGTTGGATCATTACCATGATCAGCAGTAATAATTAATAAATCGTCATTATTAAGTTTATTAAGTATCATAGGAATTTCAACATCTAGTTCCTCTATTGCATTAGCATACCCTTCTACATCTCTTCTATGTCCATATAATGTATCAAAATCATTTAAATTAGCATAACACAAACCTGTAAACTTTTTATCCATAATATCTAATAATTTATCAATACCCTCTTTATTACTAGTAGAAGTAATTTTCTTTGTAATACCTTCCCCATCAAAAATATCATAAATTTTTCCTATTGAAATAACACTATAATTCTTTTCAGCTAATTTTGACAAAACAGATTTCATAGGTGGTTTTAAAGTATAATCATGTCTATTACCAGTTCTTTTAAAATTACTAGCATTAGTACCTACAAAAGGTCTAGCAATAACACGTCCAACTTTCCATTCTTCTTTTTTAGTAATCTCTCTTATAATTTCACAATATCGATATAAATTATCAAGTCCAATCGCAGTCTCATGAGCAGCCACTTGTAAAACAGAATCAGCAGAAGTATATACAATCAAAGATCCATACTGCAATTGCCTTTCTCCAAGTTCTTTAATAATTTCTGTACCACTAGCGGCCTTATTTCCTATAACCCTTCTTCCTGTTTTTCTTTCGATTTCATCAATTAACTCTCTAGGAAAACCATTTTCAGTAAATGTCTTGAAAGGAACATCATTCTTTACACCCATCATCTCATAATGACCATTTAATGTATCTTTTCCTTTATTATTAGGTCTAGCTATAGTGTAATATGCTTCAGAATTATTATCCTCAACTAAACCAACAGTATCCATAAACCCTAATTTTTTTAAATTAGGTATAAAAAGTGGCCTCTTTTCTTCAATATGTTTTAATGTATTAGAAGAAGCATCACCATAACTTGCTGCATCATTAGCTTCACCAACACCTAAAGAATCCAAAACAACTACAAATATTCTATTAAATTTCATATTTATTCCTCCTTATCTCTTGGATGATATTTTTTATAATCATTTTTAATTTTCTCATTACTAACATGAGTATAAATCTTAGTAGTAGTAATATCAGAATGTCCTAATAAAAGTTGTATACTTCTAAGATCAGCTCCTCTGTTTAACATATGAGTCGCAAAAGAATGCCTCAACGTATGAGGAGTAACTTCTTTTTTTATATCCTTAGCTCTTAAAATATTACCTAAAATATATTCAAAACCTTGTCTAGTCATCTTCTTACCATGATTATTTAAAAACAAATAATCATTTTTGTCATTTTTAATAAGCAGATATCTTCTTTCCAAATATAAATTCAAATAATAAATAGCATAATCATTTAAAGGTACTATTCTTTCTTTATTACCTTTGCCAAAACATCTAACTAAAGCATTATCAAAATCAACATCACGAGTAGTTAAATTGATAAGTTCACTAACCCTAAGCCCCGTAGCGTACAATAACTCAAGCATAGCTTTATTTCGATAATCAAACTCATTATTTAAAGAAATATCAAGTAAATAATCTACCTCATCTTCAGACAACGTATTAGGAATTCTTTTCTTAAGTTTTGGTCTATCAATAAAAGAACAAGGATTAAAAGACATAATCTTATTTATAATAAGAAAATTAAAAAAATTATTAATTGAAGTAACATTTCTAGAAATACTACTAGAATCTAAACTATCATATATATAATCTAAATAAGAAGATATAACATTAGTAGTAACGTCATTAAAAGAAGTAATTTTATTATTAATCAAATAACAATAAAACTTATTTAAATCATAATGATAATTCATTATAGTATTATCACTAAGTTTTCTTTCATACTTTAAATAATCTAAAAAATTATCTAAATTATCCTTCATATTATTACCTCATATAAATTATAATATATTTTCCATATAAAAAAAAGGTTTTGTTTCATTTTAATTAATAATTTGATACAATATATATGGTGATAAACATGAAAAATGAACCTCTAGCAATTAAATTACAACCAAAAACTTTAAAAGATATAATTGGTCAAAATCATTTAATAGGAAAAAATAAAATTATAACTAATTTAATAGAAAATAAAAAAATATTTTCTATGATTCTATATGGTGATCCAGGAATAGGAAAAACTTCAATAGCAAGAGCTATAGCCAATGATCTAAAACAAGATTATAGATTTTTAAATGCTACAACTAATAAAAAAAGTGATTTTGATATAGTCATAGAAGAAGCTAAAATGTACGGAGGTCTAATCCTAATAGTAGATGAAATTCATAGAATGAATAAAGACAAACAAGACATATTACTGCCATGCATAGAAAGTGGTCTAATTACTCTAATAGGTATGACTACATCAAATCCTTATCACTCTATAAATCCCGCTATTAGAAGTAGATGTCATTTATTTAAACTTGAAAAACTAAATGAAGAAGACATACTAAAAGGATTAAGAAAAGCCATTAAAACAGAATACCTAAATGGTATAAAAATAGATAATGATGCCTTAAAATATATAGCGTCCATTGCCAAAAGTGATCTAAGATACGCATATAATCTATTAGAAATATCGTATTATTTTAATAAAGACCACAATGTAACAATAGAAACAATTAAAGAAATAAATCCTGCTCAAGTAATAAATGTCGATAAAAATGAAGATGGTTATTATGACCTCTTATCAGGATTACAAAAATCAATAAGAGGTAGTGATGTAAATGCTGCCCTACACTATTTAGCAAGATTATTAATTCTAGAAGATCTAGAAAGTATTGCAAGAAGACTATCTGTAATTTGTTATGAAGATATAGGCTTAGCAAACCCTTCAATTGGACCAAAACTAGATGCATGTATAAATGCTGCCCTAAGAGTAGGACTTCCAGAAGCAAGAATTCCTTTATCAAACATAGTAATTGAAATGTCCCTATCTCCAAAATCAAATACTGCCTATTTAGCTATAGATAAAGCCTATACAGAAGCATTAAACAAAGACATAGGAGAAATGCCTTCATACTTAAAAAATCCTTATAATGGCTACTTATACCCTCATAACTATAAAAATTCAATAGTAAAACAAAACTACTTACCTAAAAATATAGAAAAATCAAAATACTATATACCAAAAGAATCATCAAAATACGAAACTTCATTAAAAACAATATATGAAAAAATCCAAAAAATAAAAGGAGAATAATTTATGAATAAAAAACTAAACATTTTCAATATAAACATTATATTTATCTTAATATTAGAAATACTATTTTCAATATTCATATTTAAATCACTAAACATACTATCAATAATAATGTTTTTAATAGAAGCAATACTACTATCATCAATAATATCAATAATAACATTTAAAATAAAACAACCCCTAGGTAAAATATTAAATACTTTAATACTAATGTTTATAAATATATTATTTATATCACAATTCGTACACTACAAATTCTACAACGCTATATACTCATTTTACTCACTTCTACATTCATCACAAGTATTTGCGTTTTTTGAAGCAATTTTAAAAGTAATAAAAACCAACCTAATATTTATATTAATTTTCTTAATCCCAGTAATTGTATTATTAATAATAATTAAAAAAACTACTACAAATATAAGTATTAAAAACATCATAAAAATAGACATAATATCAATATTTATATTATTAATAATTACAACAACAAGTACTAATAATCCCTACTCTATAAAAAATCTATATACAAAAACAGCATATCCAATACTAAGTACTAAAAAATTAGGACTTCTTACAACAATGAATATAGATATATATAGATACTTTAATAAAGTAAATGAAAACTTCTTAATAAATGATAAACCAACTTCTAATATAGAAGAATATTTAAATACAATAGAAAAAACCAAAAGCAATGAATACACAGGAATATTCAAAGACAAAAACTTAATATACATAACCGCCGAATCATTCTCTCCAATTGCAATTGATAAAGACCTAACACCAACACTATACAAAATGTCAAACTATAGCTTTGAATTCACTAACTTTTATGCCCCAATATACTACGTTTCAACATCAGATGGCGAATATATCAATTTACTATCTTTGCTTCCAGAAGAAGGTGTATGGAGCCTAATGGAATCAAAAAACAATTATTATCCATACAACTATGCTAAAATTTTTAAAGGATACGAAAAATATGCATATCACAATGGCGAATATAACTTCTATGAAAGATACCTAACTCATTCAAATCTAGGATATAAATTTAAAGGTTGTGGAAACGGACTAGAAAAATACATGGATTGTTCAAACTGGCCCAATAGTGATTTAGAAATGATAAGCTCTACATTCAAAGACTATAAAGATAATGAAAAATTCATAGCGTATTATATGAGTATATCAGGACACTTAAATTATAAAAAAAGCAATAATAAAATGACAAACAAAAACTATAACCTAGTAAAATCAACCAACTACAGCGAAATAATAAAAGGATATTTAGCGGCAAATATTGAACTAGATAAAGCTTTAGAAAAATTATTAAAAGATTTAGAAGAAAACAACCTATTAGACAAAACAGTAATTGTAATAAGTCCCGATCACTACCCATATGGATTAACAAAAAATGAAATAAATAGCGCTAAAAACTACATAAAAGATGAAAAATTTGACATTCATAAAAACTCTTTAATTATATATAGTAATGACTTCAATAAAAATATTAAAATAGATAAATACATATCAAACATAGATATCTTACCTACTATACTAAATCTATTCGGACAAGAATATGATAGTAGACTACTAATAGGAAATGATATATTCAAAGACAAAGATGGATTAATTATATATAACGACAGAAGTTGGATGAATAAATATGGAAAATATGATGCTTTAACAAATAAATATACAAAAATTACAAAAGATTTAACAGAAGAAGAAATAAGACAAATAAACATAGATATCTATAACAAATTTGTTTTATCAAGAAAAATATTAGATACAAATTACTACAAAAAAAAGGCTTAATTAAGCCTTTTTATTATATCTCTAATAATATAACTAACTATTAAAAGTCCTGCAGAAGACGGAACAAAAGAACAAGAACCAATAATAGTAGTATTATTCTTTATCGGTTTTTCTAAAGATGCACAGCATAAAATTTTACCCTTAATTCTATTATCATTAACCCATTTTCTTAAACGTCTTGCTAATGGATCATAACTTGTTTTTCTAATATCAATAATTTCAAGTTTTGAAGGATCTAACTTATTACCAGTACCCATACAAGTAATAAACTTAACCTTTTTAAGTAAACATTTTGAAATTATTTCTTTTTTTGTATTTAAACAATCACAACAATCAATAACATAATCATAATTAAAATCAATATTATCAATATTATCTTTATCTAAAAAACATTTATACTTACCAACCTTTAAATTCTTATTAATAGATAACCCTCTATCTTCAATAGCATCAACTTTATCTTTACCAATATTATCAAGATTAGTCATAAGTTGCCTATTTAAATTAGTAATATCAACTTTATCAAAATCAACTATATCAATATTTAAAACACCACTTCTAACTAAACCTTCAAAAACAAAACTTCCTACTCCACCAACACCAACAAGTAAAACTCTAGTATTTTGAATCTTATTGAAATTTTCTTCTCCAACAATAAGTTTAAATCTTTCAAATTGCATTATTTTTCTCCAAAAAAAGATGATTAAATCATCTTATTCTTCCATATTATGATATACGTCTTGAACATCATCTAAATCTTCTAAAGTATCAATAAGAGTATATAGCTTTTCTTTTGCTTCTCCATCTAAAGATACAGTATTAAGTGGTATATATCTAGTTTCATTCATAATAAAATCAGTAATATTATTATCTTCTAAAGCTTTATTCATTTTAATAAAATCTTCATACTTAGTATAAATTTCATATGAATCATCATTAACAATAAAATCAAGAGCATCATTATCTAGTGCTATCATCATTACTTGATCCTCATCATAACTATTAGGTAAAACAATAACACCTTTTCTTTCAAATAAATAACTAACAGAACCATCTGTTCCTAGATTTCCGCCTCTTTTAGTGAAAGTACTTCTAACATCACCAGCAGTTCTATTTCTATTATCAGTCAAAGCATCAACCATAATAGCAACACCATGAGGTCCATAACCTTCATATCTAACAAATTCATAATTTTCATTAGCACCAGCATTTTTAGCCTTATCTATAGCAGCTTGAATTCTATCTTTTGGCATATTTTGAGCCTTAGCTTTCTCAATTATCATTCTAAGTCCTGGATTATTATCAGGATTCTTATCTCCAGCTTTAGCAGCCACAAAAATTTCTTTATTTAATTTTTGAAAAATTTTACTTCTTTCTGCATCAATAGCGCCTTTCTTTCTTTTTATTGTTGCCCATTTTGAATGTCCACTCACAAAAATTCCTCCTAACTAATTGATTTAATAATTGTAGGTATCATAGGTCCTAATAAGATAAGCAGTAATAAAGGTATAAAAAATATAACCGATACAACACTAATCTTAATAGGTATCTTACTAATACGCGCCTTTACTTCCAATACTCTTTTTTCTCTAATAAAATCTAACTGAGAATAAACTGTATTAACAATATTATTTCCAAAAATATTAGACTGTCTAATATTAAGAATAATATTATTAATAGTATCAGAAGGTATTCTATGTTTCAAATCATTTAAAGCATCATCCAAATTCTTACCAAAATTAACATCCTTTAATACTTTTTCAAACTCCCTAGACAAAGAAGAATTAACACTATCTACTGTTATCTCAATAGAAGTTTTTATTCCTCTACCAGCCTCTAATGATAAAGCTAAAATTTCAAAAAAGTACAAAGAATCTTTTTCTAACTCTTTTGTCCTTTTCTTAATCTTAGTATCAATAACAACAGGAAAGAACAAAAAATAATAAATAAATGTAATGAATGGTGCAATTAAATTACCAAAATCACAAAAATATAATATCACAAAAAAGATAGAAATAGAAGATAAAAATCTAATATTAAGTAAATTAATAGGATCATACTTATTATCAACACCTAATAAATTAATTTTTTTCTCTATATTTTCCACTGTCTTTGAGCCATATAATTTCTTACCTATACTAATCTTTCTCTTATCCATAATCAATCTTCCATTCTACTAATCTTTCTAATAATAATTATATATAGTAAATATAATAATAAAATAACAATCAATAAAATTTTACCTAAAATAGAATCAAATAAAGGTAAAAAATACTTAGGATTAAAAATATTAACAATAATAATTATAATTATAGGTAAAACACAAAGAACCTTAAAAACAAATTCAGATAAAGCAGTAGCAGACTTAAGCTCTTCCTTCAACTTCTTTCTATCAAAGAAACCTTGCTGTAAAGAATCAAATATCTTAACAATATTACCACCAGTTTTATTTAAAATAATTAAACCGGAACTCATATAACGAGCTTCATCAAAATCTAATCTTTCAGCAAATCTATTAAACACAGTTTCAACATCTAAACCATAATTAAGATCAATAAACATTTTCTTAAATTCTTCACTCATTGGACCATCAAGTTCATTAGCGACAAGTTCAACAGTCTGCATAATACTCTTACCAGATTTAAAAGCATTATCCATAATAATTATAGCCTTTAACAAATCTTCCTCTTTTTGTTTTTTCAACTTTTTTTCATATAATATTAAAAACAAATCAAGAACAAAAAAGCCAACAAAAAATGAAAGAAAAATTTGTAACAACGAAATAACTTGTAATCTAAGAACATCTGAAATCAAAGTAATAAAAATAGCTATTAATCCTAAATTTATTTTATTAGAAATAAACTTCATTGAATCAGTTTCAATACTTCTAGCAGAAGTAGCATACTTTTCATATCTTTTAGCGTATCCATTAAAAATCTTTAATTTCATAAGTTTTTCAACAGATTTATTATTCAAATCATTATATTTTTTTATAATAGTATCAAAAAAAGAAACAGGTTTATCATTAATCGCATCAATTGAAAATCTAGTAATCCTTTTTTCCTTTCTCAATCTAAGATAAAGTCTCATTAGTAAAAAGGCAATAATAGACAAAGAAAATATTAAAATAATTTGTATAATCAAATTAAAATACTCATTCACTATTATCACCTCTTTTTTATTTTAATTGTTCAAAAATATCATCAACCAAATTAATTCCTCTACTCTTCATCTTGTTATATACTTTAGGAATATACTTATACAAAACAAAAGCCCCATTAACCTCATTATTAGAAGTTAAACCTTTTTGCTTAAACGCAAATATCTCTTTTAATTTTATTTCCCCATCTTTCAAACCTGTAACTTCACATATTGAAGTAATCTTACGTTTACCATCAGATAATCTATCTATATTTACAATAATATCTATAGCCTTTTCCATATATTCACGAAGTGCTGGAACAGGAATTTGTATCTCACTCATTAAAACCATAGTTTCAAGACGATTTAAAGCATCTTGAGGACCATTAGCATGTAAAGTAGATAAACTACCATCATGACCAGTATTCATAGCTTGAAGCATATCAAATGCCTCCTTACCACGAACCTCTCCAACAATAATACGATCAGGTCTCATACGTAAAGAATTAATAACCAAATCCCTAATAGTTACCTCTCCTTCTTTCTCATAATTCATATTACGAGTTTCCAAAGTAATAACATGTTTCTGTCTTAATCTAAGTTCAGCAGCATCCTCTATAGTAATAATTCTTTCATCATCATCGATAAAAGAAGATAAAACATTCAAAACAGTAGTTTTACCACTACCAGTACCACCACAAATCAAAATATTAAGTTTAGCCTTAACACAAGCTTCCAAAAAACGAGCCATATATGGTGTTAAAGTACCATTCCTAATCAAATCATCAATAGTATTTAAATTATTCTTAAACTTTCTAATAGTAATAACTGGTCCATTAACAGAAAGTGGTGGAATAATAGCATTAATTCTAGAACCATCAGCAAGTCTAGAATCAACCATCGGATTAGAAACATCAATAGTTCTACCAAGCGGTTGAATCATTCTTTGAATAGTTCTAATAATATGATCATTATTAATAAAAGATACTGAATCATCCTTAATAACTTTACCATCAAGTTCAATATAAATATCACTTGGTCCATTAACCATAATTTCAGTAATATTAGGATCATCTAATAACTCAGTAATTGGACCATAACCATTAATTTCATTATCAATTAAATTAAATATATGATTTCTCTCCAAATTAGATAAATCATAACCTTCCAAAGTTCTATCTATCTCATCATTTATATATTCATTTAAAAACTTATCATTAGGAATATTATTATCAACAATATTTTGAATAATCTTTGTTCTCAAAGTATCAAGCAAAGCCTTATCCTTAAAAATATTATAATCATTCACAGAACTAATAGATTTAACCTTATTTTGAAGTTCAAAAACATCTGATAAACTTTTCATTTTTTCGCCTCCTTATCAAGTAAAGATAAAGCGATACTTTTCATAAGACTTAAATCCTTCTTACTATAAGTAAACTTTTTATTATCCATAATATACTTATCTATATCTTTAATATACATACTACGAGGAATAATATAATCAACATTATGCTTTATAATATTCTTAATATCATACAAAGAAAAATATCTTTTATCTAAATTAGAAGAATCATTTAAAGCAACAATACAACTTTTAATATCAGCATCCTTCATAATAGCTAAAAAAGATTTAGTATTCTTCAAATCAAAAGAATCATTTGTAAACAAATATAAAATCTTATCACTATTATCTAAAGTAATAATATTAGTCTCATTTAAAATATGATTAGTATCAATTAAAATAACATCATATTTATAAATAACAGTATTTAATATAAGTGGAATATATTTTGACTCTATCTTATTAGCACTTCTAGGATCCTTAGGAGCAGAAATAATATGAATTCTATCAGAAAACTTATAAATATAATCTTCAATCTTTTCATATCTATTATAAGATAAATCTTCAACTAAATTAAAAACAGTTTTATCATTATTAGAATTAAACAAAGTAGCAATTGAACCACCAAATAAGTCCATATCAAGTACTAAGGTAGAATAATTCATTTCACTAAAAGCATTAGCTAAATTATAAGTAAAAATACTTTTTCCTACTCCACCCTTAGTAGAAGTAATAGCAACTACTTTTCCTTTCTTTAAATCCATAAATTTACCCCTTTTCTTCTATTCTCAAAACCCCGTCAACAAATGAAGCCTCATAACAAGCCTCTAAATTATAATAATCATATCCAACAACCTTACCAAAAATAGGTTTAAGTTTATAAACTAAATCTATTTTTTCATTAGTCATTGTAACAATTTCAATATCTTTATTATTTTTTAATATATATTCCTTAACAGTCTCCAAATCCTTTGAAGAATTTAAATACTCTAAAGAAGTATAAGCAATATCATCTAATTTACTATTTTCTCTTACTATATAAGACGAATCAAAAATAAAAGCAAACAGTATCATCAAAATAGGTAAAAGTAAAACAAATAAAGCAAGAACTTGACCCCTATTATTCATAAATAATTACCCTACTAGAAGACAAATGATAAGGATTATCAAAAAAAGTATTAGCAAAAGGTGTAATCAAATTAACATCTTTTTTTATCTCCACAGTAGCAAAACCATCATTTATTTTAATAGAATAATCATAATCATTTCCTAAAACACTTTTTATTTCGTCAGTAGTTTTTCCTTTTTCAACATAACTAACAACATCATCTAAAACACCTTCCAAATGATTCTTATTATAAAAAACAAAGGAAAAATCAATAACAACAAATAAAATCATTATTATAATAGGAATAATTAAGACAAATTCTACAAGTGCTTGACCATTATTTTTTTTCAGTACAGTATCCTTCGCCGGCATTCTTTCCCTTAACATATTCTTCACCAACCAAGGCACAAGAAGACTCAGTAATCTTATCTCTTAAATATCCACCAAATAAAGCAACTGAAGAAATAGCAACAATGCTAACTAAAGCAATAATCAACACATACTCTACAAGTGCTTGGCCTTTATTATTAATATCTCTCATACCATCACCTATTTTCCTACATTAATTTTATAAAATTTATCAAAATTTGTCAATTAGATATATATAATAATATTAAAAAATAAATAGAGTTTACTATTTTTTTCTATTTATTTTCTTACCATCTAAAATATCAAATTGTTCAAGTAAGTTTCCACTAATTGTATACTCATAATCTTTACTATTCTTATATTTTTTAATAGCTAAATTAATCAAATCATCAACTAACTCACTTTGACTTTTTTTCTTTTCAATCCATAACCATCCAGCTAAATCACCAGGAATTGTATTAATTTCATTTACATAGATTTTCATATTCTTTTCATCAACTAAAAAATCAATTCTAGCAACTCCTGAAGCATTAATAGTTTTAAATGTTTTTAAAGCTAAATTCTTTAAATCTTCTATCATTTCCTTAGAAATAATTGGTTTTGACTTTCTTACCTTATTCTTACTTAACTTAGAACAATCAGAAACATACTTTTCTTTAAAAGTATAAAACTCATCATTAGAATTTATCTCCTCAATACCAGAAACTTCTAATCTTTCATAATCTCCTAAAACACTAATATTAACTTCTTTGACATTCCTAATGCCTTCTTCGATAATTATCTTCTTATCATAAACCAAAGCATCTTTAATAGCTTTAGACAACATAGACTCATTGTCTACCTTACTAATACCAATAGAAGAACCTAAACTAGCAGGTTTAACAAACAAAGGATAACTAAAATCATTTAACTTATCCAAAATAGCCTTTCTATCATTAACCCATTCTTTTTTATAAAACCAAACATACTTAGGAGTAGGAATTCCGTTAAATTCCAAAACTTCTTTCATTAATACTTTATCTTGTCCTATAGCACTAGCAGTAACACCACAACCACAATATGGAATACCAATCATATTTAAATATCCTTGTAATGATCCATCTTCCATAAAAGTACCATGACCAATTGGAAGAATAACATCAACTGGACAAACATTTCTTTTTATAAATCCTAATGTTTGTAAAGCAAAACCATGACCAGTATTAACTAAAGCAACTCTTTTAGCATATCTTTTTACCAAAGCAATATCTCTATAATTAATAATACTTTTCAAATGATCCCCTGTATACCAAACATTATCTTTATCTATATATATTGGAATAACTTTATACTTATTCTCATCCATAAAGCCCATTATCTCAGTAGCAGAAATAATACTAATCTCATGTTCAACACTTTTACCACCAAAAATAACTCCAACATTCAATCTCATTTTAAACACCTCTTTACTAAAAATAATTATACCATTAATTACAAAGAAAAAAAAGCATAAATGCTTTTTTATAAATCAAATAATGAAAGTTGACTAGATTCAGGTAACCCTTTCAAAATTCCCATTATTCTCATCTTTTCTATTAAAGTAGAAGAAATCTTAGCTCTTTTTTGTAAATCATCAATAGAAATAAATTCTCCCTTTTTCCTTTCTTCAACTATATTTTTAGCAACAGTATCTCCCAAGCCATCAATAGCTCTAAAAGGTGGTATAAGTGTCTTTCTATCGTCATCAATAACAAATCTAGTAGAATCTGATTTCATTAAATCAACATTTTTAAAATAAAATCCCCTAGCAGTCATTTCAAGAGCAATCTCCAAAGTAGAAAGAACATCTTGTTCCTTAACAGATAAATTATATTTATTAACCTGCATCTCATCAAGCTTTTCCTTTATCTTATTGTATCCCATCTCCATACATTCTAAATCAAACGCAAAACATTTAACTGAAAAATATGTAGCATAATACTCTATTGCTTTATTAATCTTAAACCAAGCAATTCTCCAAGCTGCAGTAACATAAGCAGTCGCATGAGCCTTAGGAAACATATATTTAATCTTCTGACAAGACTCTATATACCAATCTTTAATATGATTCTCCTCTAAAACTTTTTTCCAATCCAACCACTTATCAGGCTCTTTCGTAGCCTTTCCCTTTCTTACAAACTCCATAATCTTGAAGGCATCAATTGGTCTTAAACCTTGATTCATAAGATAAACCATTATATCATCACGACAACCAATTACCTCTTTAAACTTACAAACATTATTTCTAACCAAATCTTGTGCATTGCCATTCCAAACATCAGTACCATGAGAAAGGCCTGATATTTTAACCAACTCAGCAAAAGTAGTAGGTTTAGTCTCTTGAACAATACCAATAACAAATTTCGTAAACTCTGGTAACCCTAAACAACCAACCTCACAATTAATTTGTTCAGGAGTAACCCCTAAAGCCTTTGGAGACGAAAATAAACTCATGACCTCTTTATCATCCATAGGTATATCTTCAGGTTTAATACCCGTAAGTTCCTCAAGCATTTTAAATATAGTCGGATTATCGTGACCAAGAATATCAAGTTTAAGTAAACAAGCTTCAATATCATGATAATTAAAATGAGTAGTGTACCAATCAGCAGTCAAATCATCTGCAGGATATTGATATGGTGTAAAATCAAATATATCTTTATAATCAGGCACAACAACAATTCCACCAGGATGTTGTCCTGTTGTACGTTTAACACCTGTAACACCTTGTGCTAATCTCTCAATCTCCAAAGACCTAATATTATTAATTCCTCGATCCTCATAATAACCCTTAACAAAACCAAAAGCAGTTTTTTCAGCAACCGTTCCTATAGTTCCTGCTCTAAAAACATGATCCTCTCCAAATAAAACCTTAGTATAATTGTGGGCAACTGGTTGATAATCACCAGAAAAATTAAGATCAATATCAGGAACCTTATCAGCATTAAATCCTAAGAATGTTGCAAAAGGCATATCCTGTCCTTCCTTTTTAAACTTAGTACCACAATCACAAACCCTATCAGGAAGATCGTATCCAGATGCATAATCAGCTCCATATGGTCTGCCATTTTCATCTTCAAAAATAGATTTTTTACAATTTGGACAAACATAATGAGCAGGAAGAGAATTTACTTCAGTAATACTAAGCATAGTAGCAACTAATGATGAACCAACAGAGCCACGCGAACCAACACTATAACCATCTTCATTACTCTTATGAACCAACTTCTGTGCTATTAAATAAATAGTATCAAAACCACCATTAATAATACCCTTTAATTCACTTTCCAAACGATCATCAACAATCTTAGGCAAAGGATCACCATATATTTCATGAGCTTTACTATAAACAATATCTCTTATAGTTTGTTGACTATTCTCAAATCTAGGAGAAAAAGGAATACCACCAGTATCAGGAATAATCTCAAATTCCTCAATCATATCCGCAATCTTATTAGTATTAGAAATAACTATTTTCTTAGCCTCATCATCCTCTAAAAAAGAAAAATCATTAAGCATCTCTTCAGTAGTTCTAAAATGTTGTGAAGGAATCTCTTTTATTTCCTTTCTATTTAAAGGATGTCTACCTCCTCCAGGAACCTTTTGATTTACAATAATTTCACGATAAATTTTATCTTTTCTATCAAGATGATGAACATCACCAGTAGCAACAACAATCTTTTGACGTTGTTCAGCCACATTAATAATCTTCTTAATATTTTCAATCAATTCATACTCATTCTTAAAATCATCTAAATCAATTAAATGTTTATATACTTCTGGAGGTTGAACCTCTATATAATCATAAAAATCCATCAAATGAGCAAGTTCATCCTCACTCTTACTTCTTGATAACCTAAATATCTCTCCATTAGAACAAGCACTACCAACAAGAAGTCCTTCTCTATACTTAGAAACAGCACTTCTAAGAATTCTAGGTGTTTTATATAAATACTTAGTATTAGCAAAAGAAACCAATTTAAACAAATTCTTTAAACCAACCGAATTCTTAACCAATAAAGTAATATGATACATTTCACCAAACTTATGAATATCTTCTTTAGCAACTAAATTATCTAACTCATTAGCTCTTTCTATCTTCTTGATTTCTAACTTCTTCAACATCTTATGAAAAATTAAAGCTGTTCCTCTAGCATCATAATCAGCCCTATGATGAGCATCTTCATCCCAAGGAACCTCATATCTTTTAACTAAAGCTGAAAGGGAATGACGTCCAGCAGTAGGCTCTAAAGCTCTAGAAATCTGCAATGTATCAAAAAGCATATTTTTATACTCACCAAAATTATACTTCTTATAAGCCATCTCTAAAAAAGATGAATCAAACTTAGCATTGTGAGCAACCATAGGTAAATCTCCTACCCAATCAATAAAATCTCTAGTAACAACTTCTTCATTATCTGCATCTTTTACCATCTCATCAGTAATAGAAGTAAGCTCAGTAATAACCTTAGGAATACTTCTTCCCGGATTAATAAACTTATCATATGTATCAATTATTTCTCCATTACGTAATTTAACAGCACCAATTTCTATAATAGAATCTCCACCACCAGCATTAAAACCTGTAGTTTCAAAATCAAATACAACATACGTATTATCGAGCAAAACCGAATCATCAGCTCGCACTACCAAATCAAGATCATCATCTATCATAGCAAGTTCAACACCATATAAAATCTTTATTTCATCCTTATGATGATAAGCCTCAGGAAATGTCTGAATAGCATTGTGATCAGTAATAGCAATAGCCTTATGACCCCAATTCTTAGCTCTCTTAATAAGATCTTTAACAGTTACAACTCCATCCATCTGACTCATCATAGTATGAGTATGAAGTTCTACTCTCTTCTCACAAGCATTATCCTTAATTTCCTCTAACTCTTTATCAAATCTTTCCATACTTCTAGCATTAAGTATCAAATCATTATAAAAAGGATTATTCTTAACATAACCATTAATCTTATACCAACTACCAACCTTAATAGTCTTAACTAATCTCTCAAAAGAAGCCTCATCCTTAGCAAAAACCCTAACATACATACTAGTATTTAAATCAGTAGTTTTCAAAGTAATAGAATAAAACCCCTTCTTAGTAGGTAAAGTAATCCCAAAAACCATAACTTCAACAGTAACATTATCCATCTCAAAACCAATCTCAGATAAAGGTGTAGCCTTACCTCTAACACCATTTCCTAAAATAACATCACCAGAAACCGAAGAATCACTATTACTTTTAGAACTATTATCACTCTTAGAACCGGAAGAAAAATTAATATTTTTATTATTAATAATCTCCTCATCTATTTCTTTTTTTATTTCCAAACCCTTACTCTCATTTAAACTAACACTAATATCTTTATTAAAACCAAAAGAATGAAAATACTTATTAATATCTTCAATCTTCCTATTAATCAAATTATACTCTTGATTATTATAAGCCTCAATAAAATACTCATCTGAAGAAACAATAAGTCTATCTTTAAACATATCAAAATACATATTATGATTATTAATTAATTTTAAAATATACTTATAATAATCATCATATAAAGATAAATTCTCCCCATCAACCCTAATAATAAAATTATATATATATTTATTATTAACATATGAAGACAAACACTTCTTAAACTCATCAAGAGTCATAACATTAAAATTTAAATCATTCTTAATATAAATATTCCAAACACTTTTCTCTTCATTTACTACTATCTTTTCTATTTTAGCATTATTGAATTCTTTTCTTAACTCGTCATTAAAATTAATCTTATCAAATAAATCACTTAGTTTCTTATCCATAATGCCTCCTACTACTATAACAATTCTATATCTTCAACACTAATTTCTTTTTTATTTAAAATCTTTCTTCTATTCTTAATAATATAATTAATAAACTCATATATATCAAGCTCTTTTAACAAAGGAACATACTCTAAATCATTAATACTAAAAAATATATTATCTCTTATCATTAATTTATCCATATCTTCTTTATTATAACCCAAATACATTAACCAATATGGATAAATCTTTTCTTTTATCTTTCTCAAATCCTTCTTACCAATACCATACTTAGATTCCTTAGTCATCCTAGTATAAAGTTCATTAATAGTAGCTAGTTCACAAACAACATCTACTATTTCTCTTTGTTCAGTTTTAATATTAACAAACTCATTCTTTATAATTTTATAAAATAAATAAGTTAAAAAATTATCCTTATCCCTTGTAACAACCTTCTTACCAATAGTAATAATATTAGTATCAAAATCAGTTTCAATAACATCTAAATTAGGATGAAGCACACATATAGTATACTCATTATCCAAATCATATTTTAAAATCTTATTAATAGCGTTTGAATATCTTCTTTTATTTTCTCCCCAAATATCAAGTAAAGTTAATCTATATCTATTCGTATCAGTTTTAACCTTTTTATAAATAAAAGAATTTTCTACCTCATTATAAATCAAATCATCATCAGGAATAAAATTATTTATATCAGACAAAATATCTTGTTTATCCTTATGAATCAAAGAATACTCCCTCTTATGCTCTTTCCATAATTTTTGTTTCAATTTATGAATATCCTCTGAAACAGAAGATTGATATAATAAATGCCAAATCAATAAATGTTTATCAACAACTATATTTAATCTCATAATACCACCACATTAATAATAACATATTTTACTTACTTTTTAATATAAAAATTAACTATATTTTTAACAAAAATATAAAATAATATAGAAAACACCATACCAACTACTCCAAATAATAATTTAGAAACAATAATTATTAAAAGCATCTTAATAAAAGAAATATTTAAACTCTTTCCATACACCCTAGGATCAATAACATAATTATCAAATATAGGTATAATCAAACACCCTATACTAGAAAAAATAAACAAAGTTTTAGAAACACTAATCGCACTAACAAGAACCAAAAAACTACAAACAAATGAACCAAAATAAGGAATCAAATTAGCAATACCAAACAAAAAACCAAGTAAATAAAAATAAGGATGCCCAATTAATAAAAAATATAATGTATACTCAACAATCTCAATAATAACAATTAATCCTAAAGACTTAATATAACACTCTAAATCATCAAAAAAACTCTTCAAAAATAAATAAAATTTATCATTAATAAGCCCCCTTAAAAAATTAAAAACAAAAACATCATTATACAACAAATAAAAAGTAATAATAACAACTAAAATAAAATAAAAAATATAATCAATAAAATTAAAAACAAATAAAAATATATCATCAAAATACTTAGAAACATAATTATAAAAATAAGAATTATTAATCAAAATATTATATATATTATAAGATTCTTTTATAATTATTGGTAAAGAAACTCTAAAAAACAAAAACAAAAATAAAAATAAAATAACAATAGAAAAAATAGAAGAAAGAAGCTTATTAAAAAATCTACTAAAAAACTTTCTAATTGGCAAAAGTAAATAATATAAAAATATTGATATAACTAATACAATAACAATTATTTTAATAATATTAATAAAATAACCCCAAATATTATAAGTATTATACACACAAAATATAATCAAAAATATAAATCCCAAATTTATTAATTTATAATTAATCTTATTCATACTAAATAATATGAAAAAAGTAATAGGAATTACCCTATTACTTTTATATTTTAATGAGAAAACTTAACATATGATGTACACTTTTCACCATTATTTAAATCAGCTACTCCTTTAACCGTTATAGTACCAGAAGACTTCCAAGTAAACCACTGTCCAAAATGTCCAGCACCAGTAGAAAGTTCTACAGTTTGTCCATTACGTTGTGCTATTAAATATCCGTCAGAAACAGAAATTGTAGCATATTTAATTTGATAACTATTACTACTACTTTTACTATACATAGTACACTTATTAACAGCACAATTAAGAGTTACATAACTACATCCTGATACAGTACCTGTTCCTCCACCACTGCTACCAGATGAACAAAGACCACTATTATTTTTACTATAAAGATAAGAACTATTATAATTTATACATTTATGTTGATCTTGAGATAAACAAGCTTGAGCCTTAATTGATCTGCTATAATTTTTCCATCTTCCAATAGAACGATTAGCATTAAAACTAAAACTCATAACATCGCGTCCAGCATCCCAAGGCATTCTTTTATTTTCTGGCGTTGTTGTCCATTTAGACTCTCCATCAGCCATAGTATAGATATTCCAGTTAGCACCGCCATATATAGAATATACATTTCCAACTATTTTATTACATCCATTACAATTACAACTAGCAGTATCAAAATCAAACTTAGCCCAAACTGCATCAAGATATATTTTTTCAACACCATCTATATTATTAAAGAATGTTGCATTAAGTGTTATACTATCTTCAACACAATCATTACTACCGGAAAAACATTTATTAGCAAGAATTTTATATTGGCTGCCACTTTGAAATTCTGTTTTTCCTCTCCATACACCATCACTACCTAAAAAGTATAGATCACCACTTGATGTTTTTCGGTTATTTGCTAGTCTCCAACCCATAAAAGTATAGCCTTTACTTGTTCCAAATTCGCTACTAGAAATAACACCCTCTCCTGCGACTTTTACTGTTGTACCAAAGTCATAAGTATAAGATTTTTGTTCAGTACCATCTGTTTTATAAACAAAAGTTATTTTCTTAGGAGTATATACTGGATATAAAGTTAAAACTTTGCCATTATTATAATACTTTTCAATAAAGTCTCCATCTGCCGTAAAGTTTACATTTTTAATTTTTTTACCATCTTTAGATGTAGCCCATCCACTAAGTTCATATCCATATTTACTACAAGTAACATTAGATTTAGTATTATTTCCGTAAGTAAATGTTTCAGTTTTTACACTACCATCGCAATTATAATTAACACCTAGTACTTTAGCAGTCCAATTGATTTTTACTCGTGCAATACAATCGCCATCTTTAGCATCACAATAATCTGAATAATTAATACTTTGATCATATGTTTTACCAGCATATGAACCAGAAGTACTCATACTTTTCCATTCTTTACCCTTTACAGGAATATAACCTTTTTTAACAATATTAATATAATTACCATCATAATCCCATAAATTTCTTTGTCTAGTATCACCATACTCAAACCAGTGAAAGCCTGTAGTATTACCATAAGATATCAAACCACTACTATCAATACTTCCCTTTTCATTACCATTCCAAGTTCCACCATCAGCATAATAATTAATAGTAATTTTATTTCCTTTATAATTGGCCGTTAATACCAAATCTTTATCAGTACTATAAGTAGCACCTGGTTTATATTCCTTATTATCACTACCAACCCATTTAACAAAGCTATAATAATCTTTTACTGGCAAAACACTACTTAATTTAACTTCTTCTCCTTTAACCTTTGTTTGAGAAGGAATTGTATCACTACTATTTGTAATATATGTTATTGTAAATTTCTCAGTATTTTTTTCTTGCCATATAGCATACAAAGTATTATCACTATTAAGATCATATGATCCACCAGCACTATAAGAAACAGAAGAATCACAACTATTTAGACCCCATCCTAAAAAATTATAATTTTTTTTGCTAGGAACATCAGTAAGTAAAGTCAATGGTTGATCAGCTATCTTTACTTGACCTGATTTTAAATTTTCACTAATTGTAGCACCACAACCATCATAAGAAATAGAATACTCTTTTGTTCCTTTTGTAACATTAATAGTTTTACTAGTAGTATAAGAATTACCAGCTTTATCAAATACTCTTACATTTAAATAATATACACCAACATTAGTAAAAGTATTTGAAACAGAAGAGAAAGCTTCATGTTCTCCATTAAGTTCTACTCTTTTTGCCTCATCAAAGTCCCAACTATTAATAGAAGAATATTTAAAAATAAAATAATCAAGACCACTATCAGTATCACTAAAATCTATAGTACCACTTGATTCTATAGAAGTTTTATCATATTCTATATTAACTCTTCCATCAACATTTAATTTAGCTATCGGACTACCTTTGTCTATCTTTATATAATAATCATCTTCTTTACTAGTATCAGGTTTTTTAAATGTATAAGAATTACCACAATTATCAAAAAGTTTAACGATTAATTCTTTTTGTTTTTCTTTAAAAGTATAAGAACTATCAAGCTTAATTCTATGTCCATTTACAACAATATAAGTAAAATCTACATTAGTACCACCTTGATTTTCAGAAGAAGGTTTAAAAGTATAAGTTATATTTTTATTAGTCCAACCATCAGGTAAATTATTAATATCATATAACTGACCATTATATTCAACTACTCCTCCTAAAGTATAATCTACTTTAAAGTTTTTACACTCATCTCTATCAGCATTAATACTACTACAAACTTGACTATCAGTTTCATAATTATCACATTTCAAACATGCTAAAGATTGAACATTTTTACCATCGTAATTATAACTAACAAAACTACTAGTACATTCACCACCATCAGCATCTTTTAAAACATCATTTAAATAGTTTTTTGACTCTAAATCAGCCAAATAAACTGTCTTAGAAAAATCAGTAGCATTTCTACCTAAAGGTCTTTGTTTTGGATTATCAGACAAATAACTATTAGCAGCTACTAATAATTCTTTCTCTAAATTTTTATTAAAGCTCTCTTTACCTTCCTTTAAATATCTAGAAACTAAAGGAATAGAAATACCAGCAAGCAAAGCAATAATTACAACAACTGCAATTACTTCAATCAAAGTAAAACCCTTCTTATTATTCTTCATATAACCACCTACTCTATCATATAATTATATTTTAACATAAAAAATAAAAAAGCAATACATAAATATATTACTTTTTAAGTTATTTTTCAATTATTATAGTAGTAGGACCATCATTTATCAAAGAAACCTTCATATCAGCATGAAATATTCCTTCTTCTACTAAAACACCTTTATCTCTTAATCTTTTATTAAATAATTCATATAAAACCTTAGCACTGTCTTTATTTAAAGACTTAACATATGAAGGTCTATTTCCTTTACTACAATCCCCATATAATGTAAACTGTGAAACTGACAAAATAGCACCACCAACATCTAATAAAGATAAATTCATAACACCATTATTATCTTCAAAAATTCTTAAATTAACAATTTTATTTACAATATAATCAATATTACTAATGTTATCTCCTTCAGTAAATCCAACTAAAACCATTAATCCTTTATCAATTTTTCCTACTACTTCATCATAAACACTAACTGAAGAAGATAAAACTTTTTGAACAACAACCTTCATTATTTTATAACCCTTTCTACAGAAACAACATTTTTAGCTCTACTTAAAACATTAATAAAATTATTTAACTCTTCCAAAGAAGAAACATAAACAGAAAATAAATAATTATTTCTATCAAGAGTATTAAAACTATTAATAACAACTGAAGAATTAGATAAAACACTAACTATATCATTCATAATATTTTCATTATTTTTAGTAATTACTATTAATTCTGAAATATACTTATTACTTATTTTTTCATTCCAGCTAACTCTAACTATTCTTTCTTCATTACTTTTAGCATTCGGACAACTCTTTCTATGAATACTAATACCATTGCTCTTAGTAATAAAACCGATAATATCATCACCAGGTAAAGGATCACAACAAGCAGCAATATGTGTTTTTATATTTCTATCTTTTCCAACTATAACATCACATTCATTACTACTTTTATTATTAAATATTTTAAATATCGTTTTATCTTCTATTTTCTTATCATCTTTAAAAATACTATTTAAAGATAACTTACCATTTCCTAAAGCAAAATACATTTCCTCTAAATTATTATATTTTAAATCACTTAATAATTTATTAATATTTTTCTTATCATAAAAATCATTTAAAACAATCTTTCTCTTTTTGATTTCCTTCTCCAAAGAAATCTTTCCCATTTCAATATACTCATCTTTATTAGTCTTATTAAAAAAAGATTTAATTTTACTCTTAGCTTGAGTAGTTTTAGCTATATTTAACCATTCTAAAGAAGGTCCTAAAGAATTCTTATTAGTAGTAATTTTAACTATATCAGAAGTCTTTAACTCATAAGATAAAGGAACAATATTATCATTTACTAACGCTCCTATCATTTTATCACCAACTTCAGAATGAACTTTATAAGCAAAATCAATTGGTGTAGAACCTTTAGGAAGTTCAATAACATCTCCCTTTGGAGTATAAACATAAATATTATTATTTAAAACTTCATCTTTAACACTATTGACAAAATCTTCATTACTCATCTTTTCATTATTTAATTCAATAATAGACTTATAAAATTGTAATTTTTGTTCTGTAATATTTTGCATCTCACTAGCAGCATTTTTATTTTCTTTATATGCCCAATGAGAAGCAATACCATTTTCCGCTATTTCATCCATTGCATAAGTTCTAATTTGAATTTCAAACATATATCCATCCAAACCAAAAACAGTAGTATGCAATGTTTGATAAAGATTAGTTTTAGGCATAGCAATATAATCTTTAAATCTCTTAGCAAGAGGTTTATATTTAGAATGAATTAATCCAAGAGCCAAATAACACTCCTGTTCTTTATCCACTAATATTCTAATAGCTAAAATATCATAAATATCTGAAAAACTCTTACCCTTATCAAGTTTCTTATAAATACTATAAACACTTTTTGCTCTTCCTTTTATTTCATGCTTTATCTTATTTTGTTTAAGAAGTAAACTTACTTCTTTCATCATCTTTTCAACATATTCTTCTCTTTCAATCTTAGTATTATTAAGTTTTTCTACTATTGAAAAATAAACATCTGGTTTTAAATATCTTAAAGATAAATCCTCTAACTCTGATTTTATTTTATACATACCTAATCTATGTGCTATTGGAGCAAGTATTTCCAAAGTTTCTTTTGCTTTAGATTTTTGTTTTTCAACTGGCATAACATATAAAGTTCTCATATTATGAAGTCTATCGGCAAGTTTAATAATTATAACCCTAACATCTTCACTCATACCAACAATAATCTTTTTATAATAACTAGTAAGATACTCAGAATTAGTAGAAACATTAATATTATTAATCTTAGTTACACCATCTACTAACTTATATATAACCTCTCCAAAATTATCAATCAATTCTTCTTTAGAAGTCTCAGTATCCTCTAAAGTATCATGCAAAAGAGCAGCACATATAGTTTGATAATCAGCCCTAATATCAGCCAAAATCAAAGCAACACAAACTGGATGAATAATATATGGCTCATTTGTAATTCTAAATTGTCCTTCATGTTTTTCTTTAGCAAATTTATAAGCTTTATCAATCAAAGTCAAATATGGTTTAGCTATATATTTTTTAACCTCCATATATAATTCATTATAATTATCTCTCATATTCATCACCCCTCAAATTACTAACATCAAACTTAAGAATATCATTAACCATATCAAAAAGAGTCAAACCATTAGCGTTTTTCCATTTATACTTAGACAAATAATTCCATATAGCATCTTCTTTAGCCAAAAAACCACTACTCTTCTTTATCTCATCCACTCTAGTCCTCAAAGCTGGCATAAGTCTTTTTTTTAACTCATCTAAACTACTAAACTCCATAAAATCACTCCTTAAAAAACAAATATGGTTTCATATATTTCTTATCTTTATTATATACTCCATACAAAGCATATCTTAAATCATCATTCATAAATAAAACATACTTAGAATCATAAATATTATCTATTAAAGATCCATTCATAACTTTTTTATAAATGTCTTCACTAATTTTCATCTTTTTACAAGAAACAACATCCTCTATATCTAAAAATTTAAAATTATTATTTTTAACATCAGAAATAGTATAACAATCCTTAAGTAAAAACTTATCTTGCATAGTTCTAGTAAGTTCACTCATACACATAGGAATACCTAATCTTTTAGAAATATCATTAACTATACTCCTAATATATGTACCCTTTGAAACTAAAACCTTAAAAGTAAAACTATTAAAAGAAAAATCAAGTAAAGAAATACTCTTTATAAAAACCTCTCTTTTTGGTAAATCTATCTTTTCATTATTTCTAGCATACTCATAGAGTTTTTTTCCATTCACCTTAACAGCAGAATATATAGGAACCTCTTGAATATTTCTACCAAGAAAAGAATTTAAAACTTCAACCAATTTATCTTTATCTAAAGAAAAATCACTATTCTCACATAATACATTTCCTGTAACATCATATGTATCAGTAGAAACTCCTAATAAAACTTTACAAATATATTCTTTATCATCTTCTTCTAGTATATTTAAAACTTTAGTACACGCTCCTATTCCTATAATTAAAACTCCAGTAGCAAGTGGATCAAGTGTACCAAAATGTCCTACCTTTTTAGTTTTAAAAATACCAGAAATAACATTAACCACATCTCTAGAAGTATAACCCTTTTCTTTATTAATTAATAATATTTTATCCATTTCATCACCAATACAACTTATTATTGTAATAATTATAACACAAAACAAAAAAAGAGTAATTATTTTCTTACTCTTAATTTATTATTATTTTCTTTACTATCTATTCCTTTAAACAAAGACTTACCAAAAGTAGGATAAATAGTAATAATTTTATTAGAATTAGGATATGTTACAACCATAACATAACTAGTTAAAATACCATTAACATTACCTACATACTCTCCCAAATCAAAAATATATTGATCAGAAAAACCAGTAGAAATATGATAAGTTCTATTATTAATCATACCTATACACTTATTATAAATATAATCAACACTAACATTACTATTAAAAACATTATGAATCACTTTTCTATCATCATCTTTAAAATGTTGCTTTATATGTTCTTTAACAATATCTTTATCATAATTAATAAGCAATGCTTCAAAATAAGATTTTGGTTTCACATCACGATTTTTACCATTCATAAAATCAACATAAAATCTTATTCTACTATCCAAATTATCATAACTATAATTATCAACTAAATATTTAGCATATTCAAAATTTTGCTCTCTAACAGCTATTTTAAGTTTCATAATAAACGAAAACTTTGCATCTTCAATATTCTTTACCATTCTTTTTGCTTCTTCTAATTTATTCTCATAAATACAAATTTCAGCCCTTTTAGTAATAGCAAACTTTTTTCGTTTTACATCACACAAAAGCTTTTTAGCATTAACAAAATCTCCACATGAAGCATACATATTTGCAAGTTCTAACTTAGCACTATCAAAATTATTATATTTTATAAGATCTATATAAATATCTTCAGCCTTATCATGCATTGCTAAGTCACATAAAATTTTACCCTTTAAAAGCAATAAATTATTACTTTTCTTAACATTTAAAAAACTATCAGCAAGTTCTAAAGCATCTTTATACTTTCTCTTAACATATAATGCTTTAACCTTATCATAACGAACATCATTATTATTAGAATTATCAAAAAGACTCAAACCAAGTATTGTATTACTAATATCAAATTTTTCATCTCTATTATAAATAGCTACCAAAAAAGCAAGAACATCCTTCTTAGTTTTATCATCATTAATATTTTTTAAGCTATTAATAAAAACCTTATTTTTATTTTCGTTAAGAGCAGAAACTGCTAATAACATATTATAAAAATCTTTATTTTCTTTATCATCAATTTTACTAAATATATCTTCTAATTTTTTATAATCATTGTTCTTCCAAATAGCTAACAAACTACTTAAATTACCTTTCTTAGTATTCAAAAATCTACAACAATCATAAAACTTTGAATCTTCAAACTTAGAAAAAGATAAACAAGATTTCGCAAAATCAAAATATAAAGATTTATCTTTTTCTTCATCTGCTAAATCTATAGCCTTTAAAAAATACTCCCTTGTATTATCAAAATCCTTTAATTCAGTATAAATCATAGCAGCAAGTTTATTAGCATAAAAAGTTTCTTTTAATCTAAGACTTTGTTTAGTAGCTCTTAAACACATACTAGCATTACTCTTATCTCTCGTAAAATTTATCTGAGCAAAGCAAAAATTAAAATAACTTAAATAAGAATCATAATTTTTATTAAGAGTATCATTAATAACTACCATAGCCTCATCATATCTTTTACTATCAACAAGTAAAGAAAGTAAAGTAGCATGAAACTCTCCTGTTTTATCAGTACTTAATAAAGTTTTAGTAAACTCTATAGCCTTATCATAATCAACAATCTTTAATAAAGCTATATAAGAACGAATATATTTATGATTCTTAGGAAATTGCTGTCTTAATTGTTTAATTATTTTTTCAGCCTGATCATATTTCTTTGATTTTAAACATTCTTCAAATTCTTCAAAAAAATTATCTTGTTCTTTTACTTGCATTAGAACCTTTCTCCTTCTCTAAATAAGATAAATATAGTAATAACTCTTCCTTTTTCTGGGTAAGAATCTTTATTTCTTTATCTAACTCAGATACTTTTTCATCAACTTTCATATATTCTTCAAAAACATTATTATTATCCCTTGCAAAATTATTTTTAATAACTGCATCTACATATCCAGAAGTAACACTACCAATATTTCTTACATATTCAATATTATCTTTACCATATCTTAAATAATCTGCAAAAGTATAAATACCTACTCTAGAGAAAAAATGAATACCACGAGAAGTAATACAAGCATCCTTCAAAGTAGTAAGCAATGTTATATTACATTTATCATAATTACAAAATAAATATCTATTTATTTTAGCAAATATAGGATCAAGAACCTTATCATCATAACTATATATATCTCTAAGAATAGCTACTTCCTCTTTTTTTAACCCCATTGGTTTTTCTTTATTACTATTAATTTCACGAAAAACAAGTTCTACTGCTTCCTTATCTATTAAATTACTTAATTTCCTTTCAATAATTTCTTTCATAAATTAACCCCCTTTATTAAAAGTGACTAAATTATAACATATTTTTTAAAAAAAATCAAGTTTTACCTATAAAATCATAAATTATCAATAATATCTTTAACTATATGACTAGATTTATATGCCGCTAATTCTTCAAAATTTTCTTCACCATTAGAAAAATCTGAAATAGTTCTTATTGATATAAAAGGTATATTATTCTTTCTAGCAATGTGCCCTATACTACCACTTTCCATATCAACTGCTAAAGCATTAGTAGCCTTTCTAATAAAATCTCTTTTTTCTTCACTATCAATATAACAATCACCACTACATATTGGACCAACATGATAATTTACCAAAGCTTTTTTCGAAGCATCAATAGCCATATTTCTTAATCTTGCACTAGCAATTACCCTACCATTATCAGGAACACTATACTCCATAACCCTATTAGGATAAAAATCATGATAAGTAACATATGAAGATATAACAACATCAAAAATGCCAACATCCTGACTAAGAGAACCAGCACAACCTGAATTTATAATCAAATCAACTAAATAATTATCAATTAAATATTGTGTCATAGCAGCAGAATTAACCTTTCCAATTCCACTCTTAGCAACAATAATTTCTTTATCTTTATATTTTCCTATATAAATATCTTCTCTTTTTGTAATATCCTTTTCTAACTCAAATAATTCCAAAAACTTAACAATTTCTGGATCAAATGCTCCAATTATACCAATCTTCATAAAAATCACCACTAAAATTATAACAAACTATCAAGAATAAAACAAACAAAATAACATATATATAACTAGGTGATAAAAATGAATTATATAAAAAACTATCTAATATCTTTACTATATGTAATAATATCAATTTTTCTTCTAACAATAATCTTTACCATATTTGACTACTTTAACCTTTTCAACCTCAAAGCATATAAAATAATAATCACATTAATACCAATAATTTCATTATTTATAGGAAGTTTTAAATTAGGAAAACTATCAAATAAAAAAGGTTACTTAGAAGGAATTAAACTAAGTTTAATTTATATATTAATAACCATTCTTTTTCAAATACTAGGATTAAACAAATTTAATGTAAATAATTTATATTTATACATAGTATATATCTTAATATCATCACTTGGAGCATCTTTAGGTATAAATAAAAAGCCTATTCAAGAATAAGCTTTAATATTTCTTCACTAATATCTTCTATAGTACGAATCTTATCATCTTTAATACAATTAATATATTTCCAATTATACAATCCTACTAATTCCAAATAACAAATTTCTGCATTTTTTAGATGTTCTTCACTTTTTTCATGCTCATCCAAAAAACTTCTATTTTTCTTTAACTCTGTCGAATACTTATAAGGAACATGTAAAAAAATTGTCATATCTGGTTTAGGAAGACCAAGTAACCAGTACTCAAGTTTATCAATCCATTGAAACATATTAAACCTCTCATCTCTATCAAGTATCTTACTTCCTTGATGTGCAAGATTAGAAGTTGTATATCTATCTAAAATTACAAAATAACCCAAATCAACATATTTAATAACTTCATCAATATTATACTTTCTATCAGCGGCATAATACAAACTAGCAATCTTTGGATCCAAATTTACTGCACCTTCTTTAAAATATGACTCACATATTTCAGGTTTACCTAAATATGCCCCTCCTACAATCTTTCCAGTCGGAGTATCATATCTTGGAAAAGAAATTCTAATAGCCTTTTTCCCCATTGCATTTAATTTTTCAACAAGCAATGTACTTTGAGTTTCTTTACCAGAACAATCTGTTCCCTCAATTACAATAATTTTACCCTTATTCATATACCCTCCATATTATAATTATAAGGTAAACTTAAAATTTTGTAAACTAAATATCAACAAAATCACATAATATAGAATTAGATATAAAAAGTTTATCCTCATCAATGAAATAAAAATCCTTATTACTACTAAGTTTATAAGTATCAAAAACATCATCTATTTCACAATTATATTTCTTATAAAAACGTTCTTTATTTACTCCTTCTACTTTTCTAAGTCCTAAAATCATTTCATTTTCCATAGTTTCTTTTCTAGATAAAATATCTTCTTCATATCTATAACCATGTTTTAAATACCTATTGATACTTCTAGTATTAGAATATCTAACATTAGAAAGATATCCACTCGCACCAAGACCAAATCCATAATAATTTTCATTATTCCAATAAGCCATATTATGTCTAGAATGATAACCTTCCTTACAAAAATTACTAATTTCATAATGAATAAAACCATTCTTTTTTAAAACATCAATAATCATTTTATACATATCACTCTGTAAATCATCTGTTAATTCTTTATACTCTTTACTCTTAAGAACAGTATTATTCTCTAAAATCAAAGAATATAAAGATATATGTTTAACATCAAGTGATAAAAAATTATCAAGTTCTTCTTTTAAATCATCTAAGGTTTCAGAATACACTCCAAATATTAAATCAACATTAATATTATCAAAATACTTCTTAGCTAAAGAAATCTTCTCTCTTATATCAAAATTATAACTTCTTCCTAAAACATCAAGTAATCTTTTATTGA
Source organism: uncultured Bacilli bacterium (assembly GCA_934098525.1). Classification (GTDB taxonomy): domain Bacteria; phylum Bacillota_I; class Bacilli_A; order RF39; family UBA660; genus CAKONZ01. The sequence continues at coordinate 48,454 of CAKONZ010000001.1, read as the reverse complement.
AAGATTCAACTCCTATACTCAAACGATTAACCCTATTTTTCTTCAAAAAAGCCATTAATTCATCATTAATATCTTCTAAATTACATTCAAAAGTAAACTCATAATCATCAGAAAAAGGAAAAGTATTAATCTTATTAAATAATGCTTTTAATTCATTCATAGCTAAACAAGAAGGCGTACCTCCTCCTACATATAAAGTACTTAAAATATCATTATTATAACTACTATCAATTTCTAACATAAGTTCTTTTAAATAACTAACAACCCATTCCTTTTTATAATACATTTTTGAAAAATCGCAATAATTGCAAATTTTATTACAAAAAGGAATGTGAATATACATACTACCCACATTCTTCATATTAACCTCTTCTAAAAGGCATTTTTGGTGTCGGATCGAGATTCTTTTCATTTTTACTAAATTTTTCGTTTATAACATAAGCATAAACTGGATTAATTTTTTCAATTTCATGAATATCTTGATAAACAACAAGTGGTTCTATATCAAGAATATCTGCTATTTCATTAGCAGTCTTACCACTTAAGGCAAGTTTTGATACTGCTAAAATTCTATTTTTGTCAACAAGTCTTTCCTTTGCTTCATTACCAGCTAAATTTAAATAATATTTTCGCTTTTCATTAGCTTGACTAAAAAACTTATCCATAGCTTCACATACAAACGCATTAGAAACATTATAAATTGAAGCAACCTCTTCAACACTTTTGCCTGAAATTATCTTAAATAGTGCCACACTATTACTATTTATATTTTTCATAACAACCCCCTATAAAATTATTTTCTTATTTTTTTAAAACTTGCTATTTTCTCCATATCAAAACATGAATCATAATCCATATCTTTCACTATTAAATCTAATCTTTTACTAATTGCAAGTTTGCTACCATCAATCAAATAGTTGTATAGATCAACAAGTTTATTCAAATTTTTATTATCTTTTCTTAATTCTTTTAACAATCTTATCTCTATTGCTTTCAAATCTTCAGGTTTAACCCCACCTAAAATAACAGCTTCATTAAAATAATTAATAAGATCAGGATAAGCATTTACATCACTAGAAACTCTAAAAGCCAAAGAACATTCTTTACTATATGGATCATAGTTCCATTCATCACGATACATTTCTCTAAGATCACGAATATATGCAACTGATACTCCATCAACTCCTGTTGGATATGCTGGATCTGATCTTCTATAAATTTCTTCTTCTGTAATCTCTTCTCCTGCAAGTTCTTTTCTTTGTCTAAATGTCAAAATACCTTTTTCTAACACTAAAGGCAAATTGCAAATATCAGTATTATGATAATACTTAGCATTAACAATTTCCTTACTAGTAATAATAGATTTTTCAACGTTTTTTTCTATCTCTTTTAAAACTTTTAAATTCTCCATATAAACCCCTCATCCTTACTCGTCATACATTATACCACAAAACATTGAAAAAAGCAAATATTACTATCATATATTATTCATCATCAACCTTTAATATACTTAAAAAAGCATCAGAAGGAAGTTCAACACTACCAATAGTTTTCATCTTTTTCTTACCTTCTTTTTGTTTTTCTAAAAGTTTTCTTTTACGAGAAACATCTCCTCCATAACATTTTGCCAAAACATCTTTTCTCATAGCCTTAACAGTTTCTCTCGCAATTACTTTAGATCCTATAGCAGCCTGAATAGGAACTTCAAACATCTGACGTGGTATAATCTTTTTCAAATTAGTAGTTATAATTCTACCACGATCATAAGCAAAATCACGATGTACTATAACACTTAAAGCATCAACAACTTCACCATTAAGTAAAATATCCATCTTAACTAAATCACTAGGCTTATAACCAATTATCTCATAATCAAAAGATGCATATCCCTTAGTAGCACTTTTTAGCTTATTAAAGAAATCATAAACAATTTCTGCTAAAGGAAGTTCATAATGAATATTAACTCTTGTTTGATCAATATATTCCATACCAATGTAAATACCTCTTTTATTTTGGCAAAGCTCCATAACACCACCAATATAAGTACTAGGAACAAAAATACTAGCGCTTATATATGGCTCTTTGGTTTCTTTTATATTTACACGATCCGGAAGTTTTGCAGGAGAATCAATCTCTAAAACTTCTCCATTAGTCAAAACAACCTGATAAATAACAGAAGGAGAAGTTGCAATTAAATCAATCTTAAACTCTCTTTCAATTCTTTCCTTTGTAATATCCATATGAAGAAGTCCTAAAAAACCACACCTAAATCCAAATCCTAAAGCTTTAGATGTCTCAGGAAAAAAAGATAAAGATGCATCATTTAATTTCAACTTTTCCAAAGCTTCTTTTAAATCTTCAAACTTCTTAGAATCTATTGGATATATACCACAATAAACAAAAGGTTTAATTTCCTTATATCCATCAAGTGGTAACAAACAAGGATCTTTCTTTAAAGTAATTGTATCTCCAACTTTAACATCAGATATACTCTTAATACTAGCAGTAATATACCCAACCTCTCCGGCAATAAGCTTATCCTTTTTTTCTTCCTTAGGGGTATTAACATAAATATCTATAACTTCATAGCTTGCATCCGTCTTCATCATTTTAATGATATCGCCTTTTTTCAAAATACCATCTACTATTCTAGTAGAAATAACAACACCACGATAAGGATCAAAAATTGAATCAAAAATAAGCGCCCTAAGTTTATCAGAAGAACTTTTAGGACACGGTATCTTTTCAATAATTGCACTAAGTAATTCTTTTATTCCAATACCTTCTTTAGCGCTACATAAAATTATCTCATCTTCTCTAAAACCCAAAGTATCCATAATTTCTTTTTTAACTCTATCAACTTCTGCATTAGGTAAATCAATCTTATTAATAATAGGAATAATTTCTAAATCATTATCCAAAGCTAAATATAAATTAGCAAGGGTTTGAGCCTCAATTCCTTGAGTAGCATCAACTACCAATATTGCACCTTCACAAGCTGCTAAAGAACGTGAAACTTCATAAGTAAAATCAACATGTCCTGGAGTATCTATTAAATTAAGCAAATATTCTTCTCCCTTATAATTATAATTCAAAGAAACAGCATTAAGCTTAATAGTAATTCCTCTTTCCCTTTCTAGATCCATAGAATCAAGCAACTGATCCTTCATTTCTCTTTTACTAATTGAATGTGTCTCCTCCAATATTCTATCAGCCAAAGTACTCTTACCATGATCAATATGTGCTATAATTGAAAAATTTCTTATATGTTGTAAATCCATAAAAATCACCTATATAGATTTTATCATATTTTTTTAACTTTGGCTTGTTTTATTTTAAAATTAAATATATAATTTATAATAGGAGGAAGAAAAAAAATGAAAAGGGAGAAAAATTTTTATTATTTACTAATTACAATAATTTTTGTAATAACATATATAGTTTCATATCTTTTATCAGTACGAACTATAAAATTCGGAGCAATATTAGCAACAGCTAACGTTATAATTTACCCATTAACATATTTTATATCTACACTATATTACGAAAGATATGGTAAAGAAAAATTTTCTTTATTACTTGATTTTGCAATAATATCTTTAATATTTACTGGAATACTAGTAACAGTTTCATCACTACTTCCAGTATATAATGGACCAGATGGTTTAAATGCTTTATTTAATATAGATTTTAGAATATTATTTGCATCACTTATGTCTTTCTATTTAGGACAATACATAAATTATAAAATTTATTGTCTCCTAGACTACAAAAAATGGTTTAACTTCTTAGTATCTGCTACTATTGGTATTACATTAGATTCTTTATTCTTTGTATTATTAGGATATTTAGGTTATGCTTCATTTAAAGATATATTAATTTTATTCTCTGGTCAATATGCTATATCAGTAGGAATAATAATTATATATGCATTAGTCTTCTATAACATTATAAATAATGTAAAAGATGTAGTTGAAGAGCTTCATGAAGATGAAAAAGAAATAATAACTGATAGAATATTTGATGAAGAATATGAAAAAGAAGCAAAACAAAGTACAGAAACTAAAAAAACTACTAGAAAAAAAAGTAGTACTACTAAAAAAACTACTAATAAAACTACTAAAAAAAATAAAGTCTCATAAAAATGAGGCTTTTTTATTTATTCGATAACCTTTTCAAGAAAAACTTTATCATTAAAAGCTCCTCTTTTTTCACACTTCTTATTTGCTAAAAAAATAACATCTTCTAAACTCTTATTCTCTAATCTTGCCAATGCTCTAATAACTTCTAACATATCTGCTAACTCTTCAATTCTATCATCACCAGTAGAATCTATTACTTCCTTATACTCTTCATAAAGTTTCTTTTCTAATTCAATCTTATATTCATTATCATCTAAATATCTAATAACAGGTTTTTCGCCATTCTTTATAATAATATCTTTAATATTATCTCTAACTAACTTATTGTATATTCTTTCCATACTATCTCCTTAATATCTATATAAAATAATAGAAAAAATCCTCATAAAAGGATTCTTTATTAAATAAAATATGTAATTACATATACTTATTCATTTGTTTCATCATTTGATTAACTTGTTTTTGAGAAGGTTTTCTTCCCATTTGGCTCATCATAGCCTTTATCATTTCTTCATTAATAGGAGGATTCTTTTTCAAATATTTTTGCATAAACATTCTTGCTAAGAAAAATCCTGCAACTCCACCAATAATAAGTCCAATCAAAATCATTAATATATCATGTAACATAATATTACCTCCACAAATATATTTTATAAGATAATTATATTTTTAACAAGTAATTTAATTACTTTTTTCTTTTATTTTATAATCTTTTAAAAAGAAATACTCTTGTTCCTTAAAATCACAAACAAAAAATGTATTAGAAAATTCTTTTAAATCCTTAAAAAAACTACATCTCTCATTATTAGTGTCAATCCTTATATTAGAACTCTTAACATTTAAAATACTAATTTCATTCAAAAATAAATTATTAATAATATGTTCATTTCCATTTATAGAATACATTATTTTATCTTTATACTTACTATAAATAAAATCATTAACATCCTCTTTATTTAAAAACATACTAATCTGTTCAAATAAATTATAACCATACTCTTTATCTATAAATTTCATATAATATATTCTATTAAAAATATAAAACAACTCATTAGGTCTTTCTCTATATAAAGTATAAAACTCTTTCTTAACATTAAATATAAAATACTCTTTCATATAATCACCAAATAAATTATAAAAAATAAAAGTATAAAAAATTGTCGAAAAAAAAGAATAAATTAAAATTTTATTCTTTCTTCTATATAATTAGTTAATTCATCTAAATTTAAAGTAATTTGTTCCATAGTATCTCTATCTCTAATAGTAACTAAATTATTATTTATAGTCTCATCATCAATAGTAACACACCAAGGAGTACCAATAGCATCATTTCTTCTATAACGTTTTCCTATAGAGCCAGATTCATCATAAGCAGTCATAAAACATTTAGATAATTTCTCATATACTTCTAAAGCTTTTTCACTATGATATTTCTTAACTAATGGTAACACACAAACTTTATAAGGCGCTAAGAAAGGTTTTAAATGAAGAACCTCTCTAGTATCATCATTAATCTTTTCTTCCTCATAAGCATTAAATAAAACCGCTAGTGTAGTTCTATCAAGTCCATAAGTAGATTCAATAATATAAGGAATAAACTTTTCATTAGTATCAGGATCTAAATACTCCATACTTATATTAGAATATTCTTGATGTCTTGATAAATCATAATCAGTACGATTATGAGTACCATTAATCTCACCCCAACCAAATGGGAATAAATACTCTATATCACAAGCAGCCTTAGCATAAAAAGCCAACTTTTCATGATCATGGAATCTAAGTTTTTCATTAGGTAAACCTAAATAATTATAAAACCTCTTTCCATAATCTTTAAAATATTCATATAGCTTTTCATCATCACCCTTTTTACAAAAAGTTTGATACTCCATTTGTTCAAATTCAATAGTCCTAAAAGTAAAATTACCAGGAGTTATTTCATTTCTAAAGGCCTTACCAATTTGTCCAATACTAAAAGGTAATTTACATCTCATACTTCTTTGTACATTTAAAAAATTAACATATTCACCTTGTGCATTTTCTGGTCTTAAATAAACAACATTCTTAGAATCAGAAGTAACACCACGATAAGTTTCAAACATAAGTTTAAACTGTCTAATATCAGTAAAATCGCATTTACCACACTTAGGACAAGGTACTTTATTCTCCTTTATATAATTAACCATTTCTTCATTTGTCATAGCATCTCCAATTGAAGAATTAGAAAAATCATTAATTAAATTATCTGCACGATGTCTAGTCTTACATCCACGACAATCTATTAAAGGATCCGCAAAAGAATCTACATGTCCACTAGCTTGCCATACCCTAGGATGCATTAAAATATCAGCATCAAGTTCGTAAGCATTCTTTCTTTCTTGAATAAACTTCTTTCTCCAAGCATCCTTAATATTATTTTTAAGTCTAGAGCCTAAAGGACCATAATCCCAAGTATTAGCTAAACCTCCATATATTTCACTACCTTGAAATATAAAACCATATTGCTTACAAAAAGCAACCATCTTTTCCATATTCATAAATTTTCCTCCTTTAAAATATCTAAAATATAATCTTTATTATTTATAATAACTAAATCATCATTAATAATTTTCTTTTCATTAAACTTTTCCTTCACTGAATAATTAATAAAATCAATTAATCTATCATAATAACCATTATAATTATAGACAATAATTTTTTTATTATCCATTCTAGTTCTTTTTTCATCCAAAAAAGAAAAAACTTCAGCATAAGTTCCAATACCACCAGGTAAAAACAAACACGCATCTGCTAACTCATACAATTTTTTTGTTCTTTCAAAAACAGAATCGGTAACAATCTTTTCACTTAAAATATAGTTCTCTGTTCCCTCTAAATATGCCTTATCCAAAACACCAATAACTTCTCTATTATTATCCAAAAATCCTTTATAAACAGAACCCATAATCCCTTTATCATAACAACCAAATACCAAGTCATAACCATTCTTAGCGAGAAGTGAAGATATCAAATAAGAATCATCATAATAATCTTTACTCAAATCCACTGCTGAAGAACACCCTACAAATATTTTCATAATTACCTCCTAAAAAAAATTCTCAACTAAAAACATAGAGACGAATTAAAATCCGCGGTTCCACTCTATTTATTCTTAATTAAGAATCTCTTTTAAACATTGCTAGAAGTTTCCAACCTTCATCATCACAATAAAAATTAATTTACAAATATATTGTAATATAATATTTAATTTTTGTAAATAGTAAACATTTGTTTGACTAAATAGATATAATATGATACCATTTAATCATAGGAGGTACTTATGGAAAAACTTACTTCAAAACAAGATCTTATTTTAAAAGAAATAAAAAAATACATGGCCAAAAGAGGATATCCACCCACAGTTAGAGAATTATGTAAATTAGCAGATTTAAAATCAACTGCAACAATTCAATCCCATCTAGACAATTTACAAGAAAAAGGATACATCAGAAAAGATAAAGAAAAAAATAGAACAATTGAACTACTAGTACCAAATGAATACGAAGATAAAAGTGATAACGTAGTATCAATTCCCCTATTAGGAAAAGTAACAGCAGGTTCTCCAATAGAAGCAATAGAAATGCCTAACCAATTCTTTGAAGTTCCAACAAGCCTAATAAACAATAAAAAAGATGTTTTCTCATTAAACGTAAATGGTGATAGTATGATAAATGTTGGAATTTATGATGGTGACATAATTCTAGTAGAAAGAAAAAACACTGCCAATAATGGTGACACAGTAGTAGCAATGAACGATGAAAATGAAGTTACTGTAAAAACTTTTTATAAAGAAAAAGACTATATTAGATTACAGCCTGAAAATGACTATATGGCTCCAATTATACTTAAAAATGTAACCATTTTAGGAAAAGTAATTGGTCTTTATAGAAAAATGTAAAAAAAGAGTTTAAAAAACTCTTTTTTATTGTAATATTGCCTTAATTCTTCTAACTCCTTGAGAAGAAGCCTCTTCTTTTATAATCTTAAACTTACCTAATTCCTTAGTATTCTTAACATGAGGACCACCACATAACTCAGAAGAAACATCTCCAATTGAATAAACAGTTACAACATCAGGATACTTATCAATAAACATACACTCAGCACCACTCTTTATTGCATCCTCTTTTTTCATCTGATCACATTTAACATCTAAACCAGCATCAATCCAACTATTTACTAAATCCTCAACCCTCTTCTTTTCATCATCACTAAGTTTATGATCACAAGAAAAATCAAATCTCAATCTCTCTGCTGTTATGTTACTACCCCTTTGATGAACATCTAAAGAAACAACCTTTTTTAAAGCCGCATTAAGTAAATGAGTTGCTGTATGATACTTTGTCTCAATCTCTCCTTGTCCCCCTAAACCACCTTTAAATTGACCACTAGAAGCAGTACGAGATAACTCTTGATGCTCTTTAAATTTCTTTTTAAAACCTTCTTCATCAACCTTTATACCTCTTTCACTAGCAAGTTCTATAGTAAGTTCTATAGGAAAACCATAAGTATCAAACAAATGAAAAGCAGTAACACCATCAATATCCTTAATAGCAACCTTCTCAAATTCCCTTAATCCTTTTTCTAGTGTTCTATTAAATTTAATCTTTTCATTTTCTAAAGCATTGAAAACTACTTCTTTATTATCTGAAAGTTCATTATAATAAGGACTATACATATCAATAATAATACTTGCAATCTCTTTTTCCCAATCAGAAGAAATATTAATATTCAAATTTTTAGCATGTCTAATTGCTCTTCTTATTAATCTTCTTAAAATATATCCTTGTCCAACATTGCTAGGTTTTATACCAGCATAATCTGCCGCTATAAAAACAGCAGTACGTATATGATCTGCAACTATACGCATACTTTTTTTATTATCTTCATAACTTAAATTTGATATTTCTTCTAATTTTTTTATAACTGGCATCCATATACTAGACTCATAATTGTCAGTTTTACCTTCAAGTATAGCTACAGTTCTCTCAACACCCATACCTGTATCTACATTCTTATTTGGCAACTCAACAATTGTTCCATCTTCATTATGATTATATTGCATAAATACATTGTTCCAAATTTCTACCCAACGATCATCATTAGGATCAAAAACATCAGGTATTGGATCATCGCTACGAAAATAAAACATCTCTGAATCAGGACCACATAAACCTGGCATACTTAAATTTGGCCACCAATTATCTTCCTTAGTAGCGCTAATTCTTTTTTCACTAATTCCTAAAGAAAGCCATAATTGTTTTGTTTCATTATCCATCGGAGCTATTTCATTACCAGCAAAAATAGTAACACCAAGTCTTTCAACAGGTATTTTTAAAACATCAGTCAAGAACTCAAAACTCCAAGTAATAGACTCTTTCTTAAAATAATCACCTAAACTCCAATTACCAAGCATCTCAAAAAAAGTATGATGGTAAGAATCTCCTACTTCATCCAAATCATTTGTTCTGATACATTTTTGATAATCACATAACCTCTTTCCATAAGGATGTTCTTTTCCTTTTAAATAAGGAATTAAAGGTTGCATACCAGCAGTATTAAACAAAACTGTATTATCATTTTCAGGTACAACTGGAGCTGAAGGTATTTGTTTATGCCCTTTACTCACAAAAAAATTAATATATAAATCCTTTAAATTCATACTACTTCTCCTCTATAATATTCGTAATCCTATCAAGTTCTTTATTATAATCTAAAAGATCACCATTATTTAAAATATAATAATCAGCAAAAGAAATCGGACCACCCTTAGCTAAATTCTCTATCTCAGAAACATCTCTTTTAGAAGCTTCTTCAAAAGTTAATGGCCTTATATCACGACTTTTCAATCTATTATACCTTTTATCTTTATCAACCACAATAGCTAAAACCTTTAATTGTGGAAATTTTTCTTTTAAAACAACCAACTCATCCCAAGAATACAAACCATCTAACACAACATTAGAAGTTTTTAATAATTCTTCAATCTTAGGAAGAAGTAAAATTGCAAAAGCTGCCATTCCATATTCATTACGCAATTCTTCTCTAATCTTTTTTTCATTTTCTGGATTAACCTCTAAACCCCTACGTTTAAGTTCATCCATTGTAACTCCACCAAAATATACCTTTTGATATCCTTTATTAATATAATAATCACTAGCAACAGACTTGCCACTTCCACACATTCCTACAATTGCAATAACCTTATTCATAATTTACCTCTTTATTATCATCTTTTAATTTATTAATTAAATCATATTTTTCATTAAAATATGAGAAAATTATCTTCATCGCAGATATAATTGGAGTAGCTAAAATCATACCAACAACACCAAAGAAATATTCAAATACTAATAAACCAATCATAATAGTAACAGGATGTAATTTTACAGCCTTACTCATAATTAAAGGCTGTAAAGCTATTGAATCTATCTGTTGTGCAATAACAACAATAACAACAGTTAAAACTCCAACTAAAGGACTAACAGTTAAAGCAACAACTGTAGCAATAGCGCCACCAATCCATGGTCCAATATAAGGTATAACATTAGTAATACCACAAATAAGTCCAAACAACATTGGTGAAGGAAGTCCAACAATAGCAAATGCTATAGAACAAATAACAAATAAAATCATAGATATAGTAAAAGTTCCTTGCAAATAATCTCTAAAAGTTGTATTTAATTTCTTACAAATGCTATTAAAAGCTATTCTATTCTTCTTTGGTACAAAAGTAATTAAACCCCTCATAGCATTAAAATCAATAAGTAAATAAAAACCAACAATAAGTCCAAGTCCAAATGTACCAATACTACTAATAGCGCCAGTAACAATAGTAATAAAAGTCTTAGGGAAATTAGTAGTCAAATCCATACTTAAATCCTCAATAGAATCAAAAAACTTATTCTTAATTCCTGACAAATCCATACCACTATTATCAAATTTATCAAATATATTATTTACAAAACCTGATATATAATTAACCAAATTAGGAATTATCTTAATAAAATCATTTATCTGTTCATATAACATTGGTATAACTATTCTAAAGAATAAATATAAAATCACTATAAATATAAAAAACACAAATATAGCACCAACAGTTCTTTTAATCTTCTTTTTCTCCAAAGCAGTAACTATCGGATCAAGTAACCAAGCAATTATAAGTCCAATAAAAAATGGACTAATTACTTTTAAAACATTAAGTAATACTTCAAAAATCTTAATCTCCTTGAAAATCAAAAATGTCAAAAAGATAATAGATAAAATAATAATCGCAAAAAGAACCTTCAAAATTCTTTTAGACAACACTACTATCTCATTAATACCTCCAATATTCAATTCTTCCTTATTTTTATCTTTCTTCATCATTCTCACCACCTCAATTATAGCAAATTAAAAACTAAAAAAAAACCCTATTTATAAATTTAAGGGTTTTATTCCATAATTTCTTCATACATTTTCTTTTTCTTTTTTAAACAACTCTTAACCTTCTTCATAAGACTGTTCTTTTGTTCTTCTGGTAAAACCAAATATGTAGTAACACCAATAATATAACTAACTGCTAAAACATGTAAACCTATTAAACTAAATTTTTTCATTTTTTCACCTCAATCTTATTATGAACAAATCAATTTGTTTTAATACAATCCAAAATGAAATTTTTTAAATTGGTTTTTCTATTCTCTTCTTTTTCATTACTTATCGCTCTTTTCAAAGCACTAACTTCTCCCAAAATAATAAGTTTTTTTCTAGCTCTCGTAACAGCTGTATAAATAAGTTTTTTATAAAGCATATTATAAAATTTATTTAAAACAATTATAACAACTACATCAAATTCAGATCCTTGAGATTTATGAATACTAATAACATAACCTAATTTTATATTAGAATACATACCAGTTGTAATCTTCACTATATTATCATTATAATCAATAAAAATATCCTTATCTTTAATTCTTATAGCCTCACCAATATCACCATTATATACATTATTATCTGGATCATTAACAAGCTGTAATATCTTATCATTTTCCCTTATTTCAACGCCTTCAACCATTAAACTATTTTTATTTTTTAAATTAGAATTTAAAATATCTTGAATAAAATAATTTAAATCATCAATTCCATTTTCTTTCTTATAAACAGGTGCAAGAACCTGAAACTTATTAAAATCTAAATCTTTATATGTAATAACAAAATCTTTTAAAACCTCTTTTAACTCATCATCTTTAGCTTCAATAAAAGTCAAATCATCACTATTATTAAACAAACTTAAATCAAGTTTATTTTTAAGTATGTCTCTTGCAAACAAATTAATATTAGAACTTTCTTTTTGTCTATATAATTTTTCTAACCTAACAACATTAACACAATCACTATCAATAATATCTTTAAATAAATTTCCAGCCCCAACACTAGGTAACTGATTATAATCTCCAATTAAAACTATCTTAGCATTATAATTAATTCCTAAAAGCAAATTATAAAACAAATTAACATCAACCATACTAACTTCATCAACTATAACAAGCTTTACACTACTTTTATTATCTTCATTAATTCTAAAATTATTATCTTCTTTATTCCATTTCAAAAAACGATGTATAGTATATGCTGGTAACATTGTATCCTCAGAAATTCTCTTAGCAGCTCTACCAGTCGGAGCCAAAAGAGCCAAATTATCCAAAAGCTTATCATTATCAAAACCATTAATATTCTGATACATCTTACAAATAGCTTTAATAATTGTAGTTTTTCCCGTACCAGGACCACCAGTAATTACACAAAAATTATTTTTCAAAGACTCAAAAATAGCCTTCTTTTGTTCATCATTAAACTCTAAATTAAAATCTTTTTCAATATATTTAAGCTCTTCTTCATCAATCTTATTTAATATCATATTATTAGCAAGATTATACACTCTTGAAGCAATATAAGTTTCTTCTTCATAATACATATATAAAAAATATTTATCATCTAATTTAACAATCTCTCCTACTTCAATTAAATCTTCCAAAGAAGAATTAATCATATCATCTGAAACATTAAATAAATATCTCTTTGTATAATAAATAATCTCCTCATAAGACAAATAAGTATTCCCTAAAGAAAAAGATATTTCTTCCATTATATATTTAATAGAAGCCTTAACTCTTCTAGAATCATTATCTAAAATATCAAAATTTTTCCTCATCAAATCAATCTTTTTAAAAGAAATCTCTCTAATATTAGAGCATATTAAATAAGGATCATCCAAAATAATATTAACAGCCTTATCCTTAAAAACATTATAAATAGCTAAAGCATCCTTAGTAGAAAAACCATATTTAGTAAGCTCTACAATTGTCAAATAACTACTTTGATACTTAACTAAATTATCATGTAAAATATTCTTTTGTTTTATAGTTATCCCAGGAACAAGTAATAAACTATCAGGATTATTCATAATAACATTAAACGTATCATCTCCCAAAACATCAACAATTTTAATCGCCTTCTTTTCCCCAATACCAGGAAAAATATTACTAGATAAAAACTCTACAATATTATCTTTATCCTCTGGCAACACCACTTCATAACTATCACAATTAAACTGTTCTCCATACTTTGGATGACTAATAAAATTACCATTAAAAATATATAAATCACTTTCATTTAAATCTGTAAAATAACCTGTAAATATAGTCGTACTATTCTTATACTTAATAAGTTCACTTGAAGTATCCTTTATTTTAAATAATCCAACAACATAACCCTTATCACTTGTAAAAATATATTTCTTAAAATTTCCTTTAATAAAAGGCATATCATCACCTACTTTTTCTTCATAGTCAAAGCAACTTTTTTCTTATCTAAAAAAACATCTAAAACATAACAATCAATAATATCTCCAACCTTTAATACATCACTTGGATGTTTTATATATTTATCACAAATTTCAGAAATATGTATTAATCCATCATTATGTAAACCAATATCTACAAAAGCTCCAAAATCAACAACATTTCTAACTGTTCCTTGTAATTTCATACCTGGTTTCAAATCCTCAATATGTAAAATATCACTTCTCAAAAGAGGTTTATCCATCTCATCTCTAGGATCACGATTAGGTTTACACAAAGACTTAATAATATCCTCTAAAGTATATTTATCACATCCTAATTTCAAAGCATAATCCAAAGGATCAATATCAGAAAGTTTACTAATCAACTTATCAGAACCAATATCATCAACAGAACACCCTATAGCAGATAAAAACTTAATAGTAATAGGATAACTCTCAGGATGAATAGAAGTCATATCAAGTATATTATTACCATCAAAAATACGTAAAAAACCTATAGACTGTTCAAATATCTTATCACTCATAACAGAAGACTTCTTTATCTGTTCCCTAGATAAAAACTTTCCCTTACTTTCACGATATTTTATAATCTTGTCAATACTAGCTTTTGTAAGTCCTGAAACATACTTTAATAAAAAGAAAGAAGCAGTATTTATATTAACACCAACACTATTAACAGCTTTTTCAACAACAAAATCTAAACTATCTCTTAATTTCTTATCAGACACATCATGTTGATATAACCCTACACCAATACTTTCAGGATCAATCTTAACAAGTTCAGACAAAGGATCTTGTAATCTTCTTCCTATACTAATTGCACTTCTTTCTTCAACATGCAAATCAGGAAACTCAGAAATAGCAAGTTTTGACGCACTATAAACAGAAGCTCCAGCCTCACTAACTAAAATATATGAAACCTTTCTATCTATATCTTTAATAACATCTGCAATAAATGCTTCACTTTCTCTTGATGCAGTTCCATTTCCAATAGCAACAATATCTATTTTATACTTATTAATAACATCCTTAGTAATTTTCTTAGCCTCTTCATACTTATTTATTGGTTCATGTGGATATATCTTAAAAATATCAATCATCTTACCAGTTGGATCTAATACTGCAAGTTTACACCCAGTACGAAACGCTGGATCAAGTCCTAAAACCATCTTATCTTTCATAGGAGGTTGTAACAATAACTTTTCCAAATTTTTACTAAAATTATCAATCGCAACATCTTCAGCCTTTTCAAATAACTCAGCCTTAATTTCCCTTTCAATCGAAGGTTCAATAAGTCTCTTATAAGAATCACAAATAGAATCATAAACCAAAGAACATACAAAGCTCTTATCATTTTTTATAATTTTATTTTTCAAAAAAGTTAAAACATAAGAATTATCAATATCAAAACTAACACTTATAATCTTTTCATCATTAGCGCGATTAATAGCCAAATACCTATGAGGTTTAATATTTTTTATAGCCTCTCTATAATCATAATACATCTCATATGTCTTATCATCATCAACTGCATCCTTCTTTTTTTTACAAACTAAAAACGCATTATTATAAATATAATTTCTTATCCATTTACGAAAACTAGCATTATCACTTATATATTCTGCAATTATATAAGAAGCACCCTTCAAAGCCTCATCAACACTCTTAACCTTATCATTAATAAATCTAGAACACAAAGAATTAAAATCTCCACTAACAGGAAAAGACATAATCATCTTAGCAAGAGGTTCTAACCCATTATTAATAGCATCACTTGCTTTAGTCTTCTTTTTTTCTTTATAAGGTCTATAAAGATCTTCAACCTCCACTAACTTTGAAGCCTTCATAATTCTATCTCTTAACTCATCAGTCATTAAACCCTTTTCATCTATTAATCTAATAACATCTTCTTTTCTTTTTAATAAATTAACTTGATACATATAAACTTCATTAATAGATCTGATTTGTTCTTCATCAAGTCCAAAAGTTGCTTCTTTTCTATAACGTGCTATAAAAGGAATAGTATTACCATCCTCAAGTAACTTTAAAGTATTTCTAATTTGTATCTCATTTATATTTAAACTAAGAGCAATCTCTTTTATAATATTTTCATTCACAATTATCACCATAAATAATTATAAATGTTTTTTCAAACTTAAACAACAAAAAATATAACTTTTAAAAACCACTTCTTAAAATTTTATATCTTACTTCTCTTTTACCAAAATCCATTGCCTCATCATAATTATCAAAAAGAAGATCAAAAAAAGCATTACCAAAACTTCCAATAGCACCACCCCTATCAAGAACAATTGCATAACTATCAAAATCATAAAAATAAACAATCGAACCAAAAGGAACACTATCATCTGCCGCCAAAATTCTAACCATACCATAATCTTCATCATCATAATAAATAGTATTTAAAACATTATAACCATAAGAAGTAATCCCTATACACCCATCACAATAAGGCGTATAAGCAGTAATAATAGCATAGTTATTACTATTATCATAATTATAATTATAATCATAGTCATAATTAATATAATCTTCATCATCATTTTTATCATAGTAATAAAATGAAGAAATATCATTTAAAACATATTTATATTTAATTGTAAAATTATTAAAATATCCAAATAATAAAATAATAATCAAACAAATAATATATATAATTAATCTAATCTTTTTCATAAAAATCACAAGTTAATATAATAATACAATTTAAATAAATAAAAAAGGTAATTCAATGAATTACCATAAATTACTAAATTATTTCTTGTTAAATAAAACACTACCAACAAGTACCAAAATAACAATAGCAAGTCCTCCAATTATATAATTTAAATTAGAAGAAGCACTCTTATTATTACTAACAACCGCTAAAGTTTTGGCAGTATTATTAATTATTGCCAAACTTTGTGGAAAAATATTAATTATATTAAGCACTGCCATAAAACCTCCCCATTATTTAAATAAAGATATAATTTGCATTAAACAGATAAAAAAGTTATATAATATTCTAGGAAAAATAGCATAAAGCAAATTATCTTTCTTAACAAAGACAATAGCGGCAAAAATACTATTAAAGAAAAACTGTAATGTTAAAATAAACTCTGAAAGCTTTGGATTAATCAATGTAACCTGAAAATACCAAGAAATAAGTGAAGAAAGAATAATAAATACAATTGGATTCTTTATTACATCTCTCAAAGACTTCCTAAAAACTAACTCCTCTACTATTGGATAAAAGAATATAGTTAAAAAGCACGCAAATATAGTACCAAGTGGTACATTACTAAATAAATCATATATAGCAGAATTACCAGAATCAGGGTTTAAAGGTAATAAAATGCTTATTAAAATATTACTTACAACAAGTATAGCAATAAAAATCAAAAAATATACAAATACCATTAATATATTTTTCTTCAAATTTTTCTTAAAATCTTTAAAATAAGACTTAAAATCATCAAAATAAATAAAAAGTAATAAACCTAAAAAACCAACATAACATAAAACATTAGCAAGATCTAGTTTTACTGAACTAAATTTTAAAAGCCATACAATATATAAAAGCCATACACCTAAAGTTAAAATTAATTTAGTTTTATTATTTTCTCTTATTTTCTTAATCATTACAATCACTTCCTATAATAATTATAAAATAAAATTAAAAATAAACAAAGAAATATAAAAAAAAGAAGAGAGTTTTACGTAAACTCTCTCATCTAATGAAGCCTATTACCACCATCTGAACCATATCCACATTTTTGGCTTTTTATTTGTCATAGTTTAATCCCTCCTTTTCTTTATCCTCTATTACAATTATATTATAACACATAAAAAAATATTTGCAAACAAAATGCAAATATTTTTTCTACTTTTTTAAAATTTACGTAAATGAAAATTACTTTTCATAAACACTAACTTGTTTCTTATCTCTTCCAAGTCTTTCATACTTAATAACGCCATCTACTTTTGCGTATAAAGTATGATCATTTCCCATTCCAACATTTACTCCTGGAAAAATCTTTGTTCCTCTTTGACGATAAATAATAGAACCAGCAGTTGCAAATTCACCATCAGCAACTTTTGCACCTAATCTACGTCCAGCAGAATCTCTACCATTTGATGAAGATCCGCCACCTTTTTTATGAGCAAATAATTGGATATTTAATTTCATCATAAATATTCCTCCTATAAAATTTCAATGTTTTTCGGATAATCATGCTCCAACTCTTTAAGTAAATTAAGCATATTTTCAATAAGTTTATCACAAACAAAACTATTATTATTAATCTTAATTACCAAATTAGGCTTTTCAATATAGCTAATAGCACCCTTATCAATAGATAATATTCCATTAATAGTAGTAATAACAATACTACTAATAGCAGCACAAACTATATCTTTTCCATAATCACTATATAAAGCATGACCCTTAAATAATATTTCTTTAATATTACTATTCTCTTTTTTTACAAAAACCTTAACCATTATTTTTACCCAATTTTTGTAATTTCAACCTTAGTATATGGTTGTCTATGTCCTTGAGTTCTACGTGTACTTTTTTGTTTGTTAACGTATTTAAAAATTCTAATCTTCTTATTTTTACCTTGTTTAACAACTTTACCAGTAACAGTAGCACCTTCAACATATGGATTACCAACATTACCATCTAACATTAAAACTTTATCAAAAGTAACATTAGCATCTGCTTCTGCATCTAATTTTTCAACATAGATAACAGATTTTTCTTCAACTAAATATTGTTTACCACCAGTTTCAATAATTGCTTTCATACTTACCTCCTTTATTAACCTAAGACTCACTTTTAAGGTACTATAAAAGTTTCTAACCTTTTCAATGTGGTTTAAAGCTGAGGCTTCAAACGAGTTAATTCTATCATATTTTATTATCTTAGTCAATTAAATATTAAAAGAAAAAGAAAAAAGCTTCCTAAGAAGCTTTAATAGTAACACTGCCATTAGAAGTAGTAACAACCCCTGTAGCAAAAGAATCACCACTTGTACCAGTAATCAATAAATTCCAATCAAACTCTAAACCAGTATTATTAATAATCTCAGTAAGAGCAAGATTTTTAGAATCTGACTTATTAAAACCTGTACCAGTAATACTAGTAATACCAGCAGGAATTATAATTTTCTTAGCATTAAATAAAACATTAGTATTAATACCAGTAACACTAGTACCATCAACTAAAGCAGTAGGTATTATAAGTGTATTGGCATAAGAACACTTATAATCTGTAATAACTCCATCTACAACAGTAAAACAAGCAAGAGGTGTATTTTTATTTGTATCATATAAATCATATTGAATAGAAGGAAAAGCACCTGATTCAATAGTTTTCAATGTAGTTGGTAAAACAACTCTTTCCAAGTTAGGAAAAACTTTAAAAGCATTAAGAGAAACTGACTCAAGTTTAGTATTACTTAAATCAATAGTTTTAATACTAGATTTATATTTAGAAGTATCAGAATTAAATGAATTCCGACCAATACTAGTCAAATTAACAGCATTACTAAAGTCAAGTGTTTCAATAGCAGTATTATGAAAACTACCATCAATTGAAGTCACGCTAGAAGGTATAACTATCTTTTTAATAATAGAATTATTATTAATAAAAGAAGCTCCTATTTTTTGTAAATTTCCATTCATAGGAAGTTTTACTTCACTTAAACTATTATTAACAAAAACATTACTACTTAATTCTGTAAGCTTATTAGCATTACTCATATCTAATATTTTTATATTATTATCCTTAAAAGCAGCCCCTCCAAGCGAAACAACAGAATTAGGAATTGTAAGCTCTGAAATGTTATTATTAGAAAAAGCATTTCCTTCTATCTTAAGATTACCATCACTAGGTAAATACAATCTCTCAACCCCTGCATTTTTAAAAGATCCAGAACTTATAGAAGTTAAATTTACATTGTTAGATAAATCTACTACTGAAAGTTTACAATTATAAGTAGAATTACAAGAAGTAAAAGCTCCAGAAATTGTAGTTAAATTAGTAGCCTTTGAAAAATCAACATTTCTTATTCCATCCAAAGACATAGAAGAATTTAACACTTTAAATAAAACACCATTAACTGAAGCAGGTATAACAATATTTGAAGCTCCAGTACAATGATATAATTCAAGTTCACCAAGAGAATTAACACTAAAACACTGAGAAGGAAACTCCCCATTTGCATTCTTAACAGTTCTAACACTACTATTATAAAATATATTATTTCCATCCAAAACAACATCATTATTAAGTATTGTTACTTCATTCAAATCAGGATTAGAAGCAAAAGCAGAACCATTAATTTTTTCAATTCCTTTATCAACAATAACACTAGTTAATTTTTTAGCATTAAAAGCTGCAGAACCAATTTCAGTTATTTTTATATTTTTTATTACTTTTTTTCCTTTAACAATAATATTAGGATAACCTGCCTCTGCAAACTCTTTAATATCATTTTCTATACCATCATAACCATTTGCAACATCATTAGAAAACTCATCAACATTAGCATTAACTTCAGCCTCAAAATCAGCAGCTGTAATATTATTAGCACTCAAATAAGCCTCTAAAGAATCATATTCATTATGATCATATGCAGTATCAATAATATATTTTTTTAGCTCTTCTTTATTTGTAGAATAAGAATAAGTTTCATACGTTAAACTATCAGGAATTTCAATATCAGTATAATTACAATTATATGAATTTATAACTCCATCACTTATATCTAAACAACTATTATCAAGTTTTTTCACATATTTTTGTTCTCCATACAAATTCAATTTAGCAGAAAAAACAATTTTTTTACTCTTATCATTATAAGTATTTGGAGTATCCTTATTAAGCCAAATCTTTAAACTATACTTATCAGTCTCAACTCCAGGATTTATAATATCAGAATCAAGTAAAATCTTTCCATCTTCATTAATATTTTTTATTACATAATCACCATTATTTTTCTTTATTCCAACCCTAATATAATCAGTAGGAATACAAACATCTGGTTTTACACTTGTACCATTTATAGTAACATTATCATTAGTAGAACAAGAATTAATTAAAGACAATTCATAATATGCAGATATACTACCACTATTTTTAATATTAAAAGTATATTCTTTATTTTTAGCAAGTGCCACATTATCATCCTGAGGAACTGCATTAATTAAACTAATTGTTTCCCCTCCATTAACAAATGACAACTCTAATGTACCAGCAACTATCTTATTAGTATTATTAGCATAAGCAACATAAGTTAAATAAGCATAACTAGAACCAATACATACACAAAGTATTCCAACTACTGCTAAAAATAAAGGAACAGCAGTAATACTTTTATCTTTATACTTAACTTGTAATTTATTAAATTTCTTAAAAAAATTCATAGTATCTACCCTCTATCATACATTACAATTTTATCATATCTTTTTCTTCATTTCAATAATAAAAAAAGACTTATTTTAATAAATCTTTTACCTTTACATAAATACTATCCTCATCCAAAGAAAACTCTTTAGCCAAATCATTTTTATTACCACTTTTACCAAAATGATCAATAGTAAATAAATACTTATCTCCATATACATACTTATACCAAGAATAAGAAGAAGCATACTCAATAACAGCTTTTTTAAAAGTAAGTGGTAAAACCTTTTCTTTATAAGAATTACTCTGTTTTTCAAATAACTCAATCGAAGGCATAGAAACAACATTAACAAAAATACCCTCTTTTTTTAGTCTCTCATAAATATTTAAAGCAATTAAAACCTCGTATCCAGTAGCAATCAATATTCCCGTAGCGTTCTTTTCACTCTTTAAAACATATCCACCCTTACATGCATCATTAATTTTAGTATATTTAGAATTTAAAACATCATTCTTACTAGTAATAAGAACACTTACAGATTTATTATCAAAAATAGATTTAAAACTACCAATATATTCATTTACATCATATGGTCTATATAAAGTAAGATTAGGTATACTTCTCAAAGAAACAAGCTGTTCAATAGGTTCATGAGTTCCCCCATCTTCTCCAACTAAAAACGAATCATGAGAAAAAATATAAGTAACATCAAGTCCCATCAAGGCACTCATTCTAATTGAAGGTTTCAAATGATCAGAAAAAACAAGCATAGTAGAAGCAAATGTTTTAATTCCTGTTAAAGCTATCCCATTCATTATAGCCCCCATCGCATGCTCTCTAACTCCAAACTTAATACTCTTTCCACCATAATTATTCTTAGTAAAAGATGAAACATTAATATCAACTCCTGTTGAACGAGCCAAATCACAAGAACCAATCATACATAAATTATCATTAGCAAATACTTTTTCCAATATGCTCTTAGATATGTCTCTTTGACTCATCTCTAAATTAACATCAATATCATCAAATAAAATTTCTCTTTTAAAATCAATTAAATTCTTTATTTCTTTCTTATAATGTTCTTTTATATTTGGAAAAATACTCTTAAACTTCTTATTCCACTTAGAAACAATAGAATTTCTACTATCAACCAAATCATTAAAATAAGAAAAAGCCTCACCAGACACAGTAAATGATACATTTCTAATTCCAAGACTATTCTTAATCTCCCCTATTTCTTCTTTACTAAAAACCTTAGAATGAGCAAGATAAGAATTTTGATATTTAGAATATTCCCCTAAAATAGTCTTAACCATAATAAATGAAGGCTTAGAAGTAGAAGTCTTAGCAAGTTTTATAGCATTATCAATATCCTCAATCTTATTACTAACAGCATAAGTATTGAAATTCATTGCTTCAAATCTTTTTAAAACATCCTCATCAAAAACATCTGTCAAATCACCATCAGCTGTACAATTATTACAATCATACAAAATTATAAGTTTTGAAAGGCCTAAACTACCTGCTAAAGAACAAGCCTCATAAGAAACACCTTCCATAAGATCACCATCACCACATAAAACATAAGTATAATGATCTATCAAACTATTATTCTTATTATATTTATAACGATTATTCAAAAATCTCTCAGCAATAGCCATACCAACTGCATTACCAATTCCTTCTCCTAAAACACCAGTTGAAACATCTACTCCTTTTGTCACAAGACAATTAGGATGCCCAGGAGTATTAGAATTAATAGTTCTAAACTTTTTTAAATCATTAATATCTAGATAGCCACACATATATAAACAAGAATAAAGCAAAGCCGAAGCATGTCCATTTGAAAGAACAAACCTATCTCTATTAATCCATTTATCATTATTTTTATCAAAAACCAAATGTCTAGCATAAATATCATAAATAATATTCCCAGCACTTAAACAAACACCACTATGACCACTACCAGAATTATTAATCATATCCAAAGCCAAACATTTAATATTATTAGCGCACTTATAATCTAAATCCCCTATTTCCGTATTCTTCTTACCAAATAACATAACTAACCTCCTAGTATAATAATACTATATCATAAAAAAAGAAAAAGATAAAAGAAAACTTTTATCTAAATCCTCCACCGCCAGAGCCTCCACCAAAGGAACCTCCGCCTCCACCTCCTGATGAAAATCCACCTCCACCAGAAGAATAACTATTTGCTCTATCAATAGCAGCTTGTCTAGCAGCCTTAGCACTAGAAATAGCAGTATTAGAAAAATTATTAATAAATATAAATGTATCAAAATCATAATTATATTGTTCTAAAATCTCTGGATACATCTTTTTAAACTGTTCTGCTACTTTCTTTGCAATTCCAAACATTTGAGCATAAATTAAATAATCTTGCCACAAATGAACCTCAATTGCTTCCTTTTCCTTCATATTAGAAAAGTCATTTAAATATTTTTTAAGTCCAGCAAGTTCTATAGCTTCGTTCATAACATCTTCGTTTTCAGTAAAAGTAACCTTTTTAAACAAAAACTTAGAAGTTTCACTCTTTTGTATAGAACCATCTAAAACCAAAGAATCACCTTCATAATTTAAAGCCTTATCAAACCAAGATAAAACCTTTTCATAATGATTTTTAGCCCATTTCTTAAACTCATCTTTTTCTAAAAAATCATCTTTAGCAGCAGATCTAATCATCTCATATAATTCTTTTTCCAAAGCATTATCACAAACAACATTTCCAATCTTCATAGCAGTAACTATATTAGTCTTTTTAAATAAACCCTTACTCTCAGTCTTTTCAATAGATACATAACCATCCTTCATCCATTTAAGAAGAACAGATCCTAAAAAATCAGTTTTAGAAGGAACAAGACCATATAAATTAGAAATATAATAATTTCTAAACAACTCCTTTTTACCAGGTAAATCCCTAAAATAAGGAATATTAGCAGGAAGCCTTTTCTTACTTCTTAAATATTTCTTATTCTTAACAGAACTATTATATATTAAAACTACAATAAAGAAGAAAAATGCAAACCCAAATAATATATTAAACAAAAAAGCAACAACAGACATAAAAGATATATGATTATAAGAGCCATTCGAATTATCATACTTTGTAGAGCCTTCTTCTGCCATATCTAAATAATATGAAAAATCTTTATCTATTCTATAATCTGTCTTAAAACTATCAGGATCAAACTTAATAAGTATAGTCATATACTCATCACTATATAAATTATCACAAGACATCTCAATATATCCATCATAAACATATGTTGGAGCACCATATTTACCATAACCCCAAACATCTAATGTATCTTTATAACTAAAAGATGAATGTATTTTTATATAAGCCTCATCTACAACATCACTCATATTTTGAGGCATAAGAGTCCAATAAACCATTTGACTATCATTCAAATTAACAACAAAATTAGTAATAGTATATTCAAGATAATAAGTATTACTACCATATTTACTAATACCAAAACACAACTCTAACCCATCACTAATATAATGAATACCATTCTTATAAGCCTTATCATTAAAACTACCATTTACATTCCAACTTCCAACATTAGTAAAATCCTTACCATTCATACTAACCTTAAAATCTTCAAAAGAAGAATCACCCAAATTATTATAAGTCTTATAAATTTCAGTACCTTTAGTAGCTTTCACAACCCACTCTTCTTTTACATGAGCATTACCACTATCATCAATAAAAATATCCATGCTTATCTTATTTATTTCATTGGCAAAAACATTAGGAATAAATAAAAATAAACTAAATAGTATTAAATAAAACCATTTTTTCATAAATTCTCCTATCAAAAAAGGCTTAAATCAATAAGCCTAAAATTTTACTTCAACATTCTTTTTCTCATCTGCAGTTGCTTCAAAAAAAGGCTCTGGTTTAAAATTAAATATAACTGCAACAATATTAGACGGAAACATTTCTATTTTGTTTTTATAATTCATTACATTATCATTATAAAATTGTCTAGCATATGAAATCTTATCCTCAGTATCAGATAAAGTACTTTGTAAAGACATAAAGTTTTCATTAGCTTTCAATTCAGGATAAGCCTCTGCTAAAGCAAATAACTTATTCAAAGCACTAGTAATCTCTCCAGAAGCCTTAATTTCATCTTCAGGACTCTTAGCACTTAAAAAAGTATTTCTAGCCTTAACAACATCTTCAAAAGTTCCTTTTTCATGTTTAGCATATCCCTTAACAGTCTCTACTAAATTTGGAATAAGATCGCATCTTCTCTTTAATTGAACATCGATCTGTGCCCATTGATCCTTTACCTTATTTCTAAGTCCTACTAAAGAATTATATGTAGAAACAAAAAATAATATAATTAAAATTAAAATAACAATTATAATCCACCACATAATCTATCCTCCTATAAACATAATACAATACATTTTATAATAAATCAACAAAATAAATACTATTTATTTTTATTAATTCTCTCAAAGCTTAAAAGAGCTCTTTTATTTTCTATACCCCCTCCATAACCAACCAAACTTCCCATTGCCCCAACAACTCTATGACAAGGAATAATAATACATATAGGATTCCATCCTACAGCACCACCAACTGCTTGACTAGACATTCTCTTTATGTCCCTTCTTTTAGCTATAATTTTAGCTATATCATTATAAGTCATTGTATCTCCAAACTTAATAGTATTCATTATTTCAAAAACTTCTTTTCTAAAAGGGGTAAAACCATCAACTCTATATTTAGGAATAAAATCAGGTTCACTTCCGCTAAAATAAGCATTCAACCATCTTATAGTATCATCAAAAATAGGTAACATCTTCTCCTCACAATTAACACAATGTTTAAAAGCATCCTTTGAACCAAAAAACCATAATCCTGTCAAATATTCACCATCACTATTTAACAATATATCATCTAATCCATCAGGTGTTTTATACACCCATTTATAAATCATACTACCTCCTAATTATTAAAAATAAAATATTAATAAAAAAACAATCTATTTCAGATTGCTATATTCACTAATGGTGCGCCCGAAGGGAGTCGAACCCCTAACCTTTTGGTCCGTAGCCAAACGCTCTATCCAATTGAGCTACGGGCGCAAGAATAAATGTATTAATCAATACATTTATAAATTATAATACATTTTTTCACTTTTTTCAAGTATTATTATCTTATTTCAAAATAATTTCCAGAATCCAAATACAAAGTACCCTTTTTACCCTCAAGTTTAGTAACAGTTTCATTATACTTATTTAAATAATCAAACCTAGTTAAAGTAACATAAACCAAATTAGAATCATTCATAAATAACAAAAATCTATCCTCATCATAATCATTAGGATCATATTTAATCTCTGATATTTTTTCTAAAACTTCTTGATCAATTTTATTCATCTTTTTAATCAATTGTTCATATTTAACATCAATAGTATAATTAATTAAAATTGGAAGTTTGACATCATATTTATTTATAATAGCATTACCATTTTCTAAAACTATTTTTCCATCATATATAAAAAGCATCTTATACTCTTCTACTTCAATATATATCTTCTCAAAAAAACCTCTTTTAATCTTTACAGACTTTATTCTCTCATCCTTCAAGATTCTTTTCTTTATAGTAATATTAGTAGTCTTAAAAAAATCAGGATAATTCTCTAATTTAGCTAACTCAATTATATCTTGATCACTTATATTTTTATTACCACTTATATAAATATTTTTTATTCTTGTATCACAAACATTATAAAGCAAATATAAAATCAATCCTAAAACTACAATAAACAAAAATAATTTTACTATCTTCTTTAATTTCTTTCCCTTTTTTTTCTTATCTTTCATTACTACTCCCAATTAAACAATTCTTGTTCTCTATGTAAATCAATATTATATTCTTTTAAAACAACATTATGTGCTAAATCCATTAACATTTTTATATCAGTACTAGTAGCATTATCTTTATTAATTATAAAATTAGCGTGTTTAGAAGAAATTTCTGCTCCTCCAATCATAGTACCCTTTAAATTAGATTTTTCTATTAATTCACCTGCATAATGATCAACTGGATTTCTAAAAACAGAACCTGCTGATGGATATTCTAATGGCTGTGTAGCTAACCTTCTTTCTTTTCTGCTTGAAACAAGCTTAGTAATTTCTTCTTTATTACCAACCTCTAATTTAAATAAACCAGACAAAATAATATACTCTTTTTTCTTCTGAAATATAGTAGTCCTATAACTCATATCTAACTCATCTAAATTTAAAGTCTTAATTGAAAAATCTTTCAAATCTAAAACATCAGTACTAATCAAAATAGAAGAAATATCTTTTAAATATGCCCCAGCATTCATATAAATTGCTCCCCCTATAGTACCAGGAATACCAGTTGCAAACTCAAATCCAGAAAAGCCACTCTTACACAACTCGTTAGAAACTTTAATAAGATTACAACCAGCCTCAGCATAAAACTTCATATCTTCTATTTTCGAATTATTAAACTTAGAAAGTTTTACAATAACACCATCATAAAAATCATCACTCGCTAAAATATTAGAACCATTTCCAAATACTTTAAATTTAATATTTTTATCTTTAGAAAAAGAAAGAAACTCTTTCAAAGCTTGAACATCATTAGGTAAAAAAACTAATCTAGCACTACCACCTGTTCTATAAGAAGTAAGAGTTTTAAAAGAAACATTTTCTCTTATATCACCCAAATTATTACTATTAATAAAATTTATTAATTCATTCATATGACACCTACTTAACAAGTTTTATTATTTCATTATAAATTCTAGTAGCACTATCAGTAACTCCCATTTTTTTAGAATTCTTTTTCATATCATCATAAGCCTTCTTGTCATGAAATAACATATCTATATTATTTTCTAAAGTAAAAGATGTCAAGTCTTTTTCTTTAATTAAAATACACGCCCCATTAGAAGATAAATCTAAAGCATTAATTTCTTGATGATTATTAGCAACATAAGGACTAGGTATTAATATCGCTGGAATACCAATAGCAGTAATCTCTGCTATTGTAGTAGCGCCAGCTCTAGAAACAATTAAATCAACTATCTTTAATACTTCATTCATATTGTCAATATATTCAACAATCTTTACATTTTTAAAATTATTAAACTTTCTATATAAAGGATATGAAGACTTACCAGTAACCAATAAAACACTGTAATCTTTTTTCTCAAACTTAGGAAGTAAATCAATCATCTTCTCATTAATAGAACTAGAACCTAAAGAACCAGTAGTTATTAATACCAATTTTTTATTATTATCAAATCCTAAATCTTTCTTTGTGATTTTCTTGCCACTTAAAATTTCTTCTCCTCTAGGATTACCAGTAAAGACTATATTTTTATGATTAAAATATCTTGAAGAAGACTTCATAGAAACACAAACAGTGTCAGCATATTTACTCAATACTTTATTAGCCTTTCCTGGTATAGAATTTTGTTCATGTAAAAGTGTTTTAATTCCCAATTTTTTAGCAGAATAAATCACAGGAAAAGTAACATACCCCCCTACTCCAATTACAATATCCGGTCTAAAATCTCTAATAATTTTTTTACATTTTCCTATAGCTTTCATTGTATAATTAATTGATTTCAATAAGACTATAGGATTTTTACTAAGTCCTTTAATCTTGATACCCTCATATTTTATTCCCAAATTAGGAATAATATCTTTTTCCATTCTATCAGTAGTACCAATATACAAAATATCAGCATTCTTATCCTTTTCCTTAATTTTATTAATTATAGATATAGCAGGATAAATATGTCCACCAGTACCTCCAGCACTAATTATTACTCTCATTGTATCACCTTAATTAATTATAGCATAAATTTCAAAATATTATGAAATTTATTTTATCATAAACACAAATATGTTAAAATAAACTTATTAGGAGGTAAAAATGAAAATATTAGTAACAGGAGGAGCCGGATATATAGGCTCACATACTTGTGTAGAATTGCTAAATAACAATTACGAAATAGCAGTAATTGATAACCTATCAAACTCAAAAATAGATGCTATTGAAAATATTAAAAAAATAACCAATAAAAACTTTAACTTCTATGAAGGCGACCTAAGAGACGAAGGTCTTCTAAATGAAATTTTTAGAAAAGAAAAAATAAATGCTGTAATCCACTTTGCTGGATATAAAGCAGTTGGAGAATCCGTTGCAAAACCAATAAAATATTACGAAAACAACTTAGAATCAACAATAGTATTACTAAAAATAATGACAAAATATAATTGCAAAAAATTAGTATTTTCATCAAGTGCTACAGTATATGGTAAACCTAAAGCATTACCAATTAAAGAAGATGCTCCACTATCGACTACAAATCCATATGGAACAACAAAACTAATGATAGAACAAATACTAAAAGACGTATACGTTTCAGACAACACATGGAGTATAGCAATTTTAAGATACTTTAATCCTATTGGAGCTCATGAAAGTGGTCTTATTGGAGAAAATCCTAACGATATACCAAACAATTTAATGCCATACATAGTAAAAGTTGCCAATAAAGAATTAGAATGTTTAAGTATCTTTGGAAATGACTATGACACAATTGACGGCACAGGTGTAAGAGACTATATTCACGTAGTAGATTTAGCAAACGGACATATAAAAGCAATTGAAAAAATAAATGAAGAAACAGGTATTGATTACTACAATTTAGGAACCGGTCATGGTTATAGTGTATTGCAATTAGTAAATACATTTGAAAAAGTAAATAATATTAAAATAAATAAAAAAATAGTACAAAGACGTCCAGGAGACATAGATGCATGTTTTGCTGATCCAACACACGCTAAAGAAAAGTTAAACTGGGAAGCAACAAAAACAATTGAACAAATGTGTAAAGACTCATATAATTTTGTAAAAAACCAAAAAAGAGACTAAAATTTAGTCTCTTTTTTATAACTCAAACAAATATATAATCAGTCCAACAAAAGATGAAATAAAATATAAAAGTCCTAAAATCTTAAAACTATCCTTAATATTATTATTTGACTTAAACAACAATATAATAGCAACACCACTACCAGCAAGAAGTCCAGATATTAATGCCCCAAAACCAATAATATCATTCAAAAACAACTCACAAATTATTATACTAGCGGCACAATTAGGTATTAAACCTATAAAAGATGAAATAAATACAGATAAAAAACTATTCTTCATAAATATTTTTGATATCATATCATACCCACACACTTCAAACAATAAATTTAAAACTATATTTATAACCAATATAAATATAAAAGTTTTTAAAGTATGAATACATGCAGACTTAAAAATATTATGTTCACAATCACAATGATCATCAGAACATATGTGATAATCAGATTTATTCTTATCTCTACAAAAAAACAAATCAATTACAATTCCACTTATTAATCCAACAATAAACTTAAAAAATAAAATCTTACCTATTATAGAAAAAGACACATTTTTAGCAATTAATATTGGTAACATTTCATCAGAAGTAGATAAATAAATAGAAATCAAAGTGCCTAAAGTAATTACCCTTGTCACATATAAATTAGTAGCAATAACAGAAAAGCCACATTGTGGTAAAAGTCCTAACAAAGAACCAAATAAAGGTCCTTTGTTTGTATTCTTTATAGCATTCAAACTCTTATTACTAAGTTTATGTTCAAAATATTCAATAAGTAAAAATGCCAAAAACAAAAATGGAATAAGTTTCAAAGCATCAACTAAAGCATCAAAAAAAACATCAAACATTATCTTTTCCAAACCTTACTTTTTAAATTATTTATCCTATTTAACAACATCTCTTTATATTTATTATCTATAACAAGATCTCCATCTTTAGAAACAACAACATCTCCATCCTTTATTCCAGCAGGTAACATATATTTATCTACTTGAAAAGTATCATTGTTCTCAGGATTAAAACAAATTGCATAATCTCCTTCTACTCTATCTATTATTAATCTCATATTTATTCCTCCAAAAATTTAATATTATTTTCATCACTTTCGACAACTATTGTACCACATTCATCTGTTCTAAGTATAGAAATATTTTTATCATTTAATCTTTTTAATACCAATTCACTAGGATGACCATAAATATTATTTTTTCCAACAGATATAATTGCATACTTTGGATTAACATATTTTAAAAATTCATCACTTGTACTAGTAGAAGAACCATGATGTCCAACCTTCAAAATATCTGCAGATAAATTTTTATTTAAAATCCTCTCTTCCACTTTACTGCTTGCATCTCCCATAAATAAAAACTTATTAGAGCCAAATCTGACTCTTAATATAATAGAGTCATCATTAAAATTATCCTCATCATTATCAAGATATAAAACATCAACAACAGCCTCACCCAAATTAAAACTATCCCCTTCTTTAGGAGTTTCAATAAAATAACCCTTATTCTTAACCTCAATTAAAACATTCTCAAAAAATGACGTAGTAGTAACAACATCAGGCATATATATCTTATCAATATCAAAATTTTTAATAATAGAAGCCATACTTCCAATATGATCTTCATGAGGATGCGTTCCAATCAAATAATCGATTTTCTTAATTCCCAAATTATTTAAATAACCAATAACAAACTTACTATCATCATAATTACCAGTATCAATAAGCATAGTTTTTCCATTATTAATAAGTAAAGTGCTATCAGCTTGACCAACATCTAAATAATAAATTTTCAAATTACTACTAACAGTAAAATCTTCCTCTTTATAAAAATAAAACGAAACAAGTGATAACAAAAGAAAAACTACAAAACTAAAAATTTTCTTTTTATTCCTTTTTTTCATATAATCACCACACTACTTTAATTAACTCAATAATAATACAAATTTATTATTTCTTCAACATAAATAAAAATAAAATTACTACATATACTAATAGTAAATATATTTTAGCACTCTCTATTGACAAGTGCCAAAATAATGATATAATATTAAATCAAGGAGATGATTTTATGAATGAAAATCCATATCAAGAAAATCTAGAAAATGTATTAGAAAAATATGGTAGAGACATTGTAAAAGCTGCCAAAGAAGGAAAAATTGATCCTGTTATAGGTCGAGATGAAGAAATAAGAAATATAACAAGAATCCTATCAAGAAAAACAAAAAACAATCCTGTCTTA
This sequence comes from uncultured Bacilli bacterium, assembly GCA_934098525.1. Lineage (GTDB taxonomy): Bacteria > Bacillota_I > Bacilli_A > RF39 > UBA660 > CAKONZ01. The sequence continues at coordinate 15,789 of CAKONZ010000001.1, read as the reverse complement.
ATTGGTGAACCAGGTGTTGGTAAAACTGCAATTGTAGAAGGATTAGCAAATAGAATTATTAAAGGTGATGTTCCTAACAGTTTAAAAGACAAAACCATCTGGGAACTAGACATGGGTGCCCTAATAGCAGGAGCCAAATATCGTGGTGAATTCGAAGATAGATTAAAAGCCGTCCTAAAAGAAATAAAAGATTCTGATGGTAAAATTATTATGTTCATAGATGAAATACATTTAATCGTCGGAGCTGGCGCCCTAGAAGGTGCAATGGATGCTGGAAACTTATTAAAACCTATGTTAGCAAGAGGAGAAATCCTATGTATCGGAGCAACAACTCTAAACGAATATCGTAAATACATCGAAAAAGATGGTGCTCTAGAAAGAAGATTTCAAAAAGTCTTAGTACAAGCCCCATCAGTAATGGACACAATAACTATCCTAAGGGGACTAAAATCAAGATTTGAAGTATATCACAAAGTAAACATAAAAGACAAAGCATTAATAGCAGCAGCTACCCTATCTGATAGATACATAACTGATAGATTTTTACCAGATAAAGCTATAGATTTAGTAGATGAAGCATGTGCAACCATAAAAGTACAAATGGAATCAGTTCCAGTTGAACTTGATACATTAACAAGAAAAATAATGAGTCTACAAATCGAAAAAGAAGCTTTAAAAAAAGAAAAAGATGAAATAAGTAAAAAAAGATTAGAAGAAATAAATAAAAATCTTAATGAATTAAAAGAACAAGAAAAAACATTAAGACAAAACTGGGAAGATGAAAAAAACATAAATTCAAAAATCAACATCAAAAAAACCGAAATAGAAAAAGCAAACTACGAATTAGAAAAAGCTGAAAATGAATATGATTATGAAAAAGCTGCCATTATAAGACATGGTACTCTTCCTAAACTACACAATGAATTAGAAGAATTAAATAAACAAAGTAAAAATGTATTACTAAGTGACACTGTTGATGATGAATCAATTGCCAAAATAGTATCAAAATGGACAAACATACCTGTAAGTAAACTTGTTGGAGGCGAAAAAGAAAAACTAATTAATCTTGAAAACAACATGAAAAAAAGAGTAAAAGGTCAAGATGAAGCCCTACACTTAATATCAGAAGCAATAAAAAGAGCAAGAGCAGGAATAAAAGATCCTAACCGTCCTATTGGTTCATTTATCTTCCTTGGCCCAACTGGTGTTGGTAAAACCGAAGTAGCAAAAACTTTAGCCCAAGAATTATTTGATGATGAAAAACATATTGTAAGAATTGATATGAGTGAATATATGGAAGCTCACTCAGTATCAAGATTAATCGGAGCGCCTCCTGGATATGTTGGTTATGATGAAGGTGGTCAATTAACTGAAGCTGTAAGAAGAAATCCATACTCAATAGTATTATTTGATGAAATAGAAAAAGCTCATAAAGATGTATTTAACATACTACTACAAATCCTAGATGATGGTAGAATAACAGACTCTCAAGGTAGAACAGTAGACTTTAAAAATACAATTATAATAATGACATCAAATTTAGGTAGTGAATACATTCTAGAAAATAGTTCAAACAAAAACGAATTAATAAAAGAAGAACTTAGACACACATTCAAACCAGAATTTATCAATAGAATTGATGAAATAATTATCTTCAACTCTTTAAATAAAGAAGTAATTTATCAAATATTAGATAACATAATAAACAACATAGAAAAAAGACTATCCGATAAACAAATAAAAATTAATCTTACAGAAAACTGCAAAAAATATATTATTGATAACTCATATGATGAAAAGTATGGAGCTAGACCTATAAAAAGATATGTTTCAAAAAACATTGAATCTTTGATAGCAAATAATATTATAGAAGATAAAATAAAATTTAATTCTACTATTACAATTGATGTAGAAAACAATAACTTCATAATAAAATAAAATTTCTAAGAGCATTGACAAAGTTCAATGCTCTTTTCTTTTTTTTAAAAAACATGATATACTTAAAAAGTAATAAAACAAACCGGAGGTTTTTATGATTGAAGATAAACTAAATTTACCAAAAGAATATTCTGATGCCTTAAAACAAATGTTACAAAGTGAAGGATTACAAGAAGCAGATATTGATACTATAACAAATAAAACATACAAACAATACTTGTCAAAAGAAGAACTAACATCTTTTTCTATTTTCAAAAATGAAGAATATCAATCTATCATTCAAGCATTATCTGAAGATTATACACTCGAAGAAATGTCCATAAAACTTGGTATTAATCAAAATAAAATAAATAATTTTATAAAAATATTACAAGAAAATAATTTAACTATTGATAACATCAAAGCTTTTAATAGATATAGTTCTAATAGCAGTATAATATTAAAAGCCAAAAGAGGGATACCAAAAGAAATAATTTCAAAAGAAATAGATACTGAACTTGATTCAAGACTTACAGAATATGGATTTCCACAAGAGCATATAACAAAAATCCACGATTATATTAACACTCTAGATTATCAAAAACCACTATATGAGAATTGGCAAACAACAACAAAATATTTAGAAGAATATAACATTCCCAAAAAATATACAGCTGTAATTAATAATACCGTAATGCATAAAAACTCCCTAGTACATATAAATGAAACTCTATCCTCCCTAGATCAAGGATTAACAGCAAGTCTACCTGAATCAATAAAATTAACAAGAGCCATTAAAAGCGAATATTTAATATCAAAACTTCAACAAGGTAAAGACTTAACCAGTTTAATCGGAAGTAAAATAGAAGAAACAGGATATTCAAGTACTTCCCCTATTTATGATACATCATTTGCAAAATATGATGATTATGATGTAATTTATGATATTTATGCCCCAATAGGAACACAAGGCACTTCAATAAAAGCATTCTCAAACTATGATACAGCAGAAGAAGAAATATTGCTAAACTCAAATGATTTATATATTATTGATGTTATCCCTAATGTTATAGATAAAAATGGTAAAATAAAAACCATTGTAAAATCTTTAATATTAAGCAAAGATAAAACATGTTATAAAGGAATAAGCCAAAAAAATCAAGAAGAAATAATTCAAACTAAAACAACAAAAATATAAAATCATCATTAAAAACAAAAAAACGCATCAGCGTTTTTTATTATCTATCACATTAACCTCATTAACATTATTAATCATATTAACATATTGCTTTGAAGTTGGTATTAAACCCCCACAAACAGTAGGAACTTGTTTAATATCACTTATAACACCTTTATTCAAAAGATTAGTTCTAACTCTTTCCAAATTACAATCTATATTATCAGTTAATGACCAATATGACACACCATTTAATTTTAAACCAGAATTATTTATCATAGAAGATATATTATCAACTCTATCTCGTTTCATCGCATATATTTGTTCATAAGAAATATTATCTTTCATAACTTTTAATGCTTCCCTCTCACTTAAAGATAAATCAAATTCAGTTATTTGTATATTCATATTTTTATTATCCTGTAGCCTCTTAAAATCACTAAAACAGCTTTCTATTTGCTCATCACTTGTACCAAAAGTTATATGCATTTGAGAACCTAAAGTATCTATCAAACCATTCGAAGTATCATTTATTGATTGTAATACTTCAAATACCTTTTTTCTTCTATCAGCATCCTCTAAAAATGGTTCATTATATAAATAACTAACACCTTCCGGTTTATGCTCTTTAGCGTAAGCAAAAACCTTACAAATATCTTGAATTGTAATCCCATAATTTTTTTCCCATATATTTTCATACTCACCCTGGTCATTTTTATTAAAACTTACAATTTCATTAAACAAATCTATTGAATTAATAACTTGTGTTCCATCAACTAGTTTATGAGTATTATTATAATCTCTAACAAAATCAATTGTAGCCTTTACATAATCAGTTAATGTTTGTAACACTTCTTCTTTTGTTCTCCCAACAAATAACTTTTCATTTGCGTCTTTTGTTAAAAGAGAATGAAATCTTATATGTTTATTATTTCTATAAGCAAAATCTAAATCTCTTTTTGCAAAATAAAAATCAAATCTATCCCTATTTTCATCAAACAGCTCATTTATAACAACATCTGGTCTACCAGAACCCACTAATAAAGTATCAAACATAGATAATTTATCATTTAGAAGCACCAACTCATCATATAAACCAACATCTTTATTCTGATCCCTTTCCAACGAAATAAATTGATGTGTTTGATTAAATATTTTTTCATAATTATTTGGGTATCTACTTTTAATATAAGTACTAATATAGCTTAAAGTTTCAGGAGTTTTACCATTCGAAAAAATTCTTTTTATAACATCCATATCTTCTTGCTTTATCCCCAAACGACATAAAGTATTATCCAAAATTTCTGGTCTATTACTATTATGTGGAACCAATGTATCTTGATAACTTTTAAATATATTACGTTTCAATTGTTCTAAATCTTGATTAATAAAATTATGAATATCTTCATCAGTAAACACACCACTTAATTGTTTACATTGACGTAAAAAATCAACTACTTCTTTATGAGTTTGACATTGAACAATAGATAATAAATCAAGTTGTTCACTACTAAAATAACCACCAACACTATTTGTTGATACATCCAAACCATATAAATCCATATATAAACCTCCAACTCTACTCCTATTATAACATTAATTATTATCTTTTGTTTAACATTATAAAAAATTAAACAAAACAATAAAAACAAAAGATTTACTTAATTTACAATTATTATTTAAAATCAATATTATCCCTATCATATTTTAAAACTCGAACCATAAAAGTTCGAGCTTAATATCAATTTAAAACTATAAAAACTTTAAATATTCTTCAATATTATATTACCATCTTGTTCTTTAATTAGTAAATCTTTTGGTAAATTAAATATACTATTATGTTCAACGTTCATAATTTTATCTGCTATATCAAAGACAGTGTAAATGGATATTTCATCAAAATTTTCTATTCTAGTTTTAATTAAATTCCAAACTTCATCATTTCTAATTAAATCTAGAGTTTTATAACCCTTTTCTGTTAGATATTTAATTTTATGATCTCTTAGGACGTCATTATCATCATAACTGGCTTTATCTAAAACTGTTAAATAATGCTCTTTGTTAAATAGAGTAACAATTCCTAAAACATCTTCAATAGAAAATTCTGATATTTTTTCTTGTAATTGGGCTACTGTTAAAGTTCCACCATATGGTACTTTTTCAACTTCAAACAAGACTCTTCTTGCACATTCATTATTAATTTTCAAACATATCTCTTCCTAGTGAATATTATAACACTTTTCGAAATGAAATAGAATAAATGAAATTTGATGATATTTTGCTTCTTTACTTTTTACTTGGTTATTTTTTGTTTAAATCCTAATTTTAAAATTCGAACAAATTCATCAAATAAAGCAAATATTATAAATATCTACAACTTTTATTAAATAAATTAGCTCTCAATTTTTTTGCATAAATTGTAGTTTCTAGTTATTTATTTCTATAAAACTTTGAAAATAATTAGTACCATTATTTAGTGTGATTTTTATTTTTTGACGCTTTATCAATCTTTCTATTAAATAAACATACATTACATCAATTAAATATACATCCATCATAAGTGTTCCTACTAATTTAGACATTTTTACTTTTCCTAATGATTGTAAAGTATCTAAAATATAACAGTCATAATAACTCAAATCAACAGATTTCACACATCCTTGATCAATTACTCTTAAATCTGAATTCTCATAAACTAATTTTTTCCAGATATCAGCATTTTCATTAATTTCTTTGCTAGTTAACTTGTGTTCTAATTTAGATAATTCTTCTAGTTCATTTTCATTCATCACACTAGGAGAAGGATAATCTTTATTATAATCATCGCTATACAATACATATAATTCGTAATTGTATTCATTTATAATGCTACAAATATATAACATGATTAAATATGAATAAATGTCCTTTTTACTAGTCCATACCCTTATTTTATTTCCTTTTTTTATATTATTTATAATTGTATCATAAGCATATTTAAAACTAGTATTTTTATTTAAAAAACATAGTTGTTTAGGTATTTTTATTTTAAAATTTTCTACATTAGATAAATCGCCAATGTTAAATAAAACATTAAACATTAAAATATCATTATTATTAAGCTTACTTTTCTTCATAGTGTGGTAACAAGAATTACCAAATACAACCTCTAACGTCTTCATTTATTCATCACTTCATATTCTCCTTCAAAATTCCAAATGTTTAATTTTCCTTTTACAGGTATTGGATAAATTGGCACAACATCTTCAAAAACCCATCCATATCTACCTTTTTCATATAGTCCTAAATTATATTCTTTAGTATTCAATTTTATTTTTTCTAAAAAAGCATCATCCATATATACACAATCAATTAAATTAGCTTTACAAATTATATTTCCAAAATTCATAGGTAAATTATCAATTAATGAAACAACATATTCATTAGTTAAATACTCTTCGGCAAGTCCTTTTCCACTTGCATGAATAAATATTTCTCCTCGATAGTTCGTTTTCCAACTTCTAGTTTCAATTAATTTGTCACCATTTGCAATTAATGTAGCAAAAGGCTCTTTTACGCTTAATACTTTCAATTTCATCCTTTCCGCCTTAATCGAAACTCATCTTCAAGGCACACACTAAAAACTATAGTTTTTTAGGCTAATCTCTTTCTATATATTATCAAAAACAATTATAACACTTTTTCAAACTATAAATCTTATAATTATTTATATAATGTAATTTTTTGTTTTTATTAATCCCACTAACTATTATTAAGTTTTAGTTAATGGTGCCTTCTATATCTACTCTAATAAAAGCCTCATCAGATATAATTTATCTAATTTAGTAACTATATAATATTAATTCTCATCTTTTCAGATAATTAGATTAAAAATTATAACTTTTCTAAAATTTTACATAAAATTCAAGCACAAAAAAGTCCTTTTTTTGTAATAAAATAACTTTTAACATTTTATATAAAATAAAAAACTTACAAACTCTTAAGTCCGTAAGTTAATTTCAACTGGAGGGGCTAACCGGATTTGAACCGGTGCTCAAGGTTTTGCAGACCCATGCCTTACCGCTTGGCTATAGCCCCATAACACATAGATTGTAACATGTTTTTTTTATCATTACAAGTAATTTTTAATATTTATAAAAATTTCATCAATATATAATATGACAAATTAATGTAAAAAATGCACAATTACCATATATTACTATATAAAGTATTCCTTAAATTTGATATAATTATATTTGAAAATAAGGAGTGCCTATGAAGAAGATAATTAAAATATTATTATTACTTACAATTACTATTAATACTTTTTCATTTAATATAATAAATGCTTTAGCGGATACATACATTGCTACTATTACAGACCCAGAAGGAGTTAATGTTAGAAGCGGTCCAGGAACAGATTATCAAAAAATTGGTGTCTTATCATATAAAGCAAGTATTACATTAAATAACAATATAAAACATAGTGGTAAAAATTGTAGTGGTGGTTGGTATCAATTAACATACAATGGTAAAATTGGCTATATCTGTAGTGACCTAGTAAGTGTAAAAACTGATTCAACTGTAGATAACAAAGGTAACTACTACACTACTACAAGTTGGTCTGCAAGAATAAGTGAAAACTATGCTACAGTAAGAAATGCCCCCTATGGATCTAAAATTGAAATAATATATTTAGGTACAGATGTTACAATTGAACAAAAAACTACTAATACTACTAATTGTTCAAAAGGATGGTATAAAATAACTTATTACGGTAACAAATCAGGATATGTATGTGGAAACTTTGTCGATGAATATCAAAATGTAACTGCTACTGATACTGAATATTATAAAATATTAAAAAATGCTGGTTTTCCTGAAAGTTATTGGCCAATGCTTACTAGTTTACATAAAAAATATCCTAACTGGGTATTTAAAGCAGAAAAAACTAATAAGGATTTTAATGAAGCTGTAAATAATGAAACAGGAAAAAATTATATTCAAACTAATGTAGATAACTATAGACTATCAAACACTATTGTAGAAAATCCTAATTGGTATAGAGCTTCATCCCCTGTTGTAGCCTTCTATCTAGACCCAAGAAATTACTTAAACGAAAAAAATATATTTGTATTTGAAAACCTTGGTTATGATAAAAACAACCATACTAAAGAAGTTGTAAAATCGATTTTTAATTCTTCTTATTTATCTTCTGATGAATATATAGGATATTTTATGGAAGCCGCAAACAATTACAACATTAGTCCAGTTCACTTAGCTACAAGAGTAAAACAAGAAGGTGGATCAAATGAATCATATGATGCTGTAAGCGGAAATTCTTCTTTAACATATGGTGGAAAATCATTGAAAGGGTTCTATAATTATTACAATATTGGAGCATATCAAGATAATGTAACAAACAGTGCTGTAGCAAGAGGTTTAGCCGTAGCGGCAGGATATGTAGATTCATATTATGGCGTTCCATGGAAAACAAGAAAAGATGCAATAATATATGGTGCTAGATTCATTGCAAACGCATACATAAATAAAGGCCAAAACACAATGTATTATCAAAAATTCAACACCGGTCCAAACAATGTTTATACATCATATACAAATCAATATATGACTAACATTATAGCCCCAGCCTCTGAATCATTATCAACATATACTTCATATTCAGAACTTTCATTATTAAATACACCATATGTCTTTACAATACCAGTATATAACAACATGCCTGAAGCATACACTATGCATCCACCTATCGGAAATACAAATAATGATCTTTCAGAAATAAAAATTAATAATACGTTTTTACCAGGATTTGATAGTGATGTCTTAACATACGAATACTTCATACCAAGTGATACAACAAAATTAAGCATTTCAGCAAAAGCAAAAGTATCTACATCTACCCTATCTTATGATAAAGAAATAACTATTAAAGATGAAGAAACAAAAGTAAATATAGTAGTAACATCACAAACAGGATCAAACAAAACATATACAATAAATATAATAAAAACTAAACAAACATCTGAAGACAAATTAACACCAGATCAAATAATAGAAAAAATACCAGTAAAAATTAGTGGTGAATACATAACAGGTATATCAGTAGATACATTACCTAGTACAATAATTAGTGAAGTATTAAAAGCTGATGCAACTGCAAAAGCAAAAATAACAAGTAGAAATGATGATGAAAAAAATACAAAATTAGCAACAGGAGATAAACTTGTAATTACAAGTAATAATATAACCAAAACATATGTAATAGCAATTAAAGGTGACATAAATGGTGACGGAAGCATCAATAGTATAGATTTACTTAGAGTACAAAAACACATATTAAAATATACAACTCTAACCAATGAATATAAAGTAGCAGCAGATGTAAGTTATGATGACAAAATAGATTCACTAGATTTATTAAAAATTCAAAAACATATTTTAGGTTATACAAGGATTAAATAAGGGAGAAATATATGAAAAAAATAAAATATTTATTATTAGCGCTTTTAATGCTTCCTACATTAAAAGTTAATGCTGCAAACGGAACAATAGATATATATGCATCAAATAAAAATGTTACCGTTGGTAACAATACAACAGTAACTGTATATTGTAAAAGTTCCTCTGCTATTGGAACATGTGAATACACATTGACATATGATAGTTCAAAATTAAAACTCATAAGCGGTGATTTAAATGTTATAGACGTAGCAAGTGATTCATCAACTACACAATTAAAAAGAACCTATACATTTAAAGTAATTGCAACAGGATCATCTCAAGTATCTGCTAAATCATATGCAATACGTGATTTTGTTAGTGAAGAACAAATTTCAACATCAGTAGATCCAGTAACAATTACAGGAGTTAGTCCATCTAAACCAAACAATTCTAATTCTGGAAATAATAGCTCAGGTAATAATTCTGGTCAATACAATTATTCTACAAATAATAATTTAAAATCCCTATCAATAGAAGGACAAAAATTAACACCAGAGTTCAGTAAAGATAAAACAGAATATACAATAAACCTTGACTCTAACATTGAAAAAATAAAAATCAATGCTGAAGCAGAAGATAACAAAGCAAAAATTGAAGGAATTGGAGAAATCAACCTTACTGAAGGTGAAAACAAAATAGAAATAAAAGTTACATCTGAAAAAGGAACTACTAAAACATATATAATAAAAGCTATAGTAAAAGATGAAAATCCTATAAAAGTAACAATAAATAATGAAGAATACTCAGTTGTAAAAAGAAAATCATCATTAGAAAAACCAGATAATTTTATAGAAAAAGAGATAAAAATAAATAATATTACAATACCAGCATTTTATAATGAAAAGACCAAAAATATATTAGTAGGACTTAAAGATAAAAATAGTAAAATAGCATTATTTATATATGATGATACAAATAATAAATACTATCCATATATACTAATAATAGCAAAAACAAACTCAATAATACCAACTACTGCTCTATCTATACCTGATAACTTTATTAAAACAACAATAAAAATAAATGAAAAAGAAACAACTGCTTATAAAATATCAGCATCTTCTATATACTCATATATATACGGAAAAAATATAGAAACCGGCGAAGAATCATGGTACAGATATGAAGAAACAGAAAATACTTTACAAAAATACAACGACAGTGAACTAAAATATTATGAAGAAAAAATAAATGATTCAAATAACATCATCATGCTACTATCAGGGATATTAATCTTTACATCATTTGTACTAATAATTACATTATTTAAAAAGAATAAAAAAAGAAAACCAAAATCAAAAGAAATAAAAGATGAAAATAACACTAATGAAAATATAGAAAAAACTATAAAACAATACAACATTTTAGAAGACAAAACTGTAGAAACTGAAATAATCAAAAATAAAAAGAAGCATTAACACTAATGCTTCTTCATTTTGCATATATTACTAAGTTTACAATTATCACAAAGTGGTTTTTTTGCCATACAATGATATCTTCCAAATAAAACAAACTGTAAATGAGCCTTATTCCAACAATCCTTTGGTATCAAACGTTTCAACTTCTTCTCAACAACCAAAACATTATCATTTTCCTTTGCAAAACCCAATCTTTTAGAAACTCTATCAACATGTGTATCAACAGCAATATTAGGAATATTAAAATATTCTGATAAAACAACATTACATGTTTTTCTTCCAACCATAGGTAAAGATTCAAGAGAAGTTCTATCCATAGGAACAATTCCACCATATTTTTCATCTAATATTCTTGCTATTTCAATAACTGCACTAGCCTTTTTAGTATAACTACCAAGTTCCCTAACTATTTTCTTTATATCCTCTATATCAGCCTCTTTTAAGCTCTTCAAATCAGAATATCTATCAAATAATATCTTTGTAACCTTATTAACTCTTTTATCAGTAGTTTGTGCACTAAGCATAACAGCAATTAATAATTCATAATCTTTGGAATAATTAAGTTCACACTTAGGATTTAAAAACAACTCATCAAAATAGTTTAAAACCACATCAATATTACTCATTATCATCCAACCAATCATAATCAAATAATTCTATATTTTCTTCTTTAACACTAACCTTATTTTTTCTTATATCTGAAGCTTTCTTATACCCTTTCTTACTCCATTCATACAAAATCTTATCAATATACTTAATATTATAAACACCATTTAAAACAGCCTCTTTTAAAGCCTCATAAATAAGTTCCTCACTAATATTAGAATCTAACCATTGTTTTATAGTTTCATATTCTATAGGAGAAAGCACTCTTCCAAACTCCTCTTCTATCTTAGAAAACATTGAAGAATCACCTACTTCATTATTAGCTTCAACCTCAACAACAAAAGAAGTTAGTTTTTTATATAAATTATCTAATAAAATATATTCTCTAATAACACTATTTTCCTTCTTAGTAATCATACTAATCAAATTCTTTTCTTCTAAAGAAGACATAATCTCCATTATATCATTAATCTCATAACCAAGTTTTCTAGAAAAACCCTCTATATCAAAGCAAATAACATCTTCAAAACCCATTAAATACGCTAAAAACAATAACTCTTTTTCACTTATATCTAATTTTTTCCTATTCATAAGTAAAACACTTGGAATAACTATATTATTATTCTTAATCAAATTCAAAACATTATTGCTTTTCATACTCTACCACCTATTTATGTATTATATCATATTTTTTTATTATATATCTTTTTATATCCTCTTTTTTATTCTTTAATTTAAAAGTTAATATTTGATCTTCTAAATCTTCATAAACATCTTTTATAAAAGAACCTCCTAAAGAATCAAATAAATCGCATATCTCTAAAGGACTAATATTTATCTCATTCCTATCTTTAATTGGTAATCTATCATATAATTTAAATATTTTCTTTTTATTTAATCCCCTAATATCACACACTATATCTACTGGATAAATCCCATATTCATATAAAACCTTAGAGTTATACAAGTCTTTATCATACAATTCTTTTATCAAACTAATAGTTTTCTTCTCTTCCTTAGTAAAAGCATAATTCTTAGAGGTAATCATTGCCCAAATACCAATAATATGATTAGTTTTAGTAATAACATCTATATTTTCAAGTTCTAATACATCCTCAAGTTCCAATTCTCTTATTAAAGAAACAGCATACTTTTTATTTTTAGTAGCAAATATTTTATTTAATTCTTCCTTTTTTCTTTCATACGAAAGTCCCCTAAGTAATTCCCTATTATTCCTAATTGCTTTCTTAGCCTTTTCATCAATAAGAAATTCTAAAACACTAGCAAATCTAATAGCTCTCATCATTCTAAGAGCATCTTCTTTAAATTTTTCATCAGGATCCCCAATAGTAGTAATTAATCTTTTCTTTAAATCTTTAATCCCATTTAATTTATCAATAATTTTACCATCTTTATTCATACAAATAGCATTAATAGTAAAATCTCTTCTCAATAAATCCTCATCTAAAGTATCAATATATAAAATCTCTACAGGTTTTCTAGCATCTTTATAAGTTATATCTTTTCTAAAAGTAGTAATTTCAAATTTATAATCATTTATTTCTAAAATAACATTTCCATATTCCAAAATTGTTATCTTTTCATTATTAAATAAATTCATCATATCCTTAGGCCTAGCATTAGTACATATATCAATATCTTTTGTTTTTTTATTAAGCAAAAAATCCCTAACATATCCTCCAACAATATAAGCCTCAAAATTATTATCTTCTAGTAGTTTCAAAACATTATAAACTATTTTTTCCATACAGCCTCCATATAAATTATATCATTATAATAAAAAAAAAGCCAAAGGCTTTTTATTTATTAACTACATCTTTTAATGCAGCACCAGCTTTAAATGAAACAGCTTTTCTAGCAGCTATATTAACAACAGCTCCTGTTTGAGGATTACGTCCTGTTCTAGCAGCTCTTTCAGAAACAGCAAATGTTCCAAAACCAACTAGTGGTACTTTATCTCCTTTTACTAAAGCTTCTGTAATAGCTTCTAATGTAGCATCTAATGCTCTTCCTGCATCAGCTTTTGTTAAACCAGCTTTAGCAGCAACAGCTTCTACTAATTCTACTTTTTTCATTAAAATATACCTCCCGTAGTTTTTAATAAGCAAGTCTATGCTTACATATATAATTTATCATTTATATTAAAACAAATCAAGTAATTTTAAGTAATTTTGCATATTTTATACCAAAAACTGTCTAATAAAAAAATAATATTGAAAAATAAGAAAATAATATGATATTATATATATGTATAAAACAATAGGAGGAGTTATGAAAGAAAATAAAATACCAAAGCCAATAATAATAGTTGCAATATTACTAGCACTAGTAATTGGTGTCACATATGCAGTAACAACATTTTCTTTTGAATCTACACAAAGCATAAGATCAGGTAAAATCACATTTAAATATATAGAAAGTAATGAAAGTCTAAATATAACTGGAGAAGACAGCATCACAGATGAAGAAGGAAAAATAAAACCAGAATATTTTCCATTTAGCATTGAAAGTAACGCTACCGGTAAAACAAAAATAGCGTATTATATATACTTCACAGAAGAAAGTGATAATACATTGCCAAACGATGCTGTAAAATTATATTTAACAAGAGTAAATGATAAAAAAGATGAAATTAATCAAGAAGCTCAAGTATTAGCGCCAACTCTAATAAGTTCTCTTCCAACATTCAACAAAGAAACTCTAACTAATGATGAGAATAGCAAAGATCATTTTATATTCTCAGATAGCTTTAATCTAGACAATAGTACTGAAACGCATAATTATAGATTAAGAATATGGATAGATGACAATTATGACTTTAGTAATGAAATAACAAGTACAACAACAGACGATACAACAAATATAAAACTATCATCAAAAACATTTAAATTAAAAATAAATGTATATGGCTATGATGGAGATAAAATAAACATAACAAAATAAAACCACTAATGTGGTTTTTTTATATAACAATTGCTATCAAATTACCTGATCCTTTATTTACTATCTTAGTCATTGTTTGTTGAATTTTATATCTTATATTTTCCGGCATCATAGCTATTTTCGACTGAATTCCTTCTTGTACAATAACATCTAAACTTCTACCAAATATTTCAGAAGACCAAATACTATTTGGATCAGTATCACTACCCTTTAATAAATGATCAATAAGTTCTTTACTTTGTAATTCACTACCTATAATAGGTTCAAATGTAGATTCAACATCAACTCTTATCATATGAATTGATGGTGCTGTAGCTTTTAATTTAATACCATATCTACTTCCTTGTTTAATAACTTCAGGTTTATCAAGTTTCATATCTTTTAATGTTGGATTAGCAACTCCGTATCCAGTTGTTTTAACCATTTTTAAAGCTGACTTAAATTGTTCATATTCAGTCTTACTCTCTTTATAATCTTGGAATAAAGAAAGCAAACCAGCTTTACTAGAAATATCTACATCTATCATTTCATTTAAAGTCGTATTAAACAAATCCTCAGGAGCATCTAAAGTTAATGTAACAGAACCCTTAGAAGGATCAATATCAGAAGTATAAGCACCACTTATATACTCACAATCTTGAAAATGACCCAATATTGAATCAACATCTCTAAGTTTATCAACTTCTGTAACACTTTCTTTGATCTTTTCAATATAAGTTTTCTTAATATAATGATCATTATTTAATACTCCTACCCATTCAGGCATTCTAACTTTAATATCAATAATAGGAAATTCATATAATGATTCTCTAAGAATATCACAAGCATCCTTTTCATTCATAGAAAGTACATCCATAGGCATAACTGGAACACTATATTTTTCCCTTAACTCATCAGCAAGAGCTACCGTTCTATCATCATTTGGATGTTTACTATTTAAAACAACAATAAAAGGTTTATTAATCTCATGTAATTCATTAACAATCTTTTCCTCTGCATCCACATAAGATCCTCTTTCAAAATCTCCTATTGAACCATCAGTAGTAACAACAATACCAATAGTAGAATGATCTCTTATAACCTTTTCTGTACCAATCTCAGCAGCCTCAACAAAAGGAATCTCTTCTGAATACCAGTATGACCTGTTTTTGTGATACCCATAAGTCTTTTTAAAAATTGCTCAAAAGCAACCTGTATTTTTCTTAT